>JAYTOM010000280.1:0-2828 GCA_043747765.1 Actinomycetota bacterium
TCGTTCGGCGATCTCAGCGGTTTCAGTGGTGTCGACGCACCAGCCCACGGTCTTGCGTGACCACAGGTCCCAGACCGCATACAGGTAGAACCAGACGCCTTTGGTCGGGCCGGGGAGCCGGGAGTAGGGGTCGGACCGCAGCGCCCTGTCAGCGTTTCTGCTGGTGGGTTTCTGCGGTCCGCCCTCCGAACCGGACGTGCGACTCTCACCGCATCCGGCTCTCCACGTGTTATGCCGCTGGTGCGGGTGATCTTGGTGTGAGGCTCGTCCATGGTGTCGGGATTCGAGTGCCCCGGTAGCGGTATCGCACGATGGCGATTGCTCGTGGTCGGAACATTTCGATATTGCCGTCGCGGATTTCCCAGTGTGGGAGGTGGCGGCGGACAAGTTCCCGTTGGCCCAGTCCGGCGTGTCGTTTGCGGAGCCATCCAAAGATCCTCCACCACGTGAAGTGGTCGAGGTATTGGAATGTCTTCGAGGACACGCCGTGATGGAAGTAGTTGCACCATCCCCGCAACACAGCGTTGACGCTGCGCAGTAGGTCGGCGAGTCTTCGGTGTTTGTGTCGGGCGGTGAGCGATCGGACCTTGGCCGTCACAGTGAGCAAGCTCTTCTTTGACGGGTAGGTGTAGACCGCTCGTTTCCCGGTTCGGCCTCGTCGGGCCCGGCGCTGGATGCGCCACCCCAAAAAGTCGAACCCCTCGTCGATGTGGCAGACCCTCGTCTTCTCTTCCGACAGGCGTAACCCCATCGGAGCGAGCACTGTCGCGACCTCACCCCACAGCGCTTCGGCGTCGTCGCGGGTGCCGTGGATCATGACCACAAAGTCGTCCGCGTAGCGGATAAGACGCATGGTCGGAACCCCGGTGCGACGGAGCCTGGCGCGTGTCCATTCCGGTCCGAGCGCTTCCCATTTCTGGGTGAAGTGCTCGTCCAGCACGGACAGAGCAATGTTGGCCAACAACGGTGAAAGGATCCCACCTTGCGGGGTGCCGGTGATGGTTGCCCTGGCCCGATCGTCCTCGGTGAGGACACCCGCACGCAGGAACGCCTTCACCAAACCCAGCACACGTTTGTCTCCGATCCGACGTCGCACCCGCCCCATCAGAGCGGTGTGGTCGATCTCGTCGAAGCACGCTGCGATATCCGCCTCGAACACCCACTCGTAGGTGCGTGACCCGAGGAAGTGGATCTCAGCAATCGCGTCCTGGGCTCGGCGCTTTGGACGGAAACCATACGAACATGGCTTGAAGTCCGCCTCAAAGA
Organism: Actinomycetota bacterium; assembly: GCA_043747765.1. Classification (GTDB taxonomy): domain Bacteria; phylum Actinomycetota; class Acidimicrobiia; order Acidimicrobiales; family Ilumatobacteraceae; genus WLMZ01. The sequence continues at coordinate 1,267 of JAYTOM010000280.1, forward strand.
TTGGCTCCAGCACCAGCTTCAACGCAGACTGCACAACCCGGTCTGCGGTCGTTGGGATACCGAGGCGTCGGATCTTGCCCGACGCTTTCGGGATCGTCTTCTCCCGCACCCGCTGAGGAACGAACCGGCCAGCTTTGAGATCATCTCGCAGCCGGTCGAGTAGTTCCCCGGCACCGAAAACGATCGAGCGAGGCTTCACTCCATCGATCCCAGCGGTTCGTGCACCCTTGTTGCCCCGCACCCGATTCCACGCCACAACGAGGAACGCCGGGTCATACACGAGGTTGAACACATCATCAAAACAACGGCCAGGATCACTGGTCGCCCATTGGTGCAGCTTCATCTGCATCACGAGTACCCGTGCCTCGGCCTCAATGAAGTCGGGCCACGGAGCGCCAATATTCACCAGCGACCTCCTCCATCCACATCATTGCTGCGAACACGCTGGACCCCTTCGCCATGTGCACGGCTTTCCCGTGCCCGGACTACTACGGGTCCTCCGCCCCATCCCAACGGCATCAGCCGACAACGGGCCTTCCCTTCGACCAGCGGGCTGCTGGCCGGCGAGGGGACCGTCGGGATGGTTCCCACGTTCACTCTGAACCGTTCGACAGGCGAGGTGCCCAACTTTGCCCCTGCGGCTTCGCCACATCTACGCCGCAGGCATTCGGTGTGGCCTCCCAGCCAGCGACATCAACCGGCCAGAGAGTTCCCCCCACCAACATGGTCGAGGTGCGCACCGCGACCCAGCCCAGATCCGTCAGGTTCGAGCTGGTGGTCCACTCTTGAGAGGCGTTCATACGCTGGTTCACTGTCGTTACACCGTCCTGTCTTGCTTGCCGAACCCACACCATCTGACAGTGCTGATGCGTCCCGGCGTTGTCAGGGCTGCTTGCCACCCTCCCCGGCGTCTCCCGGATCAGGCTGCCCTCAGCTTCAACCGGCCCGCTGCGACGGACCGACGGTGGTGTCCCTTCATCACCACACGGTTCAAAGCGCCTCGTGGCGCTCGATGTCCCAGACCCAAACCATGTTCGGGGCAGTCGCGACCAGCCTCGGCCGGTGGTGCCGGCCCGGTTGGCGTTGACGGCGTTGACCTGCCAGACCACGGTCGCGCAGGATCCGATGCATCGTCGATTCCGAGCACAGGTAGACGCCTTCGTCGAGCAGCGTCGCCCAACATTCCGACACACCGACATCAACGAAACGGTCCGAGCACAACACCTCGACAACAGCTTGTTCCTCAACCGGTGACAGTTTCGCCGGGTGTACCCGGCGCGCCCGGCCGGTGGCCCGCGACGGCCGCGCAGCAAGCCCGCCCCTGTCACGCTGAAGGTGATAACGCCACGTCCGCTCGGCGACACCGAACGCCGCGCACGCCAGACCGACACCGACGCGAGGGATCCATTCGGCGACATCTGCTACGACATCCTGGTCGAGGTCGCGCTGGCGCCGGTGCGTGCCCCGGCGTGCAGCGCCAAGCATTTTCCCTGAGCCGTCACCAACTCTTCCAACGTGTCGATCTTGTCCCGGGCCCGGAGCAACTGGGCTTCCAGTTCACG
>JAYTOM010000281.1:0-6852 GCA_043747765.1 Actinomycetota bacterium
ACGATCGTCACTGCGCCGAGCCCGCTCTTGCCGCGCCCTTTGCGCTGCAGATCACGGGTGTGCTGCAGACCGACCAGGTCCTGTTCGAGCTTGGTGACTCGACGCATGATCCGTCGTCGATCGACCTCGAGTTTGGTCTCGCCCGGACCCCGCGTGCCGATACCTGCACCCTGTTGGGCGAGGTTCCCGGTGATGCCGCGTCGCAGACGGGGCAGCCGGTATTTGAGCAGCGCCAGTTCGACCTGGGCCTTGCCCTCGAGCGTGTGCGCGTTCTGAGCGAAGATGTCGAGAATGACAGCGGTCCGGTCGATGGCGGTACGGCCGAGGTTCTTCTCCAGGTTGTATTGCTGCGACGGCTTGATGTCATTGTCGAACACAACCGTGTCGGCGTCGACAGCGAGACACATCTCGCGAAGTTCGTCCACCTTGCCCTTGCCGATGAACCACGAATTGTCCGGTGCGTCTCGGCGCTGGGTAAGGCGGCCCGCTTCGTCGGCGCCAGCGGTGTCGATCAGCAGCGACAGTTCGTCCAGACTGGCCTCGGTCTGCTCATCGGTGTGACCGGGCAACGTCACGCCGACCAGGACGATGCGCTCACGTTTGGTGCGCTCGATGAGCGTGGCGCCGAGTGCCTCTTGGTACGGAGTCGTCATGAACCTTCGATCCTGTTGTCGATGTACGTGTCGTTGTATCTGTCGATGAATGTGTCGTCGTATGCGTTGGTGAATGTATCGGTGTGCTCGATGGTGGCGCTCGCTGTACGGACGTCGGCTGGATCGATCGTGATGTGCGCGATGAGTACCGCTGGTCCCACGAGTGTGACGTGCCCGGGCTCGGGTTCGTTGAGACGAACTCTTGCGTCTCCGCCGTCCATGTGCACGATGATTTCACCGCCAACAGGGTGAGCCAGACCCCAGTGAACGGCGGCAAATGCACTGACGCAGGCCCCCGTGCCGCATGCCTCGGTGATGCCGGCACCACGTTCGTGAACGCGCATCGTGATGGCCGATGCCTCGGGGCCGGGTTCGATGATCTCGAGATTGATGTGTGGGATCCGCCGTCCGAGGCTCAGCAGATCGACCGCAAGAACGTCTTCGACACCGACGACGGTATGTGGGTTGCCCGTACTGAGATGGATGACGGGCCGCATCGGATCTGCTCCGATGTCGGACCATCCAACTGGGGCGGCCAGGTGCCCGACAGCACCCATGCTGACACTCGCTTGCACGGTCGACGCGTCGACGGGTTCGATCGCTACGGACCGCAGGCCTGCGTCGGTGTGCACATCGTACGTGACTGAGGATCGACGATCCTGGGCGACAAATGCTGCTTGGGCCAGACAGCGAATGCCGTTGCCGCTCATCTCCGCGCGGCTGCCATCAGCGTTGTAGAGAACCATCGACAGTTCCCTGTCCGCGACAATGGTGAGGAGCAACAGACCGTCGGCACCGATCCCGCGACGGCGGTCGCACCATGCTCGGGCCAAGTCCGAGTAGGGCGCAGACGGGCCAAAACGGGCATCGATCTGGGTGGTGTCGCAGACGAGGAAGTCGTTCCCGAGACCGTGGTGTTTGGTCAAGCTGATCATGTGAGGTACTCCTGCAACACGGGCAACACTTCTGCGACGGGATCTGCCGTGATGTCCACCCAGCGTATGCGTGGGTCGCGACGGAACCACCGCTCTTGGCGGACCGCTAATTGTCGCGTCCGGAGGACGATCTCGTTCACCGCGACGGACAGGACCCTGTCACCCTCGATGACGCTGATCAGTTCTTTGTAACCGAGAGCTTGACGCGCCGTTCGAGACATCCCACCTGGCGAACTCACGAGCGCCGCCACCTCGTCCAGCAGTCCACGCTCGACCATCCCGTGCACGCGCGCTGCGACTCGCTCGGTCAATGCTTCTCGCGACCAGCGCATTCCGATCTGCGGTGTGCTGATCGGCGGATACGCATTTGTGCCCGGACCGAAGCTGCTGAACGGCATTCCGCTGCCGAGGCACACTTCGAGCGCGCGAACGATGCGACGGCCATTGGTCTTGTCGATTCTCCTGGCCGCCGCAGGATCGAGAGCGGTCAGTCGGGCGTAGAGGCTCTCCACGTTGGTGATTGTTTCGAGCTCGACGCGAATGGACGGCCACTCCCCCGGCAATGTCAGGTCGTCGATGACCGAGGTCAGATACAGGCCGGTGCCGGCAACGAGCACAGGCGTATGACCGCGCTCACTCGTCGCAGACATGGCCGTGTTTGCGGCAGTCTGGAAGTCGGAAACCGTGAACGTCGCATCGGCATCGACCAGATCGATGCAGTGATGGGCGACGGCGCGTTGGTCGGCCGCCGTTGGTTTCGCCGTGCCGATGTCCATCCGGCGGTACACCTGCATCGCATCCACAGCGACGATCTCGATGTCACCCCGTCGCTCCGCCAACGCCATTGCGACATCACTTTTGCCGCTTGCCGTTGGGCCCACGATGACAACCGCTCGAGCGCGGTCAGGCGTAGCGATTCGATCGTGCGAGGAACCCGGCAACTAGCCCGCCACAACCGGAATACGAACCCGGTGCGCCGCTTCGGCAACCAGCTCGATGAATTCGCCGCCGAGGTGATGTGGCGCGGCGCTGACGATGTTCACCAGGACATAGGCCCCGGCTCGTAGCGGAACGGGACTCGGAAAGTGAACCAGCTTGTGTTGGCGGGTGCGACCCGTGGTGATTCCCGGGTTCTTCCGCGACGGCCCCTCGACGAGAACCTCCTCGGCGCGCCCGATCCGCTGACGGTGTTTGAGGAGCGCACTCCGCTCGACAACAGCTTTCAAGCGGTCGAATCGTTCGCCGGCAACCAGGGGATCAACGAACAGAGAACCCATCGCAGCCGCTTCCGTACCGGCACGCGGCGAGAAGATGAAGGTGAAGGCAAAGTCGAATTCCGCAGCGGCGGCCACGGCCAGTGTCTGCTCGAAGTCGACTTCGGTCTCACCCGGGAACCCAACGATGATGTCGGTGCTCACGGCGAGATCGGGCATCAGCCGGCGCGCCTCTGCCAGCCGCTCCAGATATCGCTGCGCTGTATACCCGCGATGCATCGACGCAAGCACGCGATCCGATCCCGACTGGAGTGGATAGTGCAGGTGTTCGCAAACACTGCTGGTCTCGGACATCGCGGCGAGCGTGTCGGCGCGCATGTCCTTCGGGTGCGGGCTCGTGAACCTGACCCGTCGAATGCCGGCAATGGCACCGACAGCACGCAGCAACTCGGAAAAGAGTGGCCGGATACGGACATCGGCTGCGCCACCTCGCCGTTCGGCCAAGGTGATGTCACGCCCGTAGCTGTTCACATTCTGTCCGAGAAGCGTCACCTCGGTCACACCATGCTCGGCCAGCAATCCGACCTCGGCGACGATGTCGTCGAACGGTCGACTGATCTCGACACCGCGTACGGACGGCACGATGCAGAACGCGCATGAATTGTCACAGCCGATCTGGATCGTGACCCAGGCATTGAAGCTGCTTTCCCGGCGCACTGGCAGCGCACTGGGGAACAATGCGTGGTCGTCGATCACCGCCTCGTCGAAGATCTCGGTGACCGGACCGTTGGTTCGGGCCGACTCGATCAACTCGCCGGCGCGGTGGACATTGTGCGTGCCGAGCACGACATCGACCCACGGCGCTCGCGTGCGAACAGCGTCGCGGTCTTTCTGGGCCATACAGCCAGCGACGATCAATTGGCGACCGTCGACCTGGTCCTTCCAACTCTTCAGGTGGCCGAGATTGCCGTAGGTCTTGGTGTCGGCACCCTCACGAATGCAGCACGTGTTGACCACGACCACATCGGCCTGATCCTCGGACTCTGCCAGAACCAATCCGTCGGCTTCCAGCAGCCCGGCGATCCGTTCGGAATCATGCTCGTTCATCTGGCACCCATATGTACGGATGGTGTAGCTACGACCCGGGGATGCCATGGCCGCTCAGCCTAATGCCGCTCAGATCGAGCGCACCGGCCGCTCGACGCATCCGGAACGGCCCATCTTCGCGCTACGACCCCTGGAGGACGCGGAGCTCTTCGAAGGGGATGTGGCAACGCATCGCGTGGCCCGGCGCGACTTCGGCGAGGGGCGGCTCGGTGACTTCGCAGACGCCCGGGATCGCTCTCGGACAACGCGGATGGAACACGCAACCGCTGGGCGGATTTGCCGGGGAGGGAATTTCACCTTCGAGGCGGATTCGCGACGTGGCCTCGCCGTCGACACTGGGGATTGCCGACAGCAGCGCTTCGGTGTACGGGTGGTTGGGGCCGTTGAAGACATCGTCGGTCAACCCCACCTCTTGGATACGACCGAGGTACATCACTGCGATGCGGTCGGCGAGGTAACGCACGACGCCCATGTCGTGGGTGATGAAGACGTAGCTTGTCTTCTCTTCGCTCTGCAGGTCGGCCAGCAGGTTGAGGATCGCAGCTTGCACGGACACGTCGAGAGCGCTGGTCGGTTCGTCACAGACGACGATCCGCGGATCGCCGGCAAAGGCACGCGCGATCGCAACACGCTGCTTCAGACCACCTGACAGTTGTCTCGGCTTGAGGTCGAGATGACGCGGGGTGAGGCGGAGATGGGCAGCAAGGGCCTCGACCCGCGCATTGGCCTCAGCGCCCTTGATACCAGTGAGCTTCTCGACGCTGCGCATGAGAATTCGACGAACAGACCAGCTCCGGTTCAGGGCCGAGTCCGGATTCTGGAACACCATCTGCATGGCGCGCTTCTCGGCCGTGCTGCGCGATGTCGTGTTGGGGGCGACGTTGTGGCCGTCAAGGGCCACAGCACCACCACTGTCGGCAGACTCGATGCCGAGGATCGTCCTCGCCAATGTGGACTTGCCCGAGCCCGACTCACCGACGATTCCTAGCGTCTCGCCTTCGGCAAGTTGGAGATCGACGTCGACCAGGGCCGGCACGTTCGACTTGCGTTGCCGGAACGTCTTCGACAGGTGGGTGAGCTCGAGCACCTCGGGGTTCTCATCTGATCGTGCGAGAATCCCGATCGGTGTGTCGGGCAGTGTTTCGATCAGTTCCGGGATCCGGTCCGGGTAGTGACAACGCGTGTAGTGGCCGCTGATGCCCACCGGCACGATCGGCGGGACCACGGTGTGGCACGTCTCGTCGGCGAGCGGGCAACGATCGACGAACACACAGGTCGGCAGATCAGTTCCGATCAACGGCAGGATGCCCGGAATGGTCGCCAGGGCCCGTTCGGTCTTGCGCACACCGTGTCGCGGCAGCGAGCGCAACAGCCCCACTGTGTACGGGTGTTGGGGGTTGTCGAACACCTCCTCGCTCGGACCCTCCTCGACGATGCGACCGGCGTACATCACACCGACCCGGTCGCACAACGATCGAATGATCCCGAGGTTGTGGGCGATCAACAGCACTGCGGCGTTGCTCTCCTCGCGCAGTCCGCGAACGAGATCGAGCACCTCCGCCTCGACCGTCGCGTCGAGACCGGTCGTTGGTTCGTCGAGGACGAGGAGCTTCGGATCACAGGCCAGCGCCATCGCGATCACGACGCGTTGCTGCATTCCGCCGGAGAGCTGGAACGGGTAGCGGTCCATCACCCGCGACGGATCGGCGATCCGCACCCGGCGCAACGCCTCGAGCGATGACTTCTCGGCGTCCGACCTGGATTGCCCGAGCAAGGTGAAGCTCTCGATCAGCTGGCGACCGATCTTGAGCGACGGGTTCATCGCCTGCGCCGGGTCTTGATACACCATCGAGGCTTCCGTGGCTCGGAAGCGCTGCAACTGCTTGGTGGACATGCCCGTGACATCATCGCCGTCGACCAGCACTCGACCGGACACGATCTTGCCGTTGCGCGGCAGGTAGCGAATGCACGCGTAGGCGGTGGTCGACTTTCCGCATCCACTCTCGCCGACGAGACCATAGGCCTCGCCGGGGGCGATGGAGAACGAGACACCACGCAGCACAGCTCGATCGACACCGCGCACGGTGTAGACGACCTCGAGGTCCTCGACCGACAATGCTGCGGTGTCGGTGACGGCAGATGTGACGCTCATGATCCCTCCACGACCGACTGTACGGAGTCGGCGATGAGATTGACGGCGATGACGAGACTGGCGATCGCCGCAGCCGGAAACACGGTCGTCCACCAGACGCCGGCGCTGATGGACCTGAACGCGTCACTGACCTGCGTCCCCCAGTCGGGCGACGGGGGCTGCGGACCAGCCCCGAGGAACGACAGCGTGGCAACGGTGAACACCGCATACCCGATGCGAACGGTGAGCTCGACGATGATCGGCCCGCTCACGTTCGGGAGGATCTCCTTGAACATCACGAATACGGACGATTCGCCGCGCAGCTTGGCCGATGTGACGTAATCGAGATCACGTTCAGCGATCACAGCAGATCGCACCGTCCGAGCGACGATCGGGGTGAACAGCGCGGCGACGACGCCGATCACGACCCACGTCGATGAACCCAGAGTGGTCACCGCCAGCAACGCGACCAGGAGAACCGGGAGGGCCAGGAACGCCTCGACGATTCGGCTCAGCACGTTGTCGATCCACCGGCCGAAGTACCCCATCGCCATGCCGACGATCACCCCGAACAGCACGCCGAGTACGGCAGCCAGTGGAGCAACCTTGAGGACCTCGCGGGAGCCAGCCATCACACGGGACAGGACATCGCGACCTTGAATATCTGTGCCGAAGGGGTATTTGGCGCGAGGCGACAAATGCGCACCATTCGGAACCGCCCGGAAGTCGAGCGGACTGTGCGGTGTAATTCGGTCACCGAGCGTGGCACACGCCGTCCAGACCAGCACGATGAACACACCGATGATGAATGC
>JAYTOM010000282.1:0-13805 GCA_043747765.1 Actinomycetota bacterium
GTGCGCCACTCCGGCAGCCGTCACCATGTTCGTTGCGCCGGGGCCGATCGACGATGTTGCTGTCATGATCTGGCGGCGACGGACGGCCTTGTTGTATGCCGTTGCGGCGAGCGCCATTCCTTGTTCGTTCTGGCCGCGCCAGGTCGGCAGGTCGTCACGTCGCTCTTCGAGCGCGTGACCAAGGCAGGTCACGTTGCCATGACCGAAGATGGCGAACACGCCAGGGAACAAGGGCGCCGTGGTGGTGTCGCCGAGTTCAGTCGTTTGGGCGATCATGTGTCCGACGATGGCCTGAGCCACCGTCATTCGTCGCGAACTCACAGCCGGATCACGTCTTCCCACGTCTCGGACTTCCAACTCTTCAGCAGTGCCGCCTGGACGCTGACGTAGTCGATGGCCTGGGCGAAGCCGGGATTGTGCTGACGTCCGGCGGCGACCGAGGAGAGGAACTCGTAGTCCTCGATCACCTTGAGGTCTTCGTACCCGAGAGGGTTCGCGTCACCCGGGACGAAGTGGCCGTGGTACGGATACCGATCACCTGCGTAGACGGTGGTGTACCCGCGTGCAGGGTTGCCGACGATGTTCAGTTGCAGTTCGTTCATCGTTTCCAGGTTCCATTTGAGCGAACCCTTGGTGCCGTACACCTCGAACGCACACTGGCTCTCAGGTCCAACGATGGTGCGGCTTGCCTCGAAGCAGCCACGCGCGCCGCTTTCGAACTGCACTAGGGCGCCGAAGTAGTCCTCGTTCTCGACGGGTCCGGTCGGGTCGCCCGGTTGGCCGAGGCTGTAGTGGGTGCCACCTGTAGTGGGCAACGGCCGTTGGGTGATGTAGGTGTGGCCCGTGCCGATCACCTTCTTGATCGGGCCCACGAGCATGTGCGCGAGGTCGATCGAGTGGCTGAGGATGTCTGAGGACACACCGTGTCCGGCACCGTCGAGCTGGAACCGCCACGACAGCAAGCCCATCGGATCCGAGCCGTACATCGTGAAGAATCGGCCGTTGTAGTTGGTGATCTGGCCGAGTGTCCCGTCCGCGATCAACCCCTTCGCGTACTGCACGAGTGGCGCCCAGCGGTAGTTGTAGCCCACCCCTGTGATGACGCCTGCTTTGCGGCTGGCTGCCTCGATGCGCACCGTCTGCTCGGGCGTGCCGCCGACCGGCTTCTCGCAGAACACATGCCGGCCGGCTTCGGCCGCGGCGATGGCGATCGGTTCGTGGAGCATGTTCGGTGCACAGATGCACACCACGTCGACATCGGGGTGTGCGACGGCGACGCGCCAATCGTTCGTGCCCTCCCTGAATCCGAACGATTCGACGGCTTCGTCGACACGCGACTGCATGTTGTCACTGACGATGATCAACTCGGGGTCGTAGGTGCGCTCCGGGAACAGCGTGGGGATACGGATGTACGAACGTGAGTGGGCCTGGCCCATCCAGCCGAAGCCGATGACGGCGACGCCGATCTTGGTGCGTTTCATGGGGAAATTGCCTTTGTCGGGAGCGAGGGGTGAACGATGCGGGCAGCAGTGGCGACGGCTGCCGCAACGTCGCCGTCCGGGGGATAGAGGAGTGCGCGGCCAACGACGAGTCCACGAACGTTCGGTACAGCCATCGCACGGCGCCAGTCGTCGAAGGCAGACTCGGGGTCGGGGCCTGGAGCCCCGCCCAGGATCAGACCGGGCAGCGAGGTGGCTGCCATGACGCGCTCGATCTGGTCGGTGGCGGGCAGTTTCAGCCAGGTGTATGCCGAAGACGCACCCAGACCACTGGCCACTCCGACAACCTTCACCAGCGCGTCGTCGTCGGTGTCGAGCAGGGCGCGTCCGTCGGAGTTCGTCGTGTAGGGGAGTGGTTCGAGCATCGCCATCTTGCGGGCTGCAGCGAGCCCCGTGATCCACTCGGCGCAGGATTCGATCGTGCGCCGAGTGCGCTTGTCCGCGAGATCGATGCGCAGCAGCATCTTGGCGCCGTCGAGGTTCTGCTCGACGATCGACTCGACGGTGTGCCCCGTGAGTTGATCATCGAGCTCCCACACCGACCCCATGAGGCCACCCCGGTTCACCGACCCGAACACGACCTTGCGGTCGAGCGCCCCGAGGAGAGCAAGATCGTCGAGAATGTCGGGCGTCGCCATCACCCCGTCCACACCAGGGTCGGCGAGGGCAACCATTGTGCGTTCGAGGACGTCGCGGCGGTCCGCCATCACGAAGGGTTGACCTGAGACGCCGACCATGCCACGCGCCGGATGATCGATGGCGACGATGAAGGTTGCTCCGTCGTCGGCGAGCATGGGCCGCGATGTACGAGCCGCAAGCGCACGATAGATCGCCTCGGGCTGGGTCGCGCGGGTGTCCATCAACTCGGCCCAACGAGCGTCCGAAATGATGGTCATGCGGGACCGCAACTCATGAGGCCACCCGTTCGGGCATGGTGCCGCTCGCCAACAGTTCATCGATCTCTGCAGCGGTCGGCATGTCGTCGGAACACATCAACCGGCCGGCGACGATTGCCCCCGCAGCATTCGCGCGCGACACGATCTCGGTCGGTTCCCAGCCGGCCAGCAAGCCGTCGCAGAGTGAGCCGCCGAACGCGTCACCCGCCCCGAGGCCGCAGACCACCTGGACGCGGATCGGGTGAACGATGGTGCGAGATTCGGCGGTTGCCACCAACACGCCTTCAGCGCCCATTTTTACAATTGCCAGTGCCACACCGCGCTCAAGCATTCGGTCGGCTGCTTCGTGAGGCTCCCGGGTGCCCACCGCCATCTCGCACTCGTCGCGATTGCCGACCGCCACCGTGCACAGATCGATCGATGGCGAGACGAACTCACGCGCCTGCTCGAGCGACTCCCAGAACATCGGCCGATAGTCGAGATCGATCACGGTGTTTGTCGAACGAGCACGGAGGCGCAGCGCCGCCATTGCGGCCGAGCGGCTTGGCTCTTCGGCGAAGACGGAAGCCGACGTCCAGTACACCGGGACCGAAGAGATGGCATCGAGTGGCAGGTCGTCGACGGAGATGTTCAACTCAGGCCCTCTGGGCTCCCGGTAGAAGTAGAGCGAGGGTTCCTCGGGAGGCATCAGCTCGCAGAACACGACGGGGGTGAGCAGCGTAGGGTCGGTGGAGACGAACGCGTCATGCACGCCGAACCGGCGCAGTCCACTGCGGATGTATGCCCCGAAGGGGTCGTTGCCCACCCGGGTGATGAGCGCTGCTCTGCGACCCAACAGCGCTGCCGCGACCGCCACGTTGGTCGGGCTCCCTCCGATCGACTTGCGAAACGTCACGACATCGGCGAGCGGAACGTTGTGCTGCTCGGGATACAGGTCGACCGATGACCGGCCAAACGTCAGAACCTGCAGGGTGCTCAGGTCGAAGGGTGCCGTCATCGCCGCGAGAGAGGGCTGTCAGACGATGCTCCGCTGGCTTGGAGTTCGTGCTCGAGTGCTTCCAGTTCGGCGCCACCCGCCATGAGACGCGTGAGGTCATCGATCGTTATCTCGTCCTTCGCGAAGGAGCCCATCGAGTGACCGCGATTGAGAATGAGGAAGCGGTTGCCCACTGGGTACGCGTGCCGAGGGTTGTGAGTGATGAAGATCACGGCCAGCCCATTATTGCGAGCTTCGACGATGCGCTTCAGCACGACGCCCGACTGCTTGACACCGAGCGCCGACGTCGGCTCGTCGAGGATGAGCACCTTCGCGCCGAAGTAGCCAGCTCGAGCGATCGCCACGGATTGCCGTTCGCCACCAGACAGGGTTCCGACGGGCTGCTCCGTGTCGCGGATGTCGATGCCCATCTTGGTCAACTCGTCCTTGGTGATCTGCTTCGCCTTCGCAGTGTCGATGAATTTGAACGGTCCGAACCCCTTCGTTGGTTCAGATCCGAGGAAGAAATTCCGCCAGACCGACATGAGCGGAACCATCGCAAGATCCTGATACACGGTAGCGATGCCGTGATCGAGTGCCGCACGAGGCGATGCGAACGACACCTCTTGGCCGTTCATGCGAATCGAGCCTTCGGTCGGCTGATGGACACCGGCCAGGATCTTGATGAGGCTCGACTTGCCGGCACCGTTGTCGCCGAGCACGCACGTGACCTCGCCGGCGGCGACCGATGTACTCACCCCGGAGAGGGCGATGATGTTGCCGTAGTACTTCGAGATGTTGTCGAGTTCGAGGAGGGCGTGCTCAGACATGGGAATCCTCCGTGGATCGCTGCTCGGATGACCAACTCAACGCCGAACCGCCCCGGCCTTGGTGCGGAGATACCGATTCGACACCACTGCGAGCAGCAGGATCATCCCAATGATGAGGAAGCGCCAGTCGGTGTTCCACCGGGCACTCGAGATGCCGATCAACGGAATCGACATGATGCAGGCACCGATCGCGCCTCCGAATGCTGAGCCGTAACCGCCAGTCAGCAGCGTCCCGCCGACCACGGCTGCGATGATGTACAGGAACTCTTGCCCATCACCCGCATTGGCCTGGATCGAGTTGATCCGGAACGCGACGAGAATGCCCACGAACCAGGCTGCGAACGCAACCAGCATGAACAGCTGCGTCTTGGTGTGCGCAGCGGGCACACCGACCTGGCGAGCCGCCTCTTTGTTGCCGCCCACTGCGAAGGTCCAGCTCCCGAACCGTGTCCGAGCCAGCACCCACATCATTGCTGCGGTGAACAACGCGAACCACAACAGTCGTACCGACGTCTTTGCCGGTGGTACGCCGGCAAGCAGTTCGGCCTTGGTGATGAAGAGCATTCGTATCGCCAGCCCGATGAGCACACTCAGGATTCCAAGGGCCAACATTCGGTTGCCCAATCGATCCGCAGGTGCAGCCGCTGCGCGCCGCTCTGCGAACCTCGATGCAAGCATTCCCCACGTGAAGATCAACACGGCCAAGAAAAGCACGAACGGGAACAACGCGGATCGAAACTTGGGCGCTTTTGAAGCGATGTAGATCGTCGCCGCGATCACAGCGATGCCGAGCGCGAGCGCCGACGTTGCAATGAACTTTGTCGCCGCATTCACGCGCAACGCAGCCTGGGAGACCATCGCCAGCAACGTGAGGCCTGCGACGCCGAGTGCGGATGCAAGCATCACGCGAACGCCCTGGGTGGTGAACGGGAACACGAAGTTGTTGGTCGATTTCGAGTCCATGACCACGGCTACGACTCCGCCGAGCACCACGAGAGCCAAGCCCAGAGCAGTCCGTCGGGTCATTGTCGAATCGAACGCTACGGAACCGCGGTCGCCCATTGGCTCGTATCGCCACGACACCCATCCGTGCAGCCCGACGATGATGCACAGCGCCATCAACACGCCGATCGCGAGGTTTGCGCCAACCCCATCGGTGACGTTGAGCCCGACGCCTGCAACGATTCCAACCGCAGCGCTGACAAGGAACTGAACGAGTCCGGTTGCCTTCGGCTCGGCACGCCGCTTGAACCACAGCTCACAGACCGCAAGAATCGAGATCAGAACTCCTGCTGCCACGAGAGCGATGTACCAGAAGTCGCGCTGGGCGAACTCGTGCTTGTTGCGCTCCCATTCGGCCGCGAAGAACGGGCGAAAGAACTTGAAGTCCTTTGCCTCGTCGGTGCGGCCGATCTGAATCTGGCCGACGAATCGCTTCGCCAGGCCGAGCTTGAGCCCGATCAATGCGAAGAATGTGCCGAGCGTGATGATGAAGCTCGGCTGACCCGTTCGCTCGACCATCCATCCGTTGAGGTAGCCAATCCCCAGCGCAAGGGCAAGGGACAGCGGGATTGCCAGTGCGAGCGGAAACCCACGGCCTCCGAGGGCGCCTGTCGCCTTGACCAGGTAGATGATCAGCATTCCCATCGCGCCCGTCATGGCGCCCGATGACAAGTCGAACTCGCCGCCGATCATCAACATCGAGACAGCGACAGCCATGATGCCAAGCGTCGCCGCAGTGTCCAACCAACCGAATGTCTGGCCCACGGTCCCGAACGTTCCGGACACGGCCCAGAAGAACGTCCAGATGCCAACAGCGCCAATGATGGCGCCGACCTCGGGGCGCATGAAGAGGCGCTGGAACACCGAACGGTAGGCAAGGCGCTCGTCGCCGTCGGGCGCAGCAGCTGGCGCCGTCGACCCCCGGCTCGCCACAACTGGCTGGGCCTGGCCCGGGTCCACGGAAAGTTCGTCGATTGTCGTCAATGTTCCTCCAAATAAGCTGGTTGCCGGTCACGTTCCGGGGGGTGGAACCGAGCGGCTCGGTCCCACCCCCCGGGGTGTGTCATTTCAGTGCAAGCGCACGAATGCGACGGCTAGCAAAGGTTCTCAGCGAGTTCCCTGCTGGCTGAGCTTGATCACCGCCGCGGCGTTGTCCTTGGTGACGAAGCCCGGTCCGGTGAGGATTGGGAGGCCTCCACCAAGTGTGTTCTGGTTGGTGACGTTGAGGTACAACAACAGAATCGGCATGTACCCCTGCAGGTACTGCTGCTGATCCACAGTGAAGGCGATGTCGCCGGCCTGGATCGCTCCGAGCAGTTCGGGCGTGAGGTCGAAGCCACCGATCGTCACCTTCCTGCCGAGGTCCTTCGCTGCGCGAAGCGCCGACAATGTCACCACTGGGCCAACGCCGAGAATGGCGTCGATGGCCGGATCTGCAGCGAGCGCAGCGTTGATCGTGTTCTGCTGCCCCGTCGTATCAGCATCAAGGCCGACGAACTGCGTGACGACCTTGCCCTTGAAGCTCTTCTCCAAGCCGGCACAACGCTCGGTGAGGCCGACGTTGCCCTGCTCCTGCTGAGCGCAGAGAACTTTTTTCACACCGGCAGCGTTCAAGCGGTCACCAGCGCCACTGCCAGCGACATCCTCGCTCTGACCGACGTGGGTCAGGGCACCAATGTCCTGGTAGCTCTTGGAGCCCGAGTTCAGCGTGATCACCGGGATGTGGGCCGCAACGGCGGCCTTGAGGGGGCCGACGAGTGCATCAGGAGCCGGCAGCGACGCCGCGATGCCGGAAGCACCTGCGGCCACTGCGGCTTCGATGTCCTTGACCATCACCTGCGGGTCGTTGTTCCCCGGCTTCCAGACAAGCTTCACACCAAGGTCTTTGGCAGCCCGCTCCGCACCACGCTTGACGACCGACCAGAACGGACCATCGTCAGAATGCGTGATCATGTAAAACGTCAAATCTCCCGCCTGGGTTTGGCTGACGGGTTCGGCAGCGGTGCTCGATGAAGCTCCCGTTCCTGCAACCGAGCCAGCGGTTGTTGCGATGGAGCCAGCGCTCGTTGCGACGGAGCCAGCGCTCGTTGCGACGGAGCCAGCGGCCGTCGTGCCCGTGGCCCCCCCGCCGCTTGAGCTTGAGCAAGACGCAAAGATGAGTGCTACGGCCGGTACGAGTGCCAGCCATTTCTTGGACGTGATCATGTACTCCCCTTTTCGGTGTGTGTCTCCTCGTTCGTCGAGGCGGTTGCCTCGACCCCCCGGAGGAACTCGATGCTCGCTTGAACATCGAGAATTGGGCCAGCACCGACGTCGGGTTCCCCCGAAGTGATGGCAGCGTCTTGTTCGAGAACGTACCATTGGTCGTACCCGCGATTTTCGAGGGATGTCACGACCTCGCTGATCGCGACATCACCACATCCGAGGTTGCAGAACATGCCGGCCTGCACCCCTTGCATGATCGACTGCTCTCCGGCGAACACTGGTGCAGCGCGATTCAACACGACATCTTTGAGATGAACATGGCAGATCCGGTCGAAGGCCATCTCGATGAACTCCATCGGGTTCATCCCCCCGATCTGCATGTGTCCGGTGTCGAGCGTCCAGCCGACGTCAGAGACGTCGAGGAGCGCCTCGAAGTCCGCCCGGGTTTCCAGAACAGTGCGCAGATGCGGATGGATGGCTTGGGTCATCCCGTACTCGCCAACGACGTCGTCGAGGTGCGCCAGGGTCTTGGCGGCGTATTCCCAATCGTTGAGAGAGAGAGGCGTACGCGGGCCCCAGTCCCAGTCGGTGACGGCTGAGGTGACGAACACGGTGCCACCGGCACTCGACATCAGAGCAGCAGCGCGTCGAGCGGCCCGGATGGTGGCATCCAGCTCCCTGGGCTGATGCACCACGAGCGGGACGAATCCGCCGATCATGGTGATCCCGAATTCCGAGCACAGATCTTTCAGCTCCGCAGCATCAGTCGGCAGATAGCCGTCGGAGCCGAGCTCGGTCGCCGTCAGGCCGAGGTCTCGCATCTCGCCGAGGACCCGCCGAGGTGCCAGCTCGATGCCCCAGCCCGGGACTTCGCACACACCCCAGGAAATAGGGGCCCCAGCGAGCCGCTCCAACACACTCATCGACGTGCCCCCTCTACTGTCTTTGGAGCGCCCGATCCCCGGATTAGAGCGCTCTAATCTCTTTGGTACTATGGTGTGTGTCACGCCCCATGTCAAGGCCGTCTTTGAAAGCCCGACAGGAGTCCCGCGACGATGACTCAACCAACGATGCAGCAGGTCGCGGAGGCGGCGGGCGTGTCCACGGCGCTCGTCTCGCTCGTCATCCGCGGTGCGCCAAATGTCAGCGACAAGCGGCGTGCCCTCGTCTTGAAGGCAGCCGACGAACTTGGGTATCGACCCAACGTGCTGGCACGCAATCTTGCGAGCCGTCGCACGCACACGCTGGGGGTCGTCGTCAATGATCTTCACAATCCGTTCTTCGCCGAGATGGTGGATGGGATCCAGACCACCGCAGCAGCGAACGGGTATCGCATTCTGATCGGCAACGGACAGCACTCGCGCCGTGGCGAGGCCGATGCGATCGAGACGCTTCTGCAGTTGCGTGTCGATGGGCTCGTTCTCGCCGGCGCGGTGGTGACCGAGGGAGAGATGGAGAGAGCCGCGAAGTCAACTGCCGTGGTCGCGATCGGGCGTACGACTTCATCACTCCAAATCGACACTGTCAACTGCGACGAATCAGTGGGTGCGCGGCTCGTGATCGACCATCTCGTGAGCCTCGGCCATCGCCGAATCAGCCACATCGACGGCGGCTCGGGGGCGGGCGCCGCCAGGCGCCGAGAGGGTTACGAGGCCTGGATGTGCGAGTACGGGCTGGCCGACTCCATCAGCACTGCGAGGGGCGACTTCAGCGAGTCCGGCGGATACAACGCTGCCGACGAACTTCTCACACTTGACCCGCGACCGACGGCGATCTTCGCCGCCAACGACCTCAGTGCTGCCGGCGCGCTGGACCGTGTGGAGGACGCCGGGCTCGACGTCCCGTCCGACCTATCCATCGTGGGCTACGACAACACCGGGCTCGCCGCTATGCACCATCTGTCGCTGACCACGATCAATCAACCACGCGGCGAGTTCGGTCGGATCGCGACGGAGTTGATTCTGCAGCGACTCGATGACGGCCGATCGAGCGCAGTTCATCATGTGGTCGCTCCAACGCTGGTCGTAAGGCGGACAAGTGGCCCGCATGTGGAGCCTTTTCGTGAAGCCGAGGTCGCGCCATGACAGTACGAATCGGTGTGCTCGGAACGAGTTGGTGGGCAGATTCGATGTACCTCCCGGCCTTGACCGCTCATCCCGATGCCGAAGTGGTTGGGATCTGCGGACGCACGGCTGCAAAGGCTCAGGCACTTGCGACGCAGTGGACGATCCCGTGGGTGTCGACCAACAGCGACGAGTTTCTCGACCCGCATCGGCTTGATGCAGTGGTCATCGCCACGTCCAACGACAGCCACGAAGCTCTCACCCTGACCGCGCTTGAGCGCGGCCTGCACGTTCTGTGCGAGAAGCCGATCGCCACCACCGCGAACGCGGCGGAACGCATGGCGACCGCGGCAGCGCAGAAGGGCGCCATCACACTGGTCCCGTTCACCTATCGGTACATGCCAACGATCCAATACGTCAAGCGGCTGATCGACGACGGGTTCGTCGGTCGGCCATTCCATCTCAACATGCGTTACTTCACGGGCTTCGCGCGAGACGGCGAGTACAGCTGGCGATTCGACACCGAGATCGCCGGGTCTGGCGTGCTCGGCGACCTCGGGAGCCATTGGCTCCATCTCTCCCGCTGGCTGCTGGGTGAAGTCACCGAGATTGGATGCATCACATCACGCCTCATCGATCGCGAGCCACGCCCCGACGGAACCAGCTACGACCGCAGCGAAGACTCCGCGCTGATCAACGTCCGCTTCGAGAACGGGGCATACGGCTCCCTGCAGGTGAGTGCAGTGTGCTGGGAGGGCACGGATTTCAACCAGACACACTATCTGGACCTGCATGGTGCCGATGGCACGATCTATGCGTACAACGACTGGTCAACGGTGCAGGAAGTGCGCGGAGTGCGCGCAAAAAATCCAGGACCCGCTGCCGTCATGCCAATCCCCGACGAGATCTGGGGATCTGCGCGACGAGACCGGGTGCACGACACCTACCGCGATGTGTTCCGTGGCGGCGGGGCGATGATTGGCGAGTGGGTAGACGCAATCCGTGATGGAGTGGCGTGCTCACCGGACCTCAGCGAGGGCGCCCGCGTACAGTTCCTCCTCGATCTCGCCCTGCAAAGCGCTGCCTCCGATGGACGCCTCCTGAACGCTCGGGCGTGAGTGAGCGCCAGGCACCCAGCGTTCGCCGTTGCTGTATGCTCGACCTTGGCCGTGCTCGCCGCAGCGTGTTCGGCGGGGCACGCTCCCGTCGATGCGGAACCCGCCAAGTCTGGCGTCGGGATCGTCGCTGAGGGGTGTGGACTCACCGCCCATTTGGCGAGCGGTGTCGTCCTGGACCATCGAGGCCAAGTGGTGACCGTGGCACACGCCATCGCAGGTGCGACCTCGATCTCGGTCGTGGACCGGGCCGGCGGCCGCCACGCCGCCGCGGTGCTGGCGTTCGACAAGGACCGTGATCTCGCTGTGCTCGCAGTGCCCGACCTCGATGCGCCCGCCCTGAAGCTCGGGCACAGCGCACCCGGCCCCGGCGCCACTTTGACCTGGAGCCGCGACGATGGAGTCACCTACAAAGAAGCGACCGTCAGCAAGCGACTCTTAGTCACAATCGAGGACATCTACATCGACGAAACCGTCAAACGAAGCGCTCTCGAGTTGCACGGCGACATCGGCCCCGGCGACTCCGGTGGAGCCGTGCTGTCGTCGACAGGTGACGTGATCGGCATCATCTACGCACGGTCCCGCACCCTCGATCAGGTCGGTTTCGCAACGGACTCATCCGAACTCCAGACACTGCTGCAAACGATGCCGGAGACCCCTTCCACCAACGGCCGGTGCAACTGAGGCCACCCTGGCGATGGCTCACGACATTCAGCCCGCCGCGAGAGCTGGGAGCGGTGACCACTGCGACATCTTGACAAAGAAGGTGCAACCCTGCACGAGGGGTCTCCGTCAAGCACAAGTCCGTTTGCCTCCGCATTGTCCTCGCGATTTCGAGCGCGAGGATGACGACATTCCGCTCGCCGACAAGACGGCGCTATTGCGTTGTTCGTTCGGGTGTCGCGTCGCGAGCCCAGATCCCGATGCCTTTCCGTTCAGATCAGATCATTGACGCGAGTTCGTCGAACGCGGCAGCGCAGCGAAGTCGATCCTGTCGTGCGTCGGCACTGTTGCGTTGGCCGGTGGCGTGCCGGCGGCCGAGGATGCCCGGATTAATCGCCGTCGTCGCGTTCCACCGTCGAGCCAGTTGTCGTCAGCGTTCACCGGGTTCCGGTTCCCGCCAGAGATCATCTTGTTTGGCGGTGCGTTGGTATCTGCGGTTCGGGTTGTCGTACCGAGACCTGGAAGAACTCCTCGCCGAACGCGGGATCGAGGTCGATGATGTCACCCTGCACCGCTGGGTGCAACGGTTCACACCGTCTCTGATCGATGCGGCCCGACCATGCCGGCACGCTGTCGGGCGACGCTGGTTCGTTCGACGAAACCTACGTCGAAGTCGCCGGCGTGTGGCGCTACGTCTATTGCGCGGTCGACGGGCACGGCCAGGTCATCGACGTCTACGTCTCGGCTCGCCGGGACATCGCTTCGGCACGCACGTTCTTCACAACAGCGATCGCCGATCCCCGCGAACCTGAAGAGGTCGTTACCGATCGGGCCGCCGCGTTGGTGAACGTGATCGAGGAGTTGGTGCCGCAGGCGTTGCACAACACGATCAAGTATGCAAACAACCGGGTCGAGTGCGATCACAGCCGACTGAAAGCACGGTTGCGAGCAATGCGCGGCTTGGAAGACCGACCGCACCGCGAGAGCGGTCATGCGTTCATTCAGAACGTGCGCCGCGGCCACTACGAACTCGGCGTCGATGCACGACAGGATCGCCTTCGCTGCGCTGCCGCGTTCGACGAACTCGCGTCAATTATCTGAACGGACCGACATCGGATCAGAGTCAGCGCGACACCCAATCGAACAACGCAACAGTGCCTTCGACATCGCCCACGAACGGGCTGGCGTTGCTCGCTGTGGACGGTGTCATCGCCGACACCTTCACCGTCTCGGTGACGCACGCAGACGGGACGACGACAAAACCGTCGTCGATCGCCGGTCAACAGGGGGCAAATTTGGCGGCAAGTGCGAGCGAGTACAACGACAACTGCCAACCGCCGCCGGCACTGCCGGCAGCCGGCGAAGAGCCTGCGGACGCCGTTGCCGCCGAGGCGGCGTTGCGTGACGCTTTCGCCAAGGTCTATTCCCTCGGGCATGCGCCGCTCGTCGACAACTCCGCCTACATCGACGACATCACCGGCGTTGCCGATGCGTCCCAGCGGCTCATCACCGGTCCGTTTGTCGATGCCGGCAAGTCGTCAGACGCGACGATCAAAGTACTCGTGTTCATCTCACCGTCCGAGGCATGGTTCCGCTACGACCTGGCCACCTCGACCAGTAGTTTCTCGAACCGGTACGCGCAGGCGCACCTCGGTGCGGACGGGCTGTGGACGATCACCCGCCAGACGATCTGCCAGGACCTGGCACTGGCCCCCGGCGCAGAATGCAGCCCCGCCGTGACCACACTGCTGGCGCCCAGTGCGGCGACCGACCCTCGCCACAACCCGTCTGCGGGTGGCGACGCTGGAGTCACGGAAACCGCGCCGCACGGGTGACGCCGCCGACGGCGCAGGTCACCTCTGCGCCCGTTGGCCTGCCGTAGCCCGGGTCGCAGGTGCGGCCAACAACAGCGCCAGCGCCCCCATCGAGGCGCCGAGGATGCACACGGAACCCCAACCGCCACGGTCGTACGCTGCGCCCGCCACCGCCGAGCCGCCGGCACCTCCGACGAAGTACGTCGTCATGTACACCGAGTTGACCCGGCTCTGCGCCGACGGTGACAGACCGTAGATCACCGACTGATTGAGCACCTGGGTTCTCCTGGACGCCGACGTCGAGGAGGATCACCCCGACGACGATCCACACGATCGAGGATCTGCCGAACCACAGCACGGCGAACGACATCGCCAGCGTCGCCGTCGACACCATGCGGGCAGGGCGCCCCCAGCCCCGATCGGACGTTCGTCCCGCCGTCGCACTGCACCTGTACCGCCAACGTCACGCACCACCCCTCGCCTCCTGACACCCGGGAAACGGCGAAGCGGTGGCATCGTCGCGCCCCGACCCGACCCGCTGCACATTCGGGTGGTCAAAGACCCTTCGATCAGGCACGCCCGCAACCGGTAGGCTCACTGCTCGGTCAACCTGGCAACAGATCTCGGGGATTTTCTCCCACATATTCTGCCGGTCCCGCGCCTCTAGCTCAATGGTAGAGCAGTGGACTTTTAATCCATTGGTTCTGGGTTCGAGCCCCAGGGGGCGCACCAGTTCAGAGGC
>JAYTOM010000283.1:0-8358 GCA_043747765.1 Actinomycetota bacterium
GCTCCCCCGCTCGCACCCTTGGTCAGGTTGTCGATCGCGCAGATCACCATGACCCAGCCAGTACGGGCGTCGTAACGCGCCGTGAGATGAACGGCATTAGAGCCGAGCGTCGCTTTGGTCGACGGCGAATCCGAGCGAACGACGACGAACGGTTCGGCTGCGTACGCCTCGTCGAGGGTCTCGAGCAACGACTCTGTCGTCAACATCGCGTCGGCTGTCGGCCGGGCGTAGCAGGTCGACAGGATGCCGCGATTCATCGGTGCGAGGTGCGGGGTGAAGAGGACCTGGGCCCTGACGACCTGTTCGATCTCGGGTGTGTGCCGATGGTCCAGCAGGCCGTATGCCTCGAAGTTCTCGTCGACGCTGCAGAACATGTTTGACTGCTTCGAGGCCCGCCCCGCACCGGTGATACCGGTTGCGTTGTCGACGATGATTCCAGTGGTTTGGATCGAACCAGCCGCCACCAGCGGCTGCAGAGCCAGGCTGGCTGCGGTCACGTGGCAACCAGGTGTGGCCACCAACCGCGCGCCCTGCAACTCGGCCCGGTACAGCTCGGGCAGTCCGTACACGGCCTCGGCCAACAGCTCGGGCTGGTCGTGATCGAACCCGTACCAGCTGCGATACAGCGAGGCGTCCTTCAACCGGTACGCAGCCGAGAGGTCGACCACGCACCCGACCTTGCCGACCAGTTTCGGGGCCAAACTCATCGACGCCTCGTGGGGCAGTCCGAGGAACACGAGATCAAGGCCTACCGTCGTCGTTTCGTCGAAGGCGGAGAACACGAGTTCGGGGTAGTGCACGGCCAATGACGGATACAGCGCACTCGCTCGGGTTCCCGCCTGGGTGTCGCCGGTGGCCACGACCACCTCGTAGTCGGGATGCAGCGCAGCGATGCGCAGCAGTTCAGCTCCCGTGTAGCCACTCGCTCCGATGATGCCGACTCGTACCATAGACGCATGATCATACAGACGTGTGCATGATCATCCAAGTCACTTCCGGCATCGACTCGATACGTGTCAGGCGTTGTTCCCACCGGGCAGAATGATGACGTGGCGCTCGGAGGAGACGGACTGATCTGGACCAAGGGCTCTCTGCTCGCAGCCGCACCATTGCTGGACGAACCGACGTTCCACCGGACCGTGATCTACATGCTGGAGCACAACGAGGACGGCGCGCTCGGACTGGTCATCAACCGGCCGACCGAGCAAGACCACCTCCCAGGGCTCGATCCCTGGATGTACGAGCTCTCCCAGCCGCAAGTGGTCTTTGCCGGAGGGCCGGTGCAGTCGAACACGTTGATCGGCGTCGCGACCCTGTTCGAGACCGGCGAACGGGTCGACCCGGATGCATTCGTACGACTCACCAACGGGCTCGGTACGGTCGATCTCAACCAACTTCCCAGCCAGATCGGCGGTGGACTGCACGGCCTACGGCTGTTTCGCGGCTACGCCGGCTGGGGTCCGGGACAACTCGACGGTGAACTCGAAGAAGGGGCCTGGCTCGTGGTTCGGGCCGATTCGGCCGACATCTTCTCCGCCCATCCCCAGGGACTGTGGCGAAACGTGTTGCGACGAACCGGCGGACGAACATCGCTCCTCGCCGACGCCCCCGACGACCTCAGTTGGAACTGACCAACGGCGCAGGCCCTTGTCATCCCGCCCCTGCGTGCGAAGAGTGCTACCGAAGAGTGCTTGCGGGAGATTACACAGTGCGTGCTGTTTTGCGCAGTCGAAAGCGCGCTATGGGGGACGAAAGCGCACTGAGAAGTTTCAGGTGCGGAGGGTGGCGCCGAGTTTCGATGCGGTGGCGATGATCTTGGTGCGGATCTCGGCGATCTCGCTCTCGTTCAACGTCCGGTCCATCGCCTGCAACCGCACGCGGTAGGCCAGGCTGCGCGATCCAGCGGCAACACCGGCGCCCCGATACGCGTCGAACAACGACACGTCGACCAGCATCGAGCCACAAGATTGACGGATCGCCTTGTCGATCCGCTCGGCGGCCACCGTCTCGGCGACGACGAAGGCGAGGTCGAAGTCGGTCGACGGGTATCGGCTGATGGCTTTCCACTGCGCGATCTTTGGATCGTTGGCGAGCAGACGGGACAGATCGACTTCGAGCCACGCGACGCTCTCGGTGACACCGAACGCCGTGAGCACGTCGGGATGGATCTCGCCGACGGCACCGACGACATCTCGACCGACCGACAATGTCGCCGAGCGCGTCGGATGGAGCCCGGCCGGCACCAGCGATTGGTCGACCCGAGCCCCGAAGCCCATTGTTCCGACCAGTTCACGCCACAGCCCCATGGCGGCGGCGGCGTCCTGACCGGCCAGTGCGATGGCAAGCCCTTCGTACTCCGGCGGCAGATCAGTGCTGCGGTCCCCTGGCGGGTACACATGGCCGATCTCGTACAGCGAGATGCCCGTGCTGCGATGTGATTCGTTGTAGGCAATCGCCTTCAACATCCCGGCCCGCATCGACGGACGCAGCAGATCCTCGCCGACGACCAGTGGATTGGTGACGTGGATCGCGTCCATCGTCAGCCCGGCCGCAAGCAAGTCCGCCGCACTGAGAAACGTGTCCGTGATCGCTTCGTCCAGACCGTGGCCGAGCAAGACCTGGCGCAGGTGACGTCGACGTTGCTGCGGACCGCTCAACCGACCGTGGCCGGTGGCATCGGGAACCGTCGACTTGGGAACGATCTTGCCGATCTTGTCGTAGCCGAAGTGTCGAGCCACCTCTTCGACGACATCGATCTCTGCGGTACAGTCCGGCCGCCATGATGGCAGGCCGACGGTCAATACGTCATCGTCGCCGGCGTCTGCGGACCGCGCGAGCACTGCGAATCCGATCGGCTCGATCAGCGCCGCCGTCGTGGCGGCATCGAGGTGCGTCCCGAGGATGCGGTTGATCTGGCTGACGCGCACGGACACGGGACGAACCTGCGCGGGAAGCGACTCGTGTCGAGCATCGGCCGCACCGTCGTGGACCACGAGATGCGGACACGTCTCGCGGAGCAGATCGATGAATCGCTGCTGCGCCATCGACATGCCGAATGGATCCACGCCGCGCTCGAAGCGACCCGACGCCTCCGACCGCAGCGACAGACGGTTCATCGTCCGAGTGATCGAGGTCTGCTCGAAGTGCGCGATTTCGAGCACCACCGTGTCGGTCGATTCGGTGATCTCGCTGTGGAGTCCGCCCATCACGCCACCGATGCCGATCGGCACGTCGTTCGCATCGCAGATCAGGAGATCGTCTGCCGTCATCGTCCGCACGACGCCGTCGAGCGTGGTGACGGTCTCGCCGTCCTCGGCCAGACGGATCCGGAACCCGCCGTGCCCCAGCGTGTGCAGGTCGTACGCATGGTTGGGCTGGTTGAGCTCGAGCATCACGTAATTGCTCACGTCGACCACGTTGTTGATCGGACGCATTCCGGCAGCGATCAGGCGTCGACTGATCCACTCCGGCGAGGAGCCGACGCGAACTCCGGACAGGACAATGGTGGTGAACCTCGCGCACCGCTCGCCGTTGATCAGCTCCACCGTCGCCGTTCGAACCGGGCCATTGGTCGGGACCAACTCGACCGGCGCAGCGACCTGTACCCCAACCCGAGCACCGAGGTCGCGGGCCACGCCGCGATGACCCCAACAGTCGGGCCGGTTCCGGGTCAGGTCGATGTCGAACACAGTCTCGCTCTGCAGGCCGAGTGCCTCTCCGTAGGGAATCCCGATCGGAGTGTCGGGCGGCAGGATCAGGATGCCGGCGTGATCGTCACCGAGGCCCAGTTCGCGGGCCGAGCACAACATGCCCTGCGAGTCGATTTTGAGGAACGGCCGAGGCTCGATCATCCGCCCATCGGGCATCGTCGTACCGGGCAGCGCCAGCGGAACGACGTCACCGGGCTGCATGTTGAACGCCCCGCACCAGACATGTCGTTCGGGGCCGGCGCCGGAATCAACGAAGACACGATGCACCTTTTTGGCGTCAGGATGACGCTCGGTACGCACGACGCGCGCCGTGATCACCCCTTCGACGGTGGCTCCGACCTGCAGGATCTCTTCGACCTGCATACCGAGTTGGGTCATTTCGACCGCGAGTGCTTCGGCGTCGTCGCCGACTGGCGCGAGGTCGTTCAGCCAGGAGAGAACGATCTTCATCTTGTCGGGCCTTTGCTGTTCAGAACTGCTCGATGAAACGGATGTCGTTGCTGTACATGTCGCGAATGTCGTCGACGCCGTGACGCTCGCGCGCCATCCGGTCGATGCCGAAACCGAACGCAAATCCACTCCACTCTTCGGGATCCAGGCCGCCGGCACGAAGCACGGTCGGATGGACCATTCCGCACCCGCCGAGTTCGATCCACGTGCCGTCCGGACGGCGGATGTCGAACTCGGCAGACGGTTCCGTGAACGGGAAGTAGTTCGGCCGGAGGCGGCTGCTGAAACCGGTGCCGAAGAACGCCTTCGTGAACGCGTCGATCGTCCCCGCGAGGTGCTCCATCGTGATGTTCCGATCGATGACGAGTCCTTCGATCTGATGGAACACCGGCATGTGGGTGGAGTCCGGTGTGTCGCGCCGGAAGACCTTGCCCGGCATGACCATGTAAATGGGCGGAGCGATCTGCTGCATCACTCGAATCTGTACCGGCGAGGTGTGGGTGCGCAACAGCACCGTTCCGTCGTCCTTGTAATCGGTGAAGAGCGTGTCGAAGCCACTGCGTGCCGGGTGGCTGCGGGGCATGTTCAACGCCTCGAAGTTGTAGAAGTCGGTTTCGACCTCCGGACCCTCGGCGATCTGGAAGCCGAGTCCGACGAACACGTCTTCGAGCCGCTCCCAAGCCTGGGTGGCGAGGTGCGGATGGCCCCGACGCGGACGAGATGTGATCTCGGTCAGGTCCATCCGCTCGGTGGCGATGCGCTCCGCCACCTCGTCCGTGGCGAGCTGGCTGCGGCGATCATCCACCGCTGACTGCACAGCACCGACAGCTGCGTTGATTGCTCGACCGACCGTCTTGCGCTCGTCGACGGGTAGCCCGCCGAGCTTGGTCTTGAAGACGGCGAGGGCGCCCTTCTTGCCGAGCACCTCGGCATCGACCGCGCGCAGTTCATCGATGGTCGTGGCCTGGCCCACTCGCGCGATGGCGGCGTGATGGGCATTTCGTACTTCGTCGTTCATGTCGATCATGTCGGTCATGGAGAACCTTTCTACCGGGCGGCGCGCTGCCGGGCGGCCTCGAATACGACGACCGTCGTGGCCATCGCGACGTTGAGGCTCTCGGACCGGCCTGAGTGCGGAATCGAGATCCACTCGTCGATCGGGATCTGATGGTCGACGCCATGCGCTTCGCTGCCCATCACGAGCGCAAACGGGCGGGCGAGGTCGGTCTCGGTGTAGGGCGTGCCCTGATGTGACGATGTCCCGAGCAGCGCCAGACCGAGTTGACGAAGTTCGTGGACGGCGACATCTGCGACCACCGGCACGTGGAACAGCGCTCCGGCGGAGGCGCGCACGACCTTGGGATTGAAGGGATCGACCGAACCGGTGACGAGGACGATCCCATCGACGCCCGCCGCTTCAGCTGAGCGGAAGATGGTGCCGAGGTTGCCGGGGTCCGAGACACGGTCGCAGACGAGGACGAGGTTCGCTCCGCCAATCTGATCGATGCGGGTGTCCGGTATGCGGACGACGGCCAACACCGGCTGCGGCGATTCGGTCGATGCGATCCGCTCCATCACGTGTGGGGCGAACTCGAAGATCTCTCCGTCGGCGCCGTCCACGGGACGACCCTTTGGGTCGAAGAACTGGGCCTCGATCTCCCAGCCGCCAGCGATTGCCTCCTCGATCAGGATCCGCCCCTCGACGACGAAGGCACCCTCATCCCAACGCGCACTGCGGCGCCCGATCAGGCGCCGCAGTCGTTGAACATGAGGGTGCTGGTAGCCGTACTGATAGCCCGGCTGGAATTCGCGAGGATCGCTCAGGCGAGTGCTGCCTTCGCGGTTGCGACCAGCTTGCCGAATGCATCGATGTCGCGCACGGCGAGATCGGCGAGGATCTTGCGGTCGACCTCGATCTCAGCAGCGTTCAACCCGGCGATGAACCGGCTGTAGCTGAGGTCGTAGATGCGGCAGCCAGCGTTGATGCGCTGGATCCAGAGACGACGGAACTCGCCCTTCTTGGCCCGGCGGTCGCGGAAGGCGTACTGCCCGGAACGCATGTTCTGCTCGTTGGCGAAGCGCGCCGAGCGGCTGCGCATGCCGTAATAGCCACGGGCCTTCTTCAGTGTTGCTTTACGGTGCTTCCTCGCACCAACCGCACGCTTGACTCTTGCCATGACGTGTTCCTTTCTCGTTTGACCCCAGCGGGGTCGTCAGTCCTGTTTCGAAATGATGTTCAGGTGGGAGCGGAGTGCTCAGCGCTCGGCGAGTAGACGCTTGATCTTGCGTGCGTCGCCCGGGTGGACGGCGACTTCGCCAGCGAGGCGACGGGTACGCGTGGACGACTTCTTCTCGAACAGGTGCTGACGGTTGGCCTGGAGGCGACGAAGCTTGCCGGATCCGGTCTTCTTGAACCGCTTGGCAGCGGTCTTGCTGGTCTTCATCTTTGGCATCTGGGGGTCCTACTCGGTGATTTCGACGACGGGCGTTTGCGCGTCGGTGATGTCTGTTTCAGCGGGAGTTGCTGGGGACTCGTGTGGTGTCGCAACGTCGCTCGGAACGCCAGCTTCGGTGGTCTCTGCTTCAGTCGTGTCAACTTCAGTCGTGTCGGGCTCGGTCGTCTCGACTTCGGTGGTTTCGGTCGTCTCGGCCGCATTTGTCTCACCCGCAGCGGTCTCACCCGCAGTCGTCTCGATGGATTGACCATGGTCGTCGGAATCGGATTCCGACTTGTCCCCGCTCGACCGCTCCTTCTTCGGAACGACCTTTTTTTCCGGGGCCAACACCATGGTCATGTTGCGACCTTCGAGTCGAGCTTGAGTTTCGATCTTGCCGAGTCCGTCGACTTGCGCAATGACGCTGTCGAGCAATCTCGATCCGAGTTCCGGGTGAGCCATCTCACGACCACGGAACTGCAGGGTGACCTTGACCTTGTGGCCTTCCGACAGGAATTCCTGCATGTGCCTGATCTTGGTGTCGAGGTCGCCCTTGCCGATCTTGGGTCGCAACTTCACTTCCTTGATCGAGACGTGCACGGTTTTCTTGCGCGACTCTTTGGCCTTCTGCGATTCCTCGTAACGGAACTTGCCGTAGTCCATGATCCGGCAAACGGGTGGATTGGCCAACGGAGCGACCTCGACCAGGTCGAGATCGAGTTGGCGGGCCATCTGGAGGGCTTCTGGCAAGGTCTTGATCCCGACCTGGCTACCATCGGCTCCAATCAGGCGTACCTCACGCGCACGGATGCGCTCGTTGTACCGGGGCTCGTTCTGCTGCGGCGTTGCTATGGCGTGTCACTCCTGTGCAATGGGCTGTTCTCCCTGTTGGTTGTCGTCGAATACCGACGCAAAGCCAGGGTACGAGCAGCCACGCCCTCGCACGGGAGCGGATGTTTCGGTGCCATGACCCGGGCGCACGCGAACGTGGCCGGGTGGGGGTCTGTTGCACGAATGCACCCCACTTCGCCTCAGCTGTCGGACGATACGCTAGCGCACGTGAGCGAAGAAACCTCGAGTTACCAGGCCGACGATCAGTTCGACAGGCAGTACGACGATCAGACGGACACCCAGGTCGACGAGGCATTGGACGCGATGTCGGACGTCCGTCGACAACTCGCCGAGGTCCCCGCCGCTGTCGTGGTGGCCAACCATGCCATGGGCCTGTACGAGCTTGCTGCGATCCATCTCAGCGCCGCACCGCCGGACCTGTTCCAGGCGGCACTGTCGATCGACGCCTTCGCCTGCCTGGTCGAAGGTCTCGGGGACCGCATCGGCGAGAACGCTGCGACGCTCCGCGATGCACTCGGCAACATCCGAATCGCCTTCGTCCAGATCAAGAACCAGCTGACCGCCGATGCCGGCCCTCCGGCCGAGTAGCCCCGGCCGAGGAGTTCCGACCCGGCGTAGCGCTCAACGGCGCACGGCGAATCGACCTGACCGCGCTGATCGAACGCGTCCTGCTTCGCATCGAACTCCCTCCCGTTTCAACAATTCGGCTTGGTCCTGTTCGTGACCCGGCACCAGCCGCCCTGTGGAATTGACCACTCGCCACCACGGCAGGTCGTCGTCGATCACCGCCAACAGCCGGCCGACGAGTCGGGACATCATCGGGAAGCCAGCGTCCTCGGCGATGTCGCCGTATGTCACGACCTCGCCCTCTCGGAGCGACCGGATCACGGCCAAGATACGGTCGTCACGCG
>JAYTOM010000284.1:0-2075 GCA_043747765.1 Actinomycetota bacterium
CGCTCGATTGCCAACGCCTCGATCGAATCGACGATCGAGTTGCCGCCGTAGTACCGCTTACCCGGATACCCCTCCGAGTATTTGTTGGTCAGCACAGAACCGACGGCCTTCATCACCGCGGGCGAGGTGAAGTTCTCGCTGGCGATCAGTTGGAGGCCGGTCGTCTGCCGGATCTCCTCGGCCTCGATGAGCGTCGTGATCTGCACATCTGGTTCTGTGTCTGAGAGGAAGGGCATCAGAATTCCTGTTCGAGTTGGAGAAGTTGTTCGACGCGGCGGGCATGCCGGCCGCCTTCGAACGGAGTGTTGAGGAACGTCTGCACGATCTCTTCCGCAAGTCCGGCGCCGACGACCCTGCCACCCATCGACAGCACATTGGCGTCGTTGTGCTGGCGGCCGAGCCTGGCCGTATACAAATCGTTGCACAGCGCAGCCCGTACGCCGCGAACCTTGTTGGCTGCCAGTTGCTCGCCCTGGCCGGAACCGCCGATGACGATGCCGAAGTCGGCGTTACCGTCACGAACCGTCCTACCGACACCCGCACAGATCGCCGGGTAGTCGACCGGTTCGGTCGACATCGTCCCCTGGTCGTCGACGTCATAACCCGCAGTGGTCAGCAACTGCACGACGTGCTGCTTGAGCTCGAATCCGGCGTGGTCGGAACCAATGGCGATACGAAACATTGCGACGAGCATAGGCGTCCAGCCTCTACCGCCCAGTGCGAATGCTGCCGGCGCGCTGAGGTTCTGTGGACCGTTTTGCGCCGCCGGCAGTGCACCAGTGGACTCAGTTCGGGTTTCGGGCGGAGTTCGGACATTCTGTGGACCGTTTTGCACCGTCGGCGGTGCACCAGTGGACTCAGTTCGGGTTTCGTTCGGTTTCTTGGTTGGGCGGGGGATCGGGGAGACTGCGGAGATGACTCTCGACCCGCGTACACCCGTCCTCATCGGCGTCGGGCAGGTCAGCTTCAAAGCGCCGTCGCTCGAAGCGGGTCGCGAACCTGCTGACCTGATGGTCGAGGCGATCGGGTTGGCGGCAGCGGATGCCGGACTTTCCGGCGTGCCGAACCCCGACTCGATCCGCGTCGTCAAGAGCCTCTCGTGGCGCTATCGCGATGCGGCACGGGCGATCGCCGACCGGCTGGGGATCACCTCCCGGGAGTACGCCTACACGACAGACGGCGGCAACACCCCGCAGTCGCTCGTCAACGCATCCGCAGGCGAGATCCAGCGTGGCGAACTCGACCTGGCGATCCTTACGGGTGGTGAGGCATGGCGCACGAGGATGAAGTCCCGCGCCGACGGTGTCGAGTTGGCGTGGACGAAGCAGCCGGACGACGTCGCCCCCGATCGGATCATCGGCGAGGCGTTGGAAATGGTCCACGACGCCGAAAAGGCGATCGGCGTGTTCATGCCGGTGCAGGTGTACCCGATGTTCGAGACCGCTGTCAGGGCAGCCTCCGGCGAGTCCGTCGACGATCATCAGGTCACGATCAGCGAGTTGTGGTCTCGATTCTCCGATGTCGCCGCGACCAACCCGTACGCCTGGCTCCGTGACGCCAAGACCGCTGAAGAGATCCGTACGACCGGCCCGGCCAACCGCATGATCAGCTTCCCGTACCCGAAGCTGATGAACTCGAACAACGACGTCGATCAGGCCGCTGCGCTGATCATCTGCTCGGTCGAGAAGGCGCAGGCGCTCGGCGTACCGTCCGACAGGTGGGTGTTCATCCACGCCGGAGCGGACTGCCACGAGCACAATTTCGTCTCCAACCGCTGGACGTTCGCCGACACACCGGCCGTGCGTACCGGTGGCAGGGCGGCGCTCGATCTTGCGGGCGTCGATATCGATGACATCCAGATCGTCGATCTCTATTCGTGCTTCCCATCCGCCGTGCAGCTCGGTGCCCGATCGTTGGGTATCTCCCTCGATCGACAACTGACGCGTACCGGTGGTCTCACCTTCGCAGGCGGGCCCTGGAACAACTACGTCATGCACTCGATCGCCACCGTTGTCTCGCAGGTTCGCCAGTCCGACGACGAACTCGGCCTCGTGTGGGGAAACGGCGGCTACGTC
>JAYTOM010000285.1:0-31675 GCA_043747765.1 Actinomycetota bacterium
CGAGCGTGTCGGCGACGAGGTGATCGTCAGCTGCGACGACGGACGCATCGTGCGCAGCAGCCATGCCGTCCTCGCGATCGGGTCGGTCCCGAACACCGACGGCCTCGGGCTCGAGGACGCCGGCGTGATCACCGACGGCGGATACGTGACGATCAACCGGCACTGCCAGAGCAACATCGAGCACATCTACGCCGCCGGCGATGTCAGTGGCAAGCTGCCGCTCTCATCGGTGGCCAGCATGCAGGGCCGCAAGGTGGCCGAGCACGTGATGGGCCTGCAGAAGGTGTCTCACCGCCATCTCGATTACGACAAGGCCGCTTCGGCAATCTTCACCGAGCCTGAGATCGCCGACGTCGGTCTGGCCGAAACAGAGGCGTTCGCCGAGGGTCGCAAGATTCGCGTTACCAAGGTGCCGTTCAGCGCGACGCCCAAAGCGCTGATCAACAACGACTCGCGCGGCTTTGTCAAGATCGTCTCTGATCCGGCCACCGGAGTGGTCCTCGGCGGTTCGATCGTCGGCCGCCACGCCGCAGAGCTGATCAGTGTGATCGCGCTCGCTGTCACTGCCCACCTCAAGGTCAGCGACATCGTCGAGAGCCTCCTGGTACATCCGGCGTTGTCAGAGGCGCTCGCCGAAGCCGCCGAGTGAACCACATGAGCTACGACAACGGCGCGCTCGAAACGGCCGAGAAGAACAAGGCGCGGGGGCTTCCGGCGGGCGTGACACTGGCCGCAATGTGGCGGCGCGTCGTCGCCCAGATCATCGATCAGGTGCTCGTTGTGATCCCAGTCGTCGTCGTCGCGCTGATTGCCGGCGTCCGCACCACCGATGATCTCGCCAGCAAGACGTTCGTGATCAACATCGCAGTCGTCCTCTCGGCATTCACCTACGAATTCGCGATGATCGCGGTGTGGGGACGCACGGTCGGCAAGTTCGCTCTCGGCACCAAGGCCGTCCGGATCGACACCGGCGGCCCGGTGCTGTGGTGGTCATCGGCAATTCGTGCTCTGATCCCCCTCGCCG
This sequence comes from Actinomycetota bacterium, assembly GCA_043747765.1. Classification (GTDB taxonomy): domain Bacteria; phylum Actinomycetota; class Acidimicrobiia; order Acidimicrobiales; family Ilumatobacteraceae; genus WLMZ01. The sequence continues at coordinate 1,025 of JAYTOM010000285.1, forward strand.
CCGGTGTGATCCCGGCCGTCGGTACGGCACTGAGCCTGGTGGTCTACGCCGGCGCGTTCTGGGACCGACGGCACCAGGGATGGCACGACAAGGCGGCCGGCACGATCGTGATCAGCGTCAGGCGATGACGGTCAGGCAATGATGGTCAGGCAATGAGGACGACGACGTCGCCTGCCCCGACGGTCTGACCGGCGGTGACCTTGATCTCCTTGACCGTGCCGGTCTTTTCCGCAGCAATCTGATTTTCCATCTTCATCGCCTCGAGAACGACGACGGCCTGACCGGCCTCGACTGCCTGTCCGACCTCGACCAAGATTTTGACGATGGTGCCCTGCATCGGGGCCGTCACGTCGCCGCTTCCTCCACCTGCAGCGCCGGCTGCTGCTGCAGCACGCGCCGGCTTCTTCGCCGGCGCCTTACCGCTGGCGACGACGGCCTGGCCCTCGGGCACCCACATCTTGACGTCGAAGCGCTTGCCGTTGACCTCGACGGTCGTGTTGCGCTGGATCAGCGGGCCGGCGTCATCGCCTTCTGCAGCCGCCGGCGCCTTCGGAGCTGCGATGCCGCTGAGGTCGAGCACCTCCTCGACCCACTTCGTGCTGTGTTGCATTGTCCGGAAATCGTCGTGTTCGAGAATCGCGATGTCGGCCGGGATCGTGGTCGCAACACCCTCGACGACCATCTCTTTCAGCGCCCGAAGTGTGCGCGCGATCGCTGTGTCACGGTCTTTGCCCCACACGATCAGCTTGCCGACGAGGTTGTCGTAGTACTGGCTGATCTCGTCGCCGCCCTCGTAGCCGCCGTCGAAACGAACGCCGAAACCGTCGGGAGTGGTCAGTTTGGTGATCGTGCCCGGGCTCGGCAGGAACTTGCCGCCGGCCGGGTTCTCGGCGTTGATCCGGATCTCGATGCTGTGGCCGTTGCGGCGCGCTGCGACCTCGTTCTGGGTCAACGGCAGCGGCTCGCCACTGGCGACGCGGATCTGCCATTCGACGAGGTCGATACGAGTGATCTCCTCGGTGACAGGGTGCTCCACCTGCAGGCGGGTGTTCATCTCGAGGAAGAAGAAGTCACCGTCTTGGTAAATGAACTCGACCGTGCCTGCGTTGTAGTAACCAACGGCCTTGGCGACCTTGATCGCAGCCTGACCCATGGCTTCTTCGACACCGTCGGGTAGGGCGGTGGCGGGGGCTTCCTCGACCAACTTCTGGTGGCGGCGCTGGGCACTGCAGTCGCGGGTACTGACCCACACGACGTTGCCGTGCTGGTCACCGACCAACTGAACTTCGATGTGGCGCGGCCAGGTGAGGTAGCGCTCGACATAGACCTCGTCGCGGCCGAAGTACGACTTGGCCTCGCGTTGCGCACTGTCCATCGCATCCTGCACCTCGGCCGCGCTTTGGACGACCTTCATGCCACGACCGCCGCCTCCGAACGCAGCTTTGATCGCAACGGGCCAACCGTTGGTGTTGCCGAAGTCGGTGATCTCCTGCGAGCTCTGTGCGAATTCTGTCGTGCCCGGCACGATCGGGGCACCGCCGGCCTGAGCGGCCTTGCGGCTGCTCACCTTGTCGCCCATCACGTCGACCGCCGTTGCCGGTGGTCCGATGAACGTCACGCCGAGCTCGGTGATCGCCCGGATGAAATCGGGGTTCTCGCTGAAGAAGCCGTAACCCGGGTGGACTGCGTCGGCGCCGCTCTGCCTGATTGCGTCCAGAATCGCAGCAGTGTTGAGGTAGCTCTCGGCAGCCGTCTGGCCGCCGAGGGCGAAGGCCTCGTCGGCGAGGCGCACGTGGAGCGCGTTGCGATCGAGTTCCGAGTACACCGCAACGGTGGCGATCCCCAACTCTCGAGCAGCCCGAATCACTCGAACGGCAATCTCTCCACGGTTGGCGATCAGAATCTTCTTCAGCACCCGCCAATGATGCCTTGTCCAGGGCCAAAATCGGAAACCAGCGGTCTCAGCCGACGGCGACGGCCCGCCAGCATGCCCCGGCGACGAGCGTCAGCACCCGTTCGTCGATCGGACCGGTCTCGGCGGTGACTTTGGCCGCCAACCTGATGGCGGGTCCGATCCCGAGGTCGTAGAGCGTCTCCAGATCGAGGGGCGCGAGATGCGCCACCAGATCCGGTGCCGAGGCCTGCGCCATCACCGGATCACCGCCGCTCGCCATCGCCATAGCGTGCGCCGTGAGGGCGAATGGCGAGCTATCCAGTTGCACCATGAATCGAGCCCGGTCCGGATCGTCGGCGAGATGCCGGTAGATGCCGGTCCACAGCTGCACGAATCGATCATGCGCCGACGCATTCGGATCGACGACGCCCTCAAGCGCCACACCCATCTCCCGCTTGACTTCGAGATATGTGGCGTAGATCAACTGATCCTTCGAGTCGTAGTGCACGTACGCCGTGCCGGTCGCAACGCCGGCCGCTTTGGCGACGGCGCTCATCGATGCTCCGTGAAGACCGTGCCGGGCCACGAGGGTGCGCAGCGCATGGCGTATTGCGGCCGGACGATCGAATCGCGGCGACGCGCTCGTCATCGCCTGACCTTGGTGGTCGGCAGTGTCAGGTCGATCCCCAGCCCGGTTTCGAGCGCAGACACCTCCCACAGTGTGGCGATTGCTTTGGTGAGGCCGATCCGCCGCAGGATCGGTCGGCGTACCGCTGCTCCGTTGTTGACGAACCGCGGTGCATACAGCTGTCCGCCCTCGACGGTTCGATCCGTGGCGGCCCGGATCTGCGGCATCACGCCGCGGGCCGCAGTCATGCCCGTGTGGACCGTCATCGCGTGTGCCGCATTGGCGGTCCAGCCGGCGCCGCCCTCGGCCACCATGTGTGCCTGGAGGCCGGTGTTCGTGAGACCGGGTGGGCGACCAGGCTGGCGGCGGCGACCTCGGCGAGTTCGAACTGCCGTTGCAGGCCGAGTGCAAAATGGAAGTTGGCCAGCTTCGAGTGCCCGTAAGCACCCCACGCCGAGTACTTGCCGTGCAGATTCGGATTCGCCGGGTTGATGGCGCGACCCATGTGAGGTGCCGTGCTCGTGACGGTGACGACGCGCGCCGCTCCGGCGGTCAGCAACGCCGGCATCAGCCGCGCCGTGAGGGCCCAGTGAGCGAGATGGTTGACGCCGAGCTGCATCTCGAAGCCGTCGGCGCTGTTGGCGCCGGTGACGACCGCGATCCGGCCGTGGAGATCTGGGATGTCGTCGAGCGAATATTTCATTGGGAGCGTCTCTCCATTGACTGAATGATCAGTCATCATGAATGATCATTCAGAGGGTAGCGGTCGCCTCCTGAATCGTCATGTGACGTTTCATCTGGTGTGGGTGGGGCGCTGTGACGGGAGGTGCTCAAACCTGGCCCGCGGGGCGCGATGGTGCGACCTGTTCGCCCATGTGTGCCCCGCGGGCCATATTCGGGCGGGCGTTGGCGGTTTCGAGACGTCAGATCGTTTCGTCACGTGGCGATTCAGGAGGGGGTTGGGGCGGAGAGCGATCTAGCCTCACGGTCGTGACGATTCGACGGGGCAACGAGATCGAATGGCCGACCGGATGGCACGTGACCTGGACGGCCGAGACCGGTTCGACCAACGCCGACCTCGTGGCAGCGGGAGCCGACGGTGCGCCAGACCGCACCGTGCTCGCCGCCGACCATCAATCAACTGGCCGTGGTCGGCTCGATCGGCGATGGGATGCCCCTCCTGGTGTCAATCTCCTGGTGAGCATCCTGTTCAGGGAGCTGTCGAAACATTCCCACGAGGTGATTCAGCGGATCGGACTGGCCGCCGTCGAGGCAGCGCGCGCGACGGTCGGCGTTTGCGCGACGTTGAAGTGGCCCAATGATCTGCTCGTCGACGGCGCCAAATTGGCGGGCATCCTTGCCCAGGCGTCGACATCGGTGAAGGGTCCGTTCGTGGTCGTCGGACTCGGTCTCAACGTCGGTTGGGCGCCACAGGGAGCAGCGCGTCTCGGCGATGCCACCACTCCCCGTGCAGTCCTGGCCGCCGTGCTCGAGGCCTACGACGCTCTGCCGGCGGACATCACGGCTCTGTACACGCAGCATCTCGGCACCATCGGGCAACTGGTCCGGATCGAGCTTCCGGGTGAGCAGGTGCTCGTCGGTCGGGCAATCGGCGTCGAACCGGACGGCCGGCTCGTCGTGCTCGACGACTGCGCAGTCAGCCACCGCATCGACACAGGAGATGTGATCCACCTCCGCACGGCCTGAGCGCAGGACGACCGATTCGTCGAGGAGGGTGCCGGTGGTCGGTCCGGTGCGCCGACTACCGTCAACGATCGTGCAGATCGCACCATCAGCCATCGATCCGGGGCACATCGAGCAGTCCGGTCCACCGCCGCCAAGGCCGGATCGGGAGTCTCGTCGACCGTCCGGGCCGCGCCGTCGCCCGCGCCGACTGCGCTCGATGCTCCTCCTCGTGGCCCTGTTCGGGATCGCTGGCGCAACCGGTGTGATCTTCACCGCCCATCAGCAGGTCGCCAACATCACGCGCGTCCCTGACCTGAAGTTCAGCCCCTCGAACGGCAAGGTCGAGAACTATCTCCTCGTCGGGTCGGACAGTCGCGCCGGCTCGGACCCGCTCTCGCCGGACTACGCGGCGATCGGTGGGGCAGCCGATGTCACGGGCAACCGGAGCGACACGGTGATGATCCTGCGCCGCGATCTGGACGGGGGGCCTGCATCGCTTCTGTCGCTGCCGCGAGACCTGTGTGTGGACCTGCCCGGCTGCACCAAACCACGACGGATCAACGCTGCGTTCCAGGTCGGTCCGCAGGCCCTGATCGATGTGATCACCAAGACGCTCGGCATCCCTGTCCAGCACTACGTCGAGGTCGACTTCCAAGGCTTCAAGAAACTTGTCAATGCGGTTGGCGGGGTGCAGGTCTGCTCGTACACACCGATTCGCGACACGCACACCGGTCTGTACATCGCCCAGCCAGGTTGCTTCACGCTCGACGGCTTCCAGGGTCTGGCCTATGCGCGCAGCAGGCACCTCGAGACATATGACGTGAACTCGAACACGTGGACGGAGGATCCGGCGTCGGACTTCGGCCGGATCAAGCGTCAGCAGGCCTTCATCAACACAGTCCTCGAGGCCGCCGTGGCCAAGGTCAAAGGCAACCCGCTCAGCGCCGGCGATGTGCTGGTCTCGATCACCGGCGCACTCCACATCGACTCCGGCCTGGATGTGCTCGGAGCAGCAAGTGCGATGCGCGATGCGGTCGGTGGGGGACTGAAGAAGTACACGGTGCCGGTCGTCGGTAAGGACGTCAGCGGCAACGCGATGCTGGTCCTTGCCCCAGGGTCCCAGGCCTACCTCGACTATTTCAGCGGTGCAAGTGCCACGGCCCCACCCGATACGCCGTAGCCTTGCCGCGTTTGTCCGAAGGAACCCGACCATGCCCCTGAAATCATGAAAGCCCTGATCCTCGCCGGCGGCGCAGGCACCAGGCTCCGTCCGATCACGCACACGAGTGCCAAGCAATTGGTGCCGGTGGCCAACAAGCCGATTCTGTTCTACGGAATCGAGGCAATGGCATCGGCAGGCATCGTCGAGATCGGCATCATCGTTGGCGACACTCGAGCCGAGGTCATGGCGACGGTTGGTGACGGCAGCCAGTTCGGCGTGCATGTCACCTACATTCCGCAGGATGCACCGCTCGGTCTGGCACATTGCGTGCTCATCGCCGAGGCCTTCCTCGGCAAGGACGACTTCGTGATGTACCTGGGTGACAACCTGCTCGAGCAGGATCTGAGCGCCTTCGTACACGCCTTCGAATCGGCGCGTGCTGGCAGCGAGCCTCCGACAGCGCAGATCCTGCTCAAGAAGGTTCCGGACCCCCATCGCTTCGGTATCGCCACCCTCGACGAGCACGGCAACGTGGTCCATCTCGTGGAGAAGCCGGCTGATCCGCCGAGCGACCTGGCACTCGTCGGGGTCTACCTCTTCGATCATACGATCCACGCCGCGGTCGCTGCGATCGACCCGTCTCCTCGCAACGAGTTGGAGATCACCGACGCGATCCAGTGGTTGATCGATCAGGGTTACACGGTCCGCACCGAACTGCTCACCGGCTGGTGGATCGACACTGGCAAGCTGACCCCGCTACTGGAAGCGAATCGCCTCCTGTTGGAGAAGATCACCACACGCATCGATGGTGATGTCGATGTGGCGTCCACTCTCGATGGTCGCATCATCGTCGAGGCCGGAGCTGTCGTGATCAACTCGACGATCCGCGGTCCGGTGGCCATCGGCGCCGGAGCACGCATCGTCGACAGCTTCATCGGCCCGTTCAGTGCAATCGGCAACGACTGTGTGATCACCAACAGCGAGGTCGAGCATTCGGTGATCATGGCCCGCAGCACCATCACCGACATCCCGCGCCTCGAGGACAGCCTGATCGGCAAGGAAGCCGTCGTCGCGCGGACCCAGAAGCGGCCACGCGCCGCACGTTTGATGATCGGCGACCACTGCCAGATCGACGTGGAGTAAAGGACAACATGCCCAACATTTTCGAAAGCGACAAGATTTCCGGGGTCTGGATCGTGGAGCCCACGGTCCACGGCGACCCTCGCGGCATGTTCATCGAGACCTACCGCCGCGAATGGTTCCCCAACGGACGCGAGATGGTCCAGGCCAACCGCGGCAACCGCCGCGAGGGTGCCGTCGTTGGTCTGCATTACCACCTCCATCAGGCCGACTACTGGTACGTCCCGTTCGGCACCGCACGTGTGGTGCTGCACGACCTGCGCGAGGGTGGACCGACCGACGCCAAGACGCATTGCCTCGACCTGAGCGGCGACAATCACGTCGGGGTGTTCATCCCGCCGGGCGTGGCGCATGGGTTCGCGGCACTCACGGAAATGACGATCACATACCTCGTCGACAACTACTACAACCCGCAGGACGAGTTGGGTGTGATGTGGAACGACCCAGTGATCGCTGGTGACTGGGGTGTCGAGACGCCGATCCTGTCGGACCGCGATCAGGCCAACCCGCTGCGCGCCGATATTCCTGCCGGGCGTCAGCCGTACTGGAGAATGCGCACGTGAGACAGTTCGTCACCGGTGCCGCAGGTTTCATCGGCAGCAACTACATCCGCCACATCCTCGACACCACTGATGACACGGTCACCGTCTACGACGCTCTGACATACGCCGGCAACATGGCCAGCATCCGTGACGTGATCGATGACCGTCGGTGCAACTTCGTCAAAGGCGACATCTGCGACCAGGAGGATGTGCTGGCTGCGATGACCGGCCACGACGCGGTCGTCCACTTCGCCGCCGAGACCCATGTCGACCGGTCGATCAAGGACGGCTACTCGTTCGTCCGTACCAATTGTTTCGGCACCAACGTCCTGTGCGACGTCGCTCGTCAGGTCGGGGTCGAGCGCTTCTTGCACATTTCGACCGACGAGGTGTACGGCAGCATCGAAGACGGCTCGTTCACCGAGACGGACGCCCTCGGACCGCGCTCGCCGTATTCGGCAGCCAAGGCCGGCAGTGATCTGATCGCGCTCAGCTACTTCACGACCCACGGTCTCCCCGTTCTCGTGACCCGGTGCAGCAACAACTTCGGCCCGTACCAGTTCCCCGAGAAGCTGATCCCACTCTTCACCACCAACCTGCTCGACGGTGAGAAGGTGCCGCTGTACGGCGACGGCGGCAACATCCGCGACTGGATCCACGTGCACGACCACAACACCGCTGCGCTGCTCGTCCTGCAGCAGGGCAACGTCGGCGAGATCTACAACATTGGCGCCGGCAACGAAGTGACCAACAAGGACATCACCTACCGACTGCTCGAGTTGTGCGGGCGCGATGAGTCGTTCATCACGCCGGTCGACGACCGCCTCGGTCACGACCGCCGCTACTCGATCACCCACGAGAAGGTGACGGCGCTCGGTTGGAAGACCGAGCACAACCTGGTCGACGGGTTGGCCGCCACCGTGCAGTGGTATCGGGACAACCGCGCCTGGTGGGAGCCGCTGAAGGCCAAGGCCTCGTTCTAGATGGCGATGAAGGTCCTGATCACCGGAGCCGGCGGTCAGCTGGGCCGCGACACCGTGCTGGCCTGCGCTGCGGCTGGGGACGACGTGTTCGGTTTCGATCATTCGACGCTCGACGTGATCGACCGCGATGCCGTGCTCGGCTGCGTCACGTCGCTGCGCCCCGACGCCGTGATCCACTGTGCCGCATGGACCGCCGTCGACGCCTGTGAGAGCGACATCGACAAGGCATTCGCTGCCAACGCACTGTCGGTGCGCTGGATGGTCGAAGGTTGCGCACGGGTGGGCGCACACCTGGTGCAGGTCAGCACCGACTACGTCTTCGACGGCAACAAGCCGGCGCCCTACCACGAGTGGGACGCCACCAATCCAACGTCGGTGTACGGCGCGTCGAAGCTGGCCGGCGAGGACGAGGCACTGGCTCTCGGCGCGTCGGCTGCCGTGGCCCGCACCAGTTGGGTCTGCGGCGAGTTCGGCAACAACATGGTCAAGACGATCATGCGTCTGGCAGCCGAGCGTGATGCGTTGGCGTTCGTCGACGATCAGGTCGGCCACCCGTCGCTGTGCGCCGACCTCGGCCCGATGTTGCGCAGACTGGCCCTCGATCGGCGATCCGGGGTCCACCACGTGACGAACCAGGGCGCGGTCAGCTGGTTCGAGTTCGCCCAGTCCGTGGTCACCGCGATGGGCAAGTCGCCGTCGATGGTTTCGCCGATCGCCACCGCAGATATGCAATCGCCTCGTCTGGCGAAACGCCCGGCGAACAGCGTGCTCGACAATTCCGTTCTGCGCGGTGCCGGCATCCACCTGCTGCCCGACTTCCGCGAGTCGCTGGGCAGACTCGTCCGTCGCCTCACGGCCTGACGTGCTGTTGCTCGGCCGCAGGTCGTCAGGCGGGAACAACCTCGACGGGGATGCCGTTGACGGCCGCATTACCGGAGAGCGTGTCGACGAACTCGCCGGGAGCAAGCAGGTTGTTGTTGACGCCGGCATGCTCGCGCGCGATCGACAGGCGGGTTCCTGTCTTGTCGTGACCCCATCCGTGCGGGAGCGAGACGATGCCACTCAGCATCTCGTCGGTCACTTCGGCCTGCACCAGCAGTGAGCCTGCCGTCGAACTGATCCGCGCCGTCGAACCGTCGCTGACGCCGAGCCGGGCGGCGTCGGTCGGGTTGATCATCAACGTGCAGCGCTCCTTGCCCTTGACGAGGATGCGCACGTTGTGCAGCCACGAGTTCTTCGAACGAAGGTGGCGGCGGCTGACCAGCACCAGTCCGTCGACCGGTGCGTCGATGCGGGCTCGCAGTCGTGGGATGTCACCGAGCAGGTAATCGGGGGCAAGGTGGATCAGCCCATCCGGGGTGCAGACGATTTCCGCCGCTCTGGGAATGGCGGGCCCCATGTCGATGCCGTTCGGCTCGGCCTTGAAGTCGGCAAGGGTCAGGCCCTGGCGCGTGCCGTAGCCGTCACCGAACGGGCCGACACGGATCGACCAGTCGATCATCCGCTCCGGTCCGCCCTGGTCGTACAGGGGCACGATGGCCGCCGGATCGAGCCCCTTGGCGTGACACAGCATCGTGAACCAACCGTCGTCCACGGCACTGACGTCGGTGTCGGCATCGTGCTTGCCGGCCAGGATCTGTCCGAGGCGGATCAGTACCTCCCATTCGTCGGGGCGGTCGAGCGGGAAGATCGGTTCGGACCACTTGCCGGCCGAGCGGGTGGCGAAGGTCCACAGCAGTTCGTCGAAGTGCGGCGTCTCGATCGGGGACGGACCCGGGAAGATCACGTGCGCATGACGTGTGGTCTCGTTCAGGTAGTTGTCGATCGCGATCATGCATTCGAGCGCGGGCAGTGCCGCTTCGAGGCGCGCAGAATCAGGAACGGACAGCACCGGGTTGGCCGCGACGTTGATCAGACCCTTGATCTGCCCAGGGCCGGGAGTCGCGATCTCTTCGGCAAGACACGATGCGGGCACTTGGCCGAGAATCTCCGGAGCGCCGCGTACGCGTGAGTTCCAGCGACCGAAGGTGGGCAGCCCGTTGACCTTGGTGCTGGCCATCCAGCCCAGCGGGAACGGAATCGGGTTGGCGAACATCAGCGTGCCGGGCCGGTCGAAGTTGCCGCTGATGATGGCCAGCACGTCGACCAGCCACGACGCGAGGGTGCCGAATTCCTGATTGCACAGTCCGATCCGTCCGTAGATGGCGGCAGCCTGCGCGTCGTGGATCTCGGCCGCGATGCGCCGGGTGACATCGGCGGGTATGCGGGTCACGCCGGCGACGCTCTCCGGCGTGAACTCGGCGCACGCTGCGCGGAGTCGATCCACATCGGCGACGATGTCGGACAGGTGGCCGAGTGTGATCCAGTCGTTGGCGAAGAACTCGTTGACGATGGCCAGCAGCCACGCGGCGTCGGTACCGGGCTGGATGCCGATCCACTCGTCGGCGATGTCGGCCGTGCGTGTACGACGCGGATCGACGACCACGACTTTGCCGCCCCGGTCGCGGATTCGTTCGATCTCGGCCATCACATCGGGACTGGCCATCAGGCTCCCACCGGAAGCGTGCGGGTTGCCGCCCATCAGCAGCCAGTAATCGGTGCGCGAAATGTCGGGGGTGGGGATCATCCACTGGTTGCCGTACAGCAGGATGCTGGTCACGTTCTTCGGCCACTGGTCGACTGTCCCGGCCGAGTAGATGTGCGTCATACCCGACGGGATGATCATCTGGCTGAGGTATCTCGACAGTGAGAAACTGTGCCCGGCGGGGTTGCCGACGAATGCAGTGAACGCTGTTGGTCCATCGCGGTCGAGGAGTGGATGGATGAGTTCCTCACAACGCCGGAACGCCTCGTCCCAGGTGACTTCGCGCCACTGATCGCCGTCGCGCACCATTGGAGCGCGGAGTCGATCAGGGTCGTGGTGCAGGTGTCCGATTGCGGCGCCCTTCGGGCAGATGTAGCCCTTCGACCAGACATCGTCTTTGGCGCCGCGCACGAGCGTCACCCGCTGTTCGCTCGGCGCCATTCCTGCGACGGTGACGTCGAGACCGCACATGCACTCGCACAGCGGGCAGGTGTAGCGGTGCACGGCCGTCACCGGTATCTCGCTCGCTTTGGTTGCTACGGTCGAGGCCGACGCTTGGCTGACCTTATCGTCGATGCTCATCTGTTCTCCCGGACCAAGGACCCGCTCCGAAGGTACTCCTCGAGGATGGTGTCATCGCTGACCGGACGGTAATCCCACACGTCGGTGCCGACGTTGATCTGGCGGCCGTTGATCTTCCACGTGTCGTGGACATGCCCGTGTAGCAGAACCTGACCGTGATCGACGGGACGTTGCGCCACGAACCGGTCGTCGTCGTGGCTGTCGCCCTGATAGGGAAGGTGGCAGGCGAGAGCGTCGTACGGTCCCAATCGAATCGGCACGGCGCCTTGCAGCACGTGGTCGAACCCCGCGTCGTGATACCGCTCGACCCACCGTTTGGTCGAGTGCCACCCGGCTCCCCAGCAGCGGTCGTGATTCCCGGTCACCAGAACCTTGCGACCGTTCAGGCGATGCGCCATTGGCAGGGTGTGGGCGATCTGACCGAGAGCGAAGTCGCCGAGCACCCACACTTCATCGGTGGCGGCGACCGTCTCGTTCCATCGCTGGATCAGGCCTTCGTTCATGTCGTCGACATCGGCAAAGGGCCGGTGGCAGTAACGGATGATGTTCACGTGGCCGAGATGAAGGTCACTCGTCCAGAACCGGGTCACGCCGTCAGGCTAGGCAGAGCGGTAGCCGGTCGACGCCGCGGATCGTGAGACGGTCACGCCAGCCTGGCTCGCCTGCCAGTGCCACGTCCGGGAAGCGACGGATGACGCTGCTGATCGCAACGCTCGCTTCGAGCTTGGCCAGCGAGGCGCCGAGGCAATAGTGGACTCCGGCAGCGAGCGCAAGATGGCGATTCGAGTTGGGCCTGTCGAACCGCAACTCGTGCGGGTTGTCGAACATCGCCGGGTCGTGGTTGGCCGCCCCGAGCAGCGTCATCACGACCGTGCCCGGCTCGACGGTGACGGACCCGTCCGGCGTCTGGTAGTGCACCGGCACGACGGGGACGCGGACTGTCAGTTGCACCGGGCCGTCGTACCGCAACAGTTCGTCGACCGCCGTCGCATCCAACGCTGGCGTGTCACGCCAGATCGCCAACTGGTCCGGATGGCGCAGCAACGCGAGGGTGCCGTTGCCGATCAGGTTGACCGTGGTCTCGTGGCCCGCGACATACAACAGCAGGACGAACGCGATCAGCTCGGCGGTGCTCATCCGGTCGCCGCTCTCCTCGGCCTGGATCAGGGCAGACAGCAGATCGTCACCGAGGTTGCGCCGACGCTCCTCGACGATGCTGACGAGATAGGGAATGAACAACTGGATTGCATCGTCGGCGCGGTCGATGTCTTCCTCGGTCGCTGTTGGTTCCAGGGATGCGGTCAGGCGTTGCGACCATTCGCGGAGTTCGACGGCTCGTTCGGTCGGCATCGCCAGCAGATCGCTGATCACCTGGAACGGTACCGGGAAGGCGAGTTCATCGATCAGTTCCATTGTGCCGCGCTCGGCGGCGACGTCGAGCACGTCGTCGACCAGTTGCTGGACGCGTGGTCGTAGTCGCTCGATCGACGACGGCGTGAACGCCTGCGAGGCGAGCCGCCGCAAACGCGTGTGATCGGGTGGATCGAGGTTGAGGATCGACTTGGTGTCGCTGTCTCGGCGGCGCTCGCGTTTGCGACTCTGCAGTGCCGATGTCGGTTCGTTGGCGTTCTTCTCGATGTCCCTGCTGAAGTCGTTGCTGCGGAGTGTGACGGCGATGTCGTCGTAACGGGAGAGGACGATTGTCTCGAGCGGCGACATGTACACCGGAGCCTGCTCGCGGAGGATGTCGTAGAACGGATACGGATTCGCCCGGAATGCGGGATCGAACGGGTTGAACAGAAGCGTGTCGCTCACGGGACGATCTCGTCGGACGCAATGAGGTCGAGGAGCGAATCGGTCGATCCGAATTCGAGTGCATCAGCAAAGACAGGGTTCGGTTCGTATCGAGTGATGGGCTGATCGCCCCACACGGCCCACAGCGAGCCCGGCTGAGCCGCTGCGATTGCCGTGAGCACCGCGTCGGCCACTCGGTCCGGAGTGATGATCGGGACGGCGACCGAGCGGAGCATCTCCATCAGTTCGGTGGAGATGATCTTGGTGTCGGCGAAACCTGGGCAGACAGCGCTGGTACACACGCCAGCGGGCCCGTAGGTGACGCCGAGTGATTTGGTGAATCCGACCACCGCATGTTTGGTGAGTCCGTAGATCGGGTCGAACGGGATTGGCGACAATCCGGCCATCGATGCCGTGATCACGATCTGACCGCGACCCCGAGCGATCATCTTCGGCAGGACCGCCCGTGCTCCGTACACCACCCCGTCGACGTTGGCGCCCATGATCCGGCGATAGGCGCGCTCGGTCACTTCGCCGAGCGGGGCATCCGATGCGTCGCGGTCGTCGGCGATGCGGGTGCTGACTCCTGCGTTAAGGAAGGCGATGTCGAGGTCGGCGGGAAGTCCCAAGGCTGCCCACTGATCAGGATCGGAGACGTCGAGATGATGGAACCCGCCACCGAGTTCGGCGGCAACCGCGGCACCACCCACATCATCGATGTCGGTGGCGATGACGTGTGCGCCCAGCTCCGTCAGCCGCCGCGCCACCGCAGCACCGATGCCGCTCGCTGCGCCTGTGACGAGGGCCGTCTGGCCGGAGAGATCCAGCGCGGCAATGTCGATCGGGTCGATGCTCATCCGGCGATTCCAGCGTTCTCGTCGCGCTTGCCGGCGGCGCGGTCGTCGGCGAACTTCTCCAACCACTGCTCGATGTTCTCGTCGTGTGTCGTCTCCGCCCACTGACGGGGGATGGCCCCGAACGAGTAGTCGCCGATGTCGCGGGGAAGTCCGGCTGCAGCCTGGGCCTCGACCTTGCGGGCCATTGCTGCGGCGACGACCGGTTCCATTCGGCGTGCCTTGGCCTCGACGGCTGCACCATCGCGTTCGATGAACTCGGGCAGCACCTCGCGGCCGAAAAGATCGATCGATTCCATGATGTGCTCGTGCTCGTTGTGGCCGGCCTGCATCACGAAGATCACCTGATCGACTCCCGCCTCCTCGTACCGGCGAAGGTATTCCCGAACCTGATCGGGCGTGCCGATCGCGCCGCGCAGACCCGTCGAATCGCCCGCCGCGACCTTCGCCCCGAGCCGCTCTTCGCGAACCGCCTGGGCGACCGCGTGAGGATCGAAACCCTGCGCAGCACGCCGCTCGATGTACTCGGCCCAGACGTCTGTGACGCCGGGAGCATGCTTGCCGAACACGTAGAAGTGGCCGAGGCTGTAGCCGAAGAAGTTGGCACCTTCGACGCCTCGACGAATTGCTTGCTCCTCGTCGTGATGGATCATCATCGGGCTGACGCAGGCGACTTGGGGATTGACTGCGTAGCCGACGGGCACGCACGTGTCGGCAAGCGTCTGCTCGTATTCGGCGACCCACGAGCGAGCTTCCTCTGGGTCGATGAATGCAAAGGTCAGCGCCCCGATGCCCTTCTCGGCGGCTAGCAGGATCGTGTCGCGACGACTACATGCCACCCAGAGCGGAGGGTGCGGTTTCTGTACCGGTTTGGGCACGACATTCCTCGGCGGCATCTTCACGAACTGACCGTCGACGCCGGTGAACGGGGTCTCGACCATGCAGCGCAGCGTGGTCTCCAGACCTTCCAGCCAGGCCTCCCGCTTCTTCAACGGGTCGAGCCCGAACCCGCCGAGTTCGGCTTCGCTCGACGACTCACCACTGCCGAATTCGACCCGCCCGTTGGACACGAGGTCGAGCATCCCCAGCCGTTCGGCGCATCGAGCCGGATGGTTGAACTGCGGTGCCGTGAGCATGATCCCGTGACCGAGTCGGATGTTCGTGGTCCGCTGGCTCGCTGCAGCCAGGAACACCTCCGGCGCTGATGAATGGCTGTACTCCTCGAGGAAATGATGCTCCACCTCCCACACGTACTGGATGCCGAGTCGGTCGGCCAGCTCCACCTGATCGAGCGCGTTGCTGATCAGAGTCTGCTCTGTCGTGTCGTCCCATGGACGGCCGATCTGGTGCTCGTAAAAGATGCCGAACTTCATGGACGACATGTAAACACTCGTGTATACATATGTCAATGGCGCCGACGGTCGACACCCGCAGCCACGCTGCGCTGCGTCTGCCAAGGGCGGCTCGACGCGAGCAGTTGATCCGAGCTGCTGCGGCGGCCTTCTTGTCGGCCGGCTACGACAAGACGTCGATGGACGACGTGGCCAAGGCGGCCGGCGTGACACGGCTCATCGTTTACCGGATCTTCGAGTCGAAAGAGGCACTGTACGTAGCCGTGATCGCGTCGGTTCTGGACGATCTCGGCGCGCAGTTCGACCCCGGTTCTGCACCGCTGCCGATCGGCCAACGCGGCACGGTTGCGTCGATGCTGCTCGAAATCGCGCGCCGTCAGCCGGACGGCTTCCGGTTGCTGTGGAGGCATGCCTCCAACCAGCCCGAGTTCCACGACCTGTTCGCACTCTTCAAAGCTGCCGCCACCGAATACGCGACGAGCCTGATCGCCCAGATCTCACCGAACCCCGTCATCGTCCACTGGGCCGCCGAATCGGTGGTCAGCCACCTCTACGAGAGCATCTGCTTGTGGCTGGACGACGGTAGCGAAGTGCTCGACGACGAATTCCTGCGGTTGCTCGGCGACGGAGTACGAGCGATGGTCACGTCCTGGGTGAGGTGACCCGCTGCGCGCCATCGGCAAGGTCGCGCTCGTGGACAACCGCTGAAGCGAAGATGTCGAGCAGACGGTCGATCTGTTCGTCGGTGATCACGAGCGGTGGGCAGAACAGGTTGGCATCGGCATTGAGCGCACGCACGATTGCACCGGACGCCAACATCCGGTCACGAATCGCCGTTGCGTTCTGATCTGGCCTGAGGCCCGCAGCCCATACGGCACCGTCGCCACGAGCGTGATCGATGGTGCCGTCAGCGGCAAGAGCGCGGAGTCCGGAGCCGAGGCGATGGCCGACGTGTGTCGCCCGCTCGACGAGGTTCTCGCGTTCGATGATCTCGATGTTCTTCAGGCCGGCGGCGCAGACCGATGCGTGGCCGCTGTACGTGTAGCCGTGGCGAAGCAAGAACGTTGCGTCCGATTCCAGCGCATCCAATGGTGCGCGTCCGACGAGCACCCCGCCGAGAGGCTGGTATCCGCTGGTGACGGCTTTGGCGAAGGTCAAGAAGTCGGGAATCACGCCATACCGCTGGGCTCCGAACCACGTGCCGAGACGACCGAAACCGGTGATCACCTCGTCGAAGATCAGGAAAGCACCGTGCTGGTCGCACAGCCGACGAACCCACTCGAGGTAGCCGTCGGCAGGGGGAAACACGCCGCCCGCACCCTGGACGGGCTCGGTGATGACAGCGGCGATCTCGGAACTGCGATCCTTCATCAGCGTCGCGAGTGCCTCGATGTCGTCGCTCGGCACCTGGACCACATCGGGCACCAACGGCCCGTAACCGGCTCGGTTCGGGGCGATGCCCTGGGCGCTTGTGCCTCCGTAGTTGGTGCCGTGGTATCCGCGTGTCCTGCTGATGATCAACGTCCGCTCCGGATGGCCAGCCTGGACATGGGCGAGCCGGGCCAGCTTCATCGCCGAGTCGATGCTCTCGCTGCCACTGCCGCACAGGAACACACGCGAACCGGGGAGAGGGCTGAGCGAGACGAGCTTTTCTGCCAGCGCATCGGCGGGGATGTTGGTGAACGGGTCGAAGCACGAGTACGACTCGAGCGTGCTCATCTGGGCCGCGACTGCCTCGGCCATTTCTCGACGGCCATGACCGATCGCGCAATACCAGAGGCTGGCCATACCGTCGATCAGCTCGTTGCCGTCGGCATCCCACAACAGGGCGCCCTCGCCCCGCACGACGGTGATGAACTTCTCTCTGGTCGGTGCGGCGAATGGATGCAGGAACGCTGATGGCATGGCGGAACCGTATCGTTCGATGCAATGGCAGACACTTCCGAACGGGCGACTGCGCGGGGTATGACGCCGCGCGGTCGTGGGCATGGTCCACACGGCATCGCAACCTCCGAGCGATGGGAGCTCCCATGTCACCGCAAGAGATGTCGCGTCGCAACGTGACACCCACCGAACATTTTTTGTACGAGGCGAGGGAGCGACCGGAGCGACTGGTCATCACCGGTCTCGTCCCCAGCGTCAGCGCCGGCATGTATCCATCGAAGCGGGTCGTCGGCGACATCGTCGAGATCGCTGCGACGGTCGTCTGCGATGGTGCCGTGGAGATCGCGGCACAGGTTCGTCTCACCGATCCGGTGGGTGCTCAATCCGTCGTCCCGATGAGCAGAGAGGTCGGCTACAGATTCTGCGCCGACGTTCCGCTGACGCAGCTCGGTGGGTACACTTTTGTGGTCGAGGCGTGGATCGACCGGGCGGCAACGATGCAGTCGCGGATCTCACGCAAGCGGACCGCCGGACAACCGACATCCAACGAGGAAGAAGAGCTGCGCCAGCTCGGTAACGACACCACCTCCGATCGTGTCGTCAGCCGAGCGGAGGACATCACCGTCGATCGCCGCCTGGCCTCGTTCGCGTCGTGGTACGAGTTCTTTCCTCGCTCGACCGGTGACACCGACCAGGAGGGCAACAGCAGACCGGGCACGTTGCGGACTGCGGTCGATCGCCTCGACGATGTCGCGTCGATGGCCTTCGACATCGTCTATCTCCCACCGATCCACCCGATCGGCCGCGACCACCGCAAGGGCAAGAACAACTCCGTCGACTCCGGGCCCGACGATGTCGGTAGTCCTTGGGCAATCGGAGCTGCGGAGGGTGGCCACACATCTGTTCACCCGGATCTCGGCACGATCGACGACTTCGACCATCTGGTTCGTTCGGCAGCGGAACGTGGCCTCGAAATCGCGATGGACATCGCCTTCCAGTGCAGCCCCGATCATCCGTGGGTGACCGAGCATCCTGATTGGTTCTCGATCCGCCCTGACGGCAGCATCGCCTACGCAGAAAACCCACCGAAGCGCTATCAGGACATCGTTCCGTTCGATTTCGACGGTTCGAGCTGGCGCGACCTCTGGAGTGCGCTTGCCGATGTGTTGCGCTTCTGGCACGGGCACGGAATTCGCGTCTTCCGAATCGACAATCCGCACACGAAGCCGTTCAAGTTCTGGGAATGGGTCATCGCCGAGATCAAGGCCGAGGACCCGGGCGTCGTCTTTCTGGCCGAGGCGTTCGCCCACCCGGACGTGATGATGCAGCTGTCTCGCGTCGGGTTCTCCGTGTCGTACACCCATTTTCCGTGGCAGTACACGCCGTACGACATCGA
This sequence comes from Actinomycetota bacterium, assembly GCA_043747765.1. GTDB lineage: Bacteria > Actinomycetota > Acidimicrobiia > Acidimicrobiales > Ilumatobacteraceae > WLMZ01. The sequence continues at coordinate 19,506 of JAYTOM010000285.1, forward strand.
GCACTACTTCGGCCTGTTGTCCGAAGGCGACCGGCTCGACTACTTCCGGGGTAGCGCGTGGGTCAACACGCCGGACATCCTCACCGAGGAGCTGCAGCAGGGTCTGCCACAGGTATTCAAGACCCGTCTCGTCCTGGCATCGACGCTCAGTGCGTCGTACGGCGTCTACGGGCCTGTGTACGAGCTGGAGGTGGCCAACGCGCTTGCCGAGAGCGAAGAGTACGAGAACGGCGAGAAGTACGAGGTCCGCCGATGGGATCTGGAGAGCGGCGCACCTGTGCGCGAGCTGATGGCTCGCCTGAACGCGATCCGGCGCAGTCATTCGGCTCTGCAGCACGACCGGTCGCTCGTCTTCCACCATTGTGACAACGAGCGGATGATCGCGTACACCAAGACCGCGCCGCGACGGACCGAGGATTCGGCGATGTCTGCGGATGCCATTCTCGTCGTCGCCAACACAGACCATCACAACGCACAGGATGGCTTCGTCCGTCTCGACCTCCGAGCACTGGGCTTCGGCGCGTCTGCGACCGGGTACGACGGCGTGAGCTACGAGGTCCACGATCTGCTCAGCGATCAGCACTTCGTGTGGCACGGCGCCGACAACTACGTGCGCCTCGACCCATGGGTTCAATCCGCTCACGTCTTTGCGATCCGTCGCCTCGACTTCGCCGACCAACAGAGAGAGTTCACATGAGTCCAGCAAGGAGCGGTGGGGTCGTCAAAGCAGCAGGGTCGTCCACCCAGAACGTCCCGGACTGGTTTCGCGATGTCGTCATCTACCAATTGCACGTGCGCTCGTTCGCTGACAGCAACGGCGACGGAATCGGTGACTTCGACGGCTTGATCGGGCGCCTCGACTATCTCGTCGATCTCGGCATCGATGCGATCTGGCTGTTGCCGTTCATGCCGTCGCCCCTGCGCGACGACGGCTATGACATCGCCGACTACGAATCGATCAACCCGTCGTACGGCGACATGGCATCGTTCAAGCGCTTCCAACGCGCCGCCCACGATCGCGGCTTGAAGGTGATTGTCGAGTTGGTGATGAACCACACGTCGGATCAGCACCCGTGGTTCCAGCGGGCCCGCAAATCTCCGCCAGGAAGTCGCTTCCGTGACTACTACGTGTGGAGCGACACGACGGAGAAGTACGAAGACGCACGGATCATCTTCCAGGATTTCGAGACGTCCAATTGGGCATGGGATCCGGTTGCGCAGAGCTACTACTGGCATCGCTTCTATTCGCATCAGCCCGACCTCAACTTCGACAGCGCCGACGTCCGTCGCGAGATGTTCAGGATCTTCGACAAATGGTTCAAGCTCGGGGTCGATGGAGTGCGCCTCGACGCGATTCCGTATCTGTTCGAGCGTGAAGGGACCAACTGCGAGAACCTGCCGGAGACACACGAGTTCCTCAAGTCGCTGCGCAAGCACATGGACGACAACTATCCGGGCAAGATGCTGCTGGCCGAGGCAAACCAGTGGCCAGAAGACGCTGTCGAGTATTTCGGCGACGGCGACGAATGCAACATGGCATTCCACTTCCCGGTCATGCCACGCCTGTTCCTCGCCTTGCAGATGGAGAGTCGCGCCCCGATTGTCGACATCCTCGAGCAGACGCCTGCCCTCCCCGACGGTTGTCAGTGGGCGCTGTTCTTGCGGAACCACGACGAGTTGACATTGGAAATGGTCACCGATGAGGAGCGCGACTACATGTATCGGCGCTACGCAGGTGACCCGCGGATGCGAGTCAACGTGGGAATTCGTCGTCGCCTGGCGACGCTGCTCCAGGACGATCGACGCAAGATCGAATTGCTCAATGCGCTGCTGTTGTCGTTGCCCGGCACCCCGACGATCTACTACGGCGACGAGATTGGGATGGGCGACAACGTGTACCTCGGCGACCGTGACTCGGTGCGCACGCCCATGCAGTGGAGCGGCGATCGCAACGCAGGCTTCTCTCAAGGCGAGCAACAGCGGCTGTTCCTTCCGCTGATCACCGATTCGCAACACCATTACGAATCGATCAACGTCGAGGCGCAACGACGAAACCCGTCCTCGCTGTGGTGGTGGATGCGCAGAATGATCGCGATGCGCCAGCGTCACCCGGTGTTCGCTCGCGGCGAGATGACGATCATCGAGAGCGACAACACGAAGGTCCTCACGTTTTTACGCAGCCTCGAGGGCAACGATGCGGTCCTCGTCGTCGCCAACCTGTCGCGCCACGCCCAACAGGTCAACATTCCACTACCGGCATACCGCAACGTCAGCCCCGTCGAACTCGCTGGCGGAGCCGTGCTGTCTCCGGTCGACGACGGTGACTACCGCCTGACGCTCGGGCCACACGACGTCTTCTGGCTGCGCCTCGCCCTGCCGGCGCCAGACGACGACACCCCCCGACCGCCCGGACCGTCGGCGACGATGTCCGGGTTGGGTTTCATGCCGTTGCGGTTGCCGTTGGACCGGCGCAGCACCGCTGCGTTGCTGGCGGCGGCTCGACCGTTCATCGTCGAACAGCGTTGGTTCGGCGATCGCCACCGATCGATCACGGACACGGCCATTGTCGACGCCGTCGAGATCGGCGAGCAGATGTGGTGGGTCTTGCTACAAATCGACTTCGACAGCGGCGAGCCGGCGCAATATGCATTGATGCTCGATCCCGAAGGAGCCGATCCTGCGTTCGCATCCGAGCTGACTCGCCTGATCCTGCGCGCCGAACAGGAGCCGGGGAAGTCGGGGGTGCTCGTCGGACAGCCGATTCGTCGTCTTCCGGCTCGTGCCGTGCATGCCCTCGAAGCGCGGATCATCAGCGGTGAACAGAGCAATTCATCCAGCATCGTCGCCGATCAGTGGGTGTTGAAATTCCTGCGCCGAGTCGAACCAGGGGTGCATCCAGAAGTCGAGATGTTGCAACACCTCAACGGTGTCGGGTTCCCGAACGTGGCCCCGCTCGCAGGCACGCTGGAGTATCAGCCCAACGGCGCTCACGAGAGCACCACGGTGGCCACTCTGGTCGGTCTCGTCCGCAACGACAGCGAGGCCTATGCCGCCGTCGTCGATCAATGTGCGCACTTCCTCGAATGGGCGGCCACGATGTCGGGCCCTGCGCTCGTGCCTCTGGCCGCGTCGACCCTGACCGTCCATGCCGCAGAATTGCCGGTCGAGCTCGACGGGGCACTCGGCGAAGCACTCGCTCTGGCCGAGCTGCTCGGGCTGCGCACGGCAGAACTGCACATCGCCCTGGCTGCCGGCGACACCCCCCGGATGAAGCCACAGTTGTTCAACGCGCATGCGCAGCGATCGTTCTATCAGGCGATGCGAACGGAGGCCAAGGCAACGGCTGCCGCGTTGCGGTCGCTGCCAGCTGGTGTCGTCGCAGCCCTGTCGAGTGTTGGTCCGCTGCTGAGTGCGCAAGAGATCGAGCGAGGGATCATGAACCGCTGCCAGCCACTGCTCGAGCACCAGATCGATGGACTCCGCATTCGTGTCCACGGCGACCTGCACCTCGGTCAGATCCTTGTGCGTGGCGGTGACCTCTCGTTCATCGACTTCGAAGGCGAGCCGAGCCGTCCACTCGGCGAACGCTCGATCAGGCGGACACCGGTCGTCGACGTGGCGGGAATGGTTCGTTCGTTCGACTACGCGGCCGATGAAGCGCTTCGGTCCAGTGTCGAACGAGGCATGGGCAGCGTCGAGACCCTGGAGCCATGGGCTCACACGTTCGAGACGTGGTGTGCGCAGCGCCTGGTGCATGCCTATCTGGCCCGTATCGCGGCAACCGAGATCCTGCCGACGAACCCGGTGGATACAGCGCTGCTCCTCGACATCGCGATCATCCAGAAAGCTGCCTACGAGGTGCGGTACGAGATCGGACACCGGCCGGACCGGCTCGGGGTACCGCTGACTGCATTGCTGCGGATGCTGACTGTTCAACCGACGATCTGACCCGCTATGACGTTCGGACGTGGGTTCATCCGTCGGCTGATACTCGTCTCATTCGAACTGGTGTTCCAAAATCGCGACCCGGTCCGAGCGCAGCGTGATCGTGCCCGAGTCGCCGACGGCCATGGCCGAGTCATCGTTGGTCAGCAGGACCGTTTCGATCGGGCGGACCTCGATCGTCTCGGTCGAGTCGCCGAGGTTGACGACGACGGTCAGTTCGTTGCGCTCGATCACCAGCACATGCGTACCGGGTTGATGATGGACGACGGTGCCCGAGATGCGACCGTCGCGCAGGCTCGGGTGCTCGGCGCGTAAAGCGATCAGTTGCGTGTGCCATTGCAGGATTCGGGCGTGTTCGCTGTGATCGCGCTCGGACCAGTCCAGCCTCGAACGTCGAAACGTGGCCGGGTCCTGCGGGTCCGGCACGTCCTCGGGTTTCCACCCGAAGGATGCGAACTCGGCGCGCCGACCTTCGCGAACCGCATTACCCACTTCCTCGTCCTCGATGTCGGTGAAGTACTGAAAAGGAGCCGAAGCCGCCCATTCCTCGCCCTGGAACAGCATCGGCACGAACGGTGTGGTCAGCAGGAGTGCGGCAGCGATCTCTGCGCGCTCGGTGGAGATCAGATGGGCGAGGCGCTCGCCGGTTGCCCGATTTCCGATCTGATCGTGGTTCTGGGCGAAGCACACGAAGCGGGATCGATCCATCTCGCCGACGCCGAGGCCGTGCGACCGCTCGCGCGACGGTGCGAAGCGACCACTGAACACGTAGACGTTGTTGATCGCTTCGGCGAGATCGTCGATGCCGTCGAAGTCGCCGTAGTAGCCGTCGCGTTCGCCGGTCAGCGAGACGTGCAGGGCGTGGTGGAAATCGTCGGACCACGCGGCATCGAGCCCGTACCCGTAGGCCTCGTTCGAGCGGACAAGGCGCGGATCATTGAGGTCGCTCTCGGCAATGACCCAGACGACGCGACCGAGCCGACGTCCGGCCGCGTGCACCTCCTCACCGAGTTCGTCGAGGATGTGAACGGCGGATTCGTCGTGCAGTGCGTGGACTGCATCGAGACGCAGCCCGTCGACGTGGTAGTCGACGATCCACTGCAGTGCGTTGTCGATGATGAACCGTCGGACTTCGTCACTACCCGCGCCATCCAGGTTGACTGCGTCACCCCATGGCGAGTGGTAGGTGTCGGTGAAGTACGGGCCGAATCGTCCGAGCGAGTTCCCGACGGGACCGAGGTGGTTGTAGACGACATCGAGGATGACGGCCAATTGCCGATCGTGGCAGGCGTCGACCAGTCGTCGCAGACCGTCCGGCCCCCCGTACGACTCGTGAGGTGCGAAGAGGTTGACTCCGTCGTAGCCCCAGCCGCGGGTTCCGGCGAAGGTCGCGACCGGCATGATCTCGACTGCGGAGACACCGAGGTCGACCAACTCGTCGAGCCGGCCGAGAACGCCGTCGAAGGTTCCGTCCGGCGAGAACGTGCCGACGTGGAGTTCGTAGACGACCGCTGACGCCAGCGGGAATCCGGTCCAATCCGCGTCGTGCCATTCGAACGCGCTGTGGTCGACGGTCTGGGACCAGCCCTCTGGGCCCTCTGGTTGCCGCGGCGAGCGCGGATCGGGCACGACCACGTCGCCAACGGCGAATCGGTAACGCGAGTCAGGGGCGAGCTCCTCGGACGATTCCCACCACCCATGAGTCGTCTGTTCCATCACAGACTGCCGGTCGGGAGTCACCAACCCGACCGACTCGGCGTTCGGCGCCCATACGCGAATCCGCGTCATGCCTGCTCACTCTCTTCGATCGAGCCGGAACCCTTGATCAGGATGGCACAGTCGCCGTGGACGAGGTCGTCGACCCGCACCCGTCCCTCGAAGGTGCGGCCTCCCTCGACGGATGCGGAGGAATCGAGAGCATCGCTCCAACTGCTTGGCGGCAAGGTGATCGAGGTATCGCCCCAACCGATCCGCGAGATCGCGACGGGGCGAACGGGAGCGATGACCACGACCCGGCCGCCGCGGCAGAAGGCAATTGCTCGTTCGGCGGCTTGACCATCGATGGCGATAGGCCGGTAGTCGGCGTCGGGCCCCGAGAACGCGTCCGGTACGGCGCGCCGGATCTGCAGCAGGCGTCGAGTCATCCAGAGCTTGAAGGCGTGGACATCGACCGGCCGGCCACCCTCCAGATCCAGTTCGTCGAGCAGTCGGACGCGTTCGAGATAGTCGACGTCGTTGCGGTTGTCCGGGTCGACCAGGCTGGTCGTCGTCAGCTCGCTGCCCTGATAGAAGTCCGGTACGCCCGGCACCATTGCCTTCAAGATCAGTTGGCTCAGCGAGGCCAGACGCGCGGCGTCGTCGAGTCCTGAGACGAATCGGGCCAGATCCGTTTGGAATGCGTCGTCAGCTGCGATGGCGTCGGCAAATGCGAAGAGATCGTTCTCGAAGTCCGTCGGGTATAGCCACGTCGACAACCTCTTTGCCTCGCGTACGGCTTTGGTCAGGAATTCCCGGGCTCGTTCCGGAGCGAGCGGATACGAGCCGATCAAGGTCTGGTACAGCATGTATTCCATCGAGGGGTCGGTCGACCCGGCAGCCCACTTCGGCGAGTTCATCGTCATCCAGCGCAAGAACGTCTCGCCCCACTCGTCGGCGATCTCGCTCAACAGTGCGATGCGGGAACGGACATCTTCCGAACGCTTGGTGTCGTGCGTGCCCGTCGAGCTCATCGACAACGGCCTTGTCGACGCAGAAGCGTTCATGTCGTCGTGGAACTCGCCGATCGTCATACCGAATTGCGCTGGATCCGATCCCACCTCGTTCAATGCGATGAGACGGTTGTACCGGTAGAACAGCGTGTCCTCCAGGCCCTTGGCCATCGCTGGTCCACTGAGCTGTTGGAACCGTGCCGCGAAGTCGTCGACAGCGGACCGGGGCAGGAGCGCACTCATCGCCTGCCCACGCAGGAGTTGTCCGATGAACTCGAACAGGACCTCGTCGATCAGTGGTTCGAGGGTGCTTGCGGCATCGAGCGCGTTCACCACCACCGCCTCGTCCTGCTCCGAGACGGGTCCTCCACCGTCTCGGACATAGGTGCGGTACACGGGCGTCGCGACCAGCAGCGCGACGATCGCTCGGCGGATCTCTGCACGACTGAAGTCGCGGGCGACGATGCCGGCCTCGCACAGGTGTGCAGCCAGACCCACCAGCCGCGTCACCTCTGCTCCGAACAACTGCTCGATCGCCAACTGTTTGCTCTCGACCAATTGTTCGCCGTAGTCACGCCAATCCGAGACGAACGAGTTGAAGATCGTCGTCAGCGTCCGTTCCCCGGCCGGGTCGACGAAGAGCGCTGACAGTTTGCGCATCATGTCGTAGCCCGTTGTGCCGTCGACGGGCCAGCTGTCCGGTAGTTCCTCGCCCGGTTCGAGAATCTTCTCGACAACGATCCAGGCGTCAGGTGCTGCGGATCTGAGGTCCTCGAGATAGCCGGTCGGATCGCGGAGACCGTCCGGATGATCGATCCGCAGCCCCTGTACATCGCCGGATCGAACCCACTGCAAGGTGCGTTCGTGCACGGCTGCGAACACGTCCGGATCCTCGACCCGAACACCGGCGAGAGTGGTCACATCGAAGAACCGGCGGTAGTTGATCTCGTCGCGCCCGACGCGCCAACAGGCCAGCCGGTAGTGCTGTTGGTCGAGCGCAGCGTGCACCTCAGACGGTTCGGACAGGGTCCGCGCAACCGTCCCGACAGCGACTGGAAAGCGGAGATCGCCGTAGTGCACCTCCCATGCACCGTCGACCTGCACGATCTCGATGTTGCCGTCGGCCACCTCCGATGCGTAGTCGTTGCCCAGCACCGGCAGCAGGATCTTGCCCGACAGTTTTGGCTCTGGCGGCATCCAATCGATGTCGAAGAATCGGGCCGCTTCACTGCCTGGACCGTCGCGCAACACACTCCACCATCGTTGGTTCGCCGACGCATCGGCAACGGACATGTGGTTCGGCACGACGTCGACGACGTTGCCCATTCCGTGCTGGCGCAGCGCCTGGTGGAAAGCGACCAGCGCCTCCTCACCGCCCAGTTCGTCGCCGACACGCGCATGGTCGGTGGTGTCGTACCCGTGCGTCGAGCCGGCCGCAGCCTGCAGGTACGACGAGGTGTACACATGGCTGATCCCCAGTCGGGCGAGGTAGGGGACGATCGTCGTCGCCTGTCGTAGCCCGAAGGTCGGAGTGAGCTGGACACGGTACGTCGCGACCAACGGTGGGAAGTCGGCCATGCGTGTCGGTCTACCCCACCGGCGAGGCGGTGAAACAGGGAAGTGGCCGCGTCCTCGTCACGTCCGACGTCGATGGGGCGGGTTATGTTCCCGAACGTGACATCGATCGACCGGCCAGAGCGAACAGCGTCACTATCGGACCGGACCGTGTTGGTCACCGGTGGCAACGGCGGGATCGGGCTGGCGATGGCGACGGCGTGTGGACGTGCTGGAGCGCAGATCGTCGTGTGGGGCCGCAACGAGACCAAGAACAACGACGCACTTGTCGCGCTGGCCGCCGACGGCATCGACGCTCACGCGTTCACCTGCGATGTCGGCGACGAGCAATCGGTCGAGAACGCGTTTGTCGCCTCGGTCGCGGCGGCTGGCGGTCGGATCGATTCGGTGTTCGCCAATGCCGGACGTGGAGGCACGGGAACCTCGTTCGTGAACACCACGCTCGACGATTGGCGAGCGGTGATGCAGACCAACCTCGACGGCGTGTTTCTCACCTTCCGCGCAGCGGCGCGCCACATGATCGCCGCCGGCGGCGGATCACTCGTGGCCGTGTCGTCCACGTCGGCGATCCACGGCGCTGGCGGCAACGAGGCGTATGGAACGTCGAAGACGGCGCTCCTCGGGCTTGTCCGTGCCCTTTCGGTTGCGCTCGCCCGCCACCAGATTCGCGTCAATGCGTTGCTGCCCGGCTGGACACTCACGGAGATGGCTGCTGCCGGCTACGCGTCGGATCGGTTCCGCAATGCAACCGTTGGTCGCACTCCGGTGCGCCGATGGGCCGACCCGAGCGAGATGGGACCGGCGGCGGTCTTCTTGGCCGACCCGACCACGACGTTCCACACCGGCGACACCGTCACCGTCGACGGCGGTTACACGGTGTTCTGACGGCCGGTGTTCTGGCGGCCGGTGCCGGGCAGGTTCGTGCTGGACGGGGTCGAGATGGGCGGGGTCGAGTTGGGCGGGTCGGTTGCCCGACCTGCGGCTTGCGGTTCGGCGGATCGGTGAGAGTGGCCATGCACGGTCAGCGGTGGCGCATCCGTCGCACAGTGATACAACAGAGTGCGCTGGTCGATCGGCGTCGGGTCGTCAGGGGTAGAGGCCTGGAGGACGTTCGATCGGATTCCCGCGAAGGAGATGATCGCGCCGACCACAACGATCGCTGCAGCGCACAGCAGTGTGGTGTGGAAGCCGTCGACGAGTGCGCCGGGCGACACGCCGTGGACGGGACTGAACCCGGCGACGAGCGGAACGGCGGCCACCGCCAGAAGGCCACCGACGCGGGCGACGGCATTGTTCACGCCAGATGCGACGCCGGCGCGCGACGCATCGGCTGCAGCCAACACCGTGGCCGTGAGAGGGGCAACGGTCAGGGCGAGCCCAGCCGAGAACAGCACGACGGCCGGAAAGACACTGGTGATGTAGCTGTGTCCAGGCGCGATTCGGGTCATCAGGATCAGACCGCCGGCGATCACCAGCGGGCCGATCGTCATTGGCCAGCGCGGCCCGATGCGTTGTGCGAGTGCGCCGGCTTTGGCCGAGAAAGCCAGCATGATGACCGTGATCGGAAACGTCGACGCCCCTGCCGCGAGCGGCGAATAGCCCATTGCCTGCTGCAGGACGAGGCCGATCATGAACAGTGTCGCGCTGAGCCCGCCGTACACGAACAACGTCGTCAGGTTGGCCGAGGAGAATTGGCGCGAGCCGAAGATGCGCAACGGCAGCATCGGATGGCGACGGCGGCTCTCAGTGGCGACGAACGCTGTCATCGCAGCGACACCGACGACACCGTGCGGCCACGAACGTTCGATCAGGGCCCAGGTACTGCTGGCCAATCCGACCGCGCCGATCAGCGCACCGAGCAAATCGAGTCGTCCCGTCACGGTGGTGTCGCGTGTCTCGGGAACATGGCGAACACTGATCCAGATGACCAAAGCGGCCAGTGGCAGGTTGAGCAGGAAGATCCATCGCCACGACGCTGCGTCCACCAGATAGCCGCCGAGAAACGGTCCGATTGCGGTTGTCACGCCACCGAGTCCGGACCATGCGCCGATCGCCCTGGCTCGGTCCTTCGGATGGAACGAGGCCTGCAGGATCGCCAGGCTGCCGGGTGTGAGCAGTGCGCCGCCCACACCTTGCAGTGCTCGTGCGGCGACGAGCAAGCCGACGTTCGGGGCAAGGCCGCACATCAGCGACGCCACGGCGAACCAGATCACGCCGACGATGAACACCTTGCGGCGCCCGAGTCGGTCGCCGAGTGAACCACCGATCAGGATCAGTGCGGCCAGCGTGAGGGTGTAGCCGTTGACCACCCATTGCAGTCCGGCGAAGTCGGCATGCAGGTCCTTGCCGAGCCTCGGCAGTGCGACATTGACCACCGTGGCGTCCAACGAGGCCATGCCCGAACCGAGCACCATCGCCGCCAGGACCCACTTCCCGGCGGCCGTGTCGAAACGCACCGGCATCTGGGTGGCCGGCACCTGGGTGGCCGGCAGCTCGGCGGCTGGGTGTTCGGCGGTCATCTGCCTCCTACCAGGCGTAGGCCTCGGGGGCCGTACCGCCCGGCCCCGGAAAGATCCGGTCGATCGCGGTCAGGGTTTCGTCGGTCAGCGCAATGTCGAGCGCCCGGAACGACGCGCCCTCGAACTGCTCCATCGTGCGCGGCCCGATGATCGGACACGTCACGCCGTGCTGCGCGAGGAGCCAGGCGAGAGCAACGGCAGCTGGTTCCTCGCCGAGGTCGGTGCACAGGGCTTCCCACTTCTCGAGCTGTGGGCGAATCTTCTCGATCCGCTTGACCGATGAAGCGGACTGGCGTCGGGAAGCGGATTCGTTGTTCAGAACACCGCCGAGGAGGCCACCGGAGAGCGGGCTCCACGGGATCACACCGACGCCGTATTCGAGACACGCTGGCAACAACTCGAGTTCGATCGTGCGCACGAGGAGGTTGTAGTGGCTCTGCTCGCTGACAAGCCCCAGCGAGCCCCGCGTCTTGGCCGCCTCGTTGGCGCGGACGATGTGCCAGCCGGCGAAGTTGCTGCTGCCGACGTAGATGATCTTGCCCTGCTGCGTCAGCGTCTCCATCGCCTGCCAGATCTCGTCCCACGGAGCCGTTCGGTCGACATGGTGCATCTGATAGAGGTCGATGTGGTCCGTCTGCATCCGCCGCAGGCTCTCGTCGCACGCAGCACGGATGTGGCGAGCCGAGAGTCGTCCGTCGTTCGGCCAGTCGGACATCGCGCCGAACAGCTTCGTCGCCAGCACCACTTTGTCGCGACGGCCTCCGCCCTGCGCGAACCACCGTCCGACGATCTCCTCTGTCGCACCGGCGCCCTTGTCGCCCCCGTAGCGATTGGCCGTGTCGAAGAAGTTGACACCGAGTTCCAACGCCTTGTCCATGATTGCCCACGAGTCGGGCTCGGTGGTCTGGGGGCCGAAGTTCATCGTGCCGAGGCACAGTTCACTGACCTGAAGGGCTGTCCGTCCGAGTCGTCGATAGCGCATCTGCCCATCCTCGCGCAGGTGGCAGCAGGACGTGGGGGTTGAGGATTCCGTCGGGGTCGAGGGCGTTCTTGATCGCCCGCATCGCGTCGATCTCCGCCTCGCTGCGGCTGAGATGCAACCAGCGCTTCTTCGCTGTCCCGATCCCGTGCTCGGCACTGATGCTTCCGCCGTGACCAGCGACGTAGACCAGTACTGCCTCGTCGGCTGAAGCGTCCTCGGCGTCGAGACCGCTGATGTTGACGTGGATGTTGCCGTCACCGACGTGGCCGAACAGCCAGGTGATCGCGTTCGGAGCCACAGCTGCGACGACCGCCGGCACCTCGTCGATGAACTGCGCGAGACGGCCCATCGGCAGCGTCACGTCGAGCTTGTGCGGTGTGCCCAGCGTGTTCATCGCCAGGGTGTGGTCCTCCCGATAGCGCCAGAGTGCGGCGCGCGTGA
>JAYTOM010000286.1:0-2682 GCA_043747765.1 Actinomycetota bacterium
CGAGGTGGCCACAGACTGTCGATGACGCCCAAATCACGCGTACTGACCCGATCGATACAAACACGCATAACACGCGAGCAGATCGACGCTCCCACGTTCCGTCACGCCCCGCCCAGAACGAAGCCTCTTTGTTGTCAAGGGGCAATTTTTGGTGCGGCGGGGCGCGCAGATCGATCCCGCTGTCGACGGCGGGTTGATCGGTGATTATCGTTGTGGCGGGTCCGGGAACTGACCTTCCGAAGTGCCGGTGTTCAGGGTTCAGCCGGCCGCGCTGGATTCAGAGTCGCCCCTGATTGTCGTCCCGGGCCCACCTGTCAGCGAGCGTTGCTGGTGTCGATTTGGAGCTGACGCCAGACGGCGTCGGAGATCCTGCGCTTGAGCGCGCGGAGGGCTTCTTTGCGGGTCTTGCCTTCTGCCTGACGACGCAGGTAGTAAGCGCGGCCGGGGGTGTCGTGGCCGACCTGGGTGACAGCGATCATGTGGATCGCGTGGTTCAACTGGCGGTTGCCTCGCGGGTTCAGGCGGTGGCGTTGATGGTTGCCGCTCGATGCTTCGATCGGTGCGGTTCCGTTGTAGCTCGCGAACTGCGCCCGGGTGCGGAACCGGTTGATGTCGTGGACATGGCCGAGCACGACCGCGGCCACGACCGGGCCGACACCATGAAGCTCAGTCAACGCTGTGCCGGATGCTTTCACCGCGTCTTGGATGCGGATCTTGACCGCAGCGAGCTCGGCGTCGAGGCGGCGGATATCGGCGAGATGTTCACCGGCGAGACGTCTCCGTTCGGCAGCGACCGGATCCGCGTCGACATCGAGCCGGTCGAGGAAATCTGTTCCTTGAGCTGCGCTGATCCGGATCGGTGCGCCACCGGCGGACAACTCGCGCAGCATCACATGGAGCCGACATGCGGCCTGGGTCCGCAACGCTGCCAGGTCGTGGTGACGATCTGCGAGCAACCGCAGGATCGCGGTGTGGCCGTCGCGGGTGACGGTGCGCAGACCGCAATGACGCAGCCCCGCGATCGCGGTCGCGAACGCGTCGTTCGGGTCGTTCTTCGATCCCTTCGACGAGCCCAACAACCGCACCCGGGCGGTCAATGTCGGTGGGACATCAACGACGTGTTCGCCGGCAGCGATCAACTGTTGAGCGAGGAGCTGACCGAGTCCGGCGGCGGACTCGATCGCCCACACCCGATCGACATCGAGCGGTTCAGCCCAGGCCAACAATCGATCGGTCTGATGACGGTCGGCGGCGATGGTGAGCCTCGCAATCTGATGTTCATCGCGGTCAACCGCGACAGCTGTGTGGGTCGACTTGTGCGGGTCGATCCCGATCGTGACAGACATGATTCCTCCAAGCTTCAAAACGGGTTGGGTCGCCGCAGTGGACACTCCTGATGAGATTGGTGAAAGCCTCTTTCGAGTCACACCGCGACACGGGTTCTGACCGGCTGACGCTTCGTTCGAAAACCAACCCGACCAGCGGGCGGCAGGCGCTTCCAGAGTCAACCGATCAGAACCACGAACGCTAAGACAACGGTCTCAACGCCCCACCCCATTCTCCATCAGGCGCATCTGCACGTGTCCCCAAAACGCCGCCTCGAGGTTACGGGTATCGAGCGCCAGCGCCGCAGCCCTGCCTGAGACCCATCGCAGTGCTAGGTACGTCGCAGAGTTGATCCTGGGACACATCTGGCATAGTCACGGTGTGCGAGCGCCCGGTATCGATCGTGCGGCTGAGGCCAAGTCCACGGGCGCGGTGATGGTCGAGCCCGTGGATAACCATCGATGGCGGGCTACCGAGCTGGACGGGACGCTGAGCGACGACCGACTGGTGCTCGCAGCTCAGCGCGCTGACGTGATCGGTGTCGACTCCCCGTTCGGCTGGCCTGCTGCCTTCGTGAGCGCTGTGACGGCGCACCACGCCCTTCAACCTTGGCCTGGCCCGACCGAGCGTGCGACGTTGACGCACCGCGAGACCGACCGCGCCGTTCGTTCTCTTGCCGTGGGGACGCCCCTCTCCGTCTCCGCAAACAAGCTCGGGTCGGTGGCGAGGCGCTGCGCTGCGCTCTTTTGCAGCGACGGTGGGCCGACGAAGTCTGGACTCGCCCAGCGCTGCGCGACGGAAGCGGTCCGCTTGTCGAGACGTACCCGCCGCAGCCCTCAAGGCGTGGCACATCGAGAGCAGGGGATACAAGAACCGCCGCGATCATGACGAGGCGCAACGGGTCCGCGTCAAGGTCTTCGACGCAATCGATGACGCCGTTGGCGGCCTGGCTCGCACTGGAGCTCGTCCGAGCGAGGTGCATCACATCGGACCACGTGCTCGATGCGCTCGTCTGCGCACTCGTCGCGATCGCTGCCAAGGCCGGAGCGACCCACATGCCGTCGGAGGACCAACGGCAGGCCGCCCTCATCAAGGGGCTGGATCCACGTACCGTCGACGACGGTGGCAGCGATCGCGCCACCGGCGGCGGCATGAGCGAAGGACGGCCGCGTCCAGAACGCGCGTGGCCGACGAACGTTGGCCGACAGAACACGCGCCAGTTGCCCTGGACCGAACGGCCGCGTTGCTCCCGGGTTGCTCCCGTTCGTGCGCTTATCAACTTCCGCGAAACAGGGTCCGACCAGCTACGACGCGACCGACCGCACCTCGATCTGCGAATCCCTCTCGACGGATGCA
>JAYTOM010000287.1:0-15264 GCA_043747765.1 Actinomycetota bacterium
TTCGGTTTCGTTGTGTCGTGGTGGGTGGGTCCACGTGGTGGGAGCGGGACGATCATCCCGTCCGGTAACCGGATCGAGAGATCATTGGCGTCGCCGATCAAGGTGACGTCTTTGCGGTGACGGAACCCGTGATGGAACACACACCACAACACGAGCAGATCGATATCGGTCGTGCCGTGTTCGGCGTCCCATTCCCGGATGTGGTCGACCTGGCACCATTCGGCCGGGATCTGACAATCGACCATCCGGCAGCCGCCATCACGAACAACGAGTGCCCGCCATTGATCGTTGCTCGCCAACCGTTGCGACCGACCGAGGTCGAGTGGGACCGACCCGTTCATCAGGATCCGGGCGATGTCGGCGTTCCAACACATCCGCCGGACCGCTTCGGCCGAGATGACGTCACCGCGTGATGTGTACCCGGGCCCGTCACCGCGTGATGTGTACCCGGCCCCGTTACTGGTCCCGTGCGTGTTTCCGTTCATGTTTCGATTGAGGTCGTTGACGTCGATCACGACGAGGACGGTCGGCAGGTTCGACCTGCCGCCTTTGACCTCGCCACGCGAACAGGCCCCACACAACTGGACCAATGCATCGGCGAGACGTTGCCCATAACTGCGGTCATCGCCCAAACACGGTTTCCCGGCGATCGAGGCCAGAGCCGTCTCGACCGTGCGCGCATCGCTCGCAGGGAGATTCCCGATCACACTGTGCGTGCCGTCCGGGTTGTCCGGGAACGCCAAGAACCGTTTCGCGCGTAAATCGTTCTCACGGTCGGCCGGGGTTTCACCCGGCGGCGGGTTCAGTTCGATGAACCGTGACGCGGCCGCATGAGCATCAGCGGGGGTGGCACCTCTGACGGCTTCGACTAGATCGGCCTCGTCGCCGGAATGCTCACGGTCCAACACTGCCGCGACCGCCTCTGCCGTCTCGGCCGACAGATCACCGGCATCAACGGCGTCACCGACCGCACCATGTTTTGCCAACGCCGCACCCAACGCCGCCACACCACGCGCCGTCCGCTTCGTCGTCTTCGCCTTGGCCGCAAGCCACGACGCCATGTCCCGATGACCAGACGCCTCCCAGATCCGGTGCTCGTCAGCCGCGCGCGCCCAATGCGCCTGCACGATCTTCAACCGGTCCATCTCCACCTGTACGGCCAAGATCCCGGGACCAAGCGAGTCGACCGGAACAATTGCGACGTCCACACTCGACACAGCCCTGACGCTGGCCGACAGGGATCCGAGCGCCGCTTTCATGCCATCAACCTAGACGAACACGTGTTCGATACCAACATCGAACCAAGAACAAGAAGGAGTTATCAGTCCAGCTCAGTGGGGGAGACTCACCTCGATCACATGTACACTCACTGCTCACCGAGGAGTTGGCACCGTAGGTCGTCAGTGGCCGAGCGCCCAGACCCGCTCGGCATTGCCACACACGATCAATTGGCGCTCGGCCTCGGGAATGCCGGCGAACTCCTCCTCGACCAATGATCGAGAATCCGGCCATGTGCAGGCCGGGTGGGGATAGTCGGTCGACCACATCATGTTCTCGACGCCGATCTCATAACGCAGATTGTGCACGGCGAACGGTTCGTGGATGAACGTGACGAACATGTTGCGTCGGTAGTAGAAGCTGGGCGCCTCGGTGATCTGGTCGAATGGATAGTTGCGACGGAGCGCCATCTCGTCGAGGTGGAAGATCCACCACGGGATCCAGCCGACGCCAGGTTCGACCCAGACGGTCTTCAGTTTCGGGAAGCGTTCGAAGATTCCGCTGAGAATGAAGTGGCCGTACTGGACCGACGTGAACATCCCCGACATCGGCTGCATCGTTCCCTGACTGAACTGTGGCGGCTCGCCTTTGTAGTACGGAATCGGGGCAAGGCCGATGTGGAAGCAGGCCGGCAAACCGGTGTCCTGTATCGCCGCCCACAGCGGGTCGTACACCCGGTCGTAGTAGTCCGGTGCGCCGAGTTCGATCGGATAGACGGGCAGCTGCAGCGACTTGCCGCCGAGCGACGCAACGCGGCTCACCTCGTCCACTGCGATATCGATGTCGTGGATCGGTATCTGGTACGACGCGACCAGGCGTTGCGGGTCGGCAGAAGCGAAGTCGACGAGCGAGTCGTTGAACGCACGGGTGGCTTCACGCCAGCCGTTCTTGATCAGGTACAGGTAGCGGAACGCGCTGAACTCGCAGTAGAGGACTTCGACATCGACACCGTCCTCGTCCATGTCCTTCAACCGCTCGTTGCCATCGCGAGTGCCGGGTCGACCAATCGCATGCCGAACTCCTTCGAAGCCCTTCGGCATCGAGTTCTGGCCCTGTCGGATCGCGACACCTCCGCCGACCGCTGTGACCGCGTCGTCGTAGTCGGCGTGGAGCTTGGAAGGCAGACGCTGCTTGATCGCGTCGTGCGTCAACGTCACGTGCGAATCGGCAGAGACGAGGCGTTCGCGTGTTGCGTGCATGTGTTCTCCTAGCGGGTCAGGATCATGCCGCTGCGGCCACCCGCGACGAGCACATTGTGGATGTTCGGCAGCTGATTGGCAGCGGTACCGCGAATCTGGCGCACACCTTCGAGGATGTTGTTCAGGCCGTGGATGTACGCCTCGCCGAGCAGCCCGCCGTGTGTGTTCACCGGCAGCGTGCCTTCGAGGTCGATGTTGCCCTCGGCAATGAAATCGCGCGCCTCACCGGGCCCACAGAAGCCGAGCGCTTCGAGCTGCATGAAAACGATCGGGCTGAAGTTCTCGTAGAGCATCGCGGCGTCGATGTCGTCAGGCCCGATGCCCGCACTTGCATACAGCTGCCGTGCGAGAAA
Source organism: Actinomycetota bacterium (assembly GCA_043747765.1). Classification (GTDB taxonomy): domain Bacteria; phylum Actinomycetota; class Acidimicrobiia; order Acidimicrobiales; family Ilumatobacteraceae; genus WLMZ01. The sequence goes on from JAYTOM010000287.1 coordinate 2,831, forward strand.
TGCAGCCTCCGGGAACTCGGCGAGATCATCGTGGTAGTAGTTGAACATCACGCTGCCATTGACGAGGTGACCGTCGGCAATCGCGGCGATGTGTGCGGCCGGTGACGGCAGATCGGCGGCGCGTTCGGCAGACGTGACGACCATCGCCACCCCCCCGTCGCTCTCCTGACAGCAGTCCAGTTTGCGCAAGACCGGCTCGACGACCCAACGCGAATTCTGATGATCGTCGATGGTGATCGGCTGGCCGTAGAACCATGCATTGGGGTTGGTGGCTGCATTTCGCCGGGCGACAATCGCGTAGCGCCCGAAGTCCTCGTTGGTCAGCCCGTACCGGTACATGTATCGCTGGAACTCGAGCGAGTAGGTCTTGGCAGGTGTGTCGAGACCGAACGGAAGGTACGCATTCCAGCCGGGGGGAGTGACGCGCTGGTTCGGTTGTCCGAAGCGACGGCCCGACCGTTCGTTGAAGGCTCGATAGACGAGTACGTTCTTCGCCGCTCCACCGCGCACGGCCAGCGAGGCATGCTGCACAGTCGTGTGTGCGCCGGCACCACCGTGGGGAGTCCGCGACCAGTAACGCAGTTCAGGTATGCCCAGGCAGCGCATCAGCAACAGCTCGTCATTGCTGTCGAGCGTGAACGTCACCATCCCGTCGATCTCCGCCGGCGTCAGACCAGCGTCTTCGATCGCCGCGAGCCCAGCTTCCGCGGCGAGCTGCAGCTCACTGCGGCCCGATGCCTTGGAGAACTCGGTCTGCCCGATCCCGGCGATGATCGCGCCTGTCACGAGGCGACCTCGACGAGCTGGAACTGAGGCAGCAGCACGCCGTCGACCTTACGAAAGCAGAGCCGGACGGCAGCACCGTTGCGGACATCGGCACGCTCGAAATCGGCAAGCTCGACATCGACGAGATTGGAGACAACGCGAGGTCCCTCAGCCAGCTGCACGAGAACGACGATGCGCGGGTGGGCATCGGCAAGACTCGGGTGGCGGGAGATGATCCAGCTGTAGATCGTTCCCTCGCCCGAGGCCCGGAGAGTGTTCCACTCCGTCGAGTGACAGGCACCGCACATCGGCACCGGCGGGAGACGCAACGAACCGCATGGTGCGCAGCGTTGCACGACAAGACGGTGCTGTTGCACACCGTCCCAGAAGTACTGATCGTTCAGATCTGGAACCGGAGGGATCACCGCCATCAGGGCACCGGCCAGTCGCCGCTCCCGAGGGCCAGGGTGTACAGCTCCACCACGTTTTCGAAGGTGGCGTCGGCGTCGTCGCCGTATGCGCCCTGGGCTTCGGCCAAGAGGAAGCCGCGCATCGAGGCGCTGAACGACCGGTGGGCATGCACGACCTGATGCTCCTCGAGGCCAAAGCTGCGCAGCGTCGCCCGGATCGGTTCGACGAGGAACACGGCACCATCTCTGAAGCGCTGATCGGCCTTCGCGGTCATCGCGAAGAGCAACCACGTACGTACAGGACGGGCCTCGCCGAATCCGCGATAGACGGCCGCCAGCGCGCGAAGCGCGTCCACACCCGATCGGCCGAGCGCGGCGTGCCACAGTTGCTGACCGAGGTCGTGTTGGACCTGTACCGCCATCCGCATGTGCAGATCGTCGATCGATTCGACATGGGTGTACAGCGATGTCACGTGGCAGCCGAGCTCACGCGCGATCCGGCCGAGGGTGACCGCCGACATACCCTCGCTGTCGGCCAGCCGTAGTCCGGTGTCGACGACCGACACCGTCGACAGGTTGCGCGCAGCCGGGACATTCGCTGCGACATTCGCTGCGAGGTCTTTCGAGCGATCGCCGAGGACCTTCGCGATCGACACCATCGACGCAAACCTATACCATAGGGATGAACACCACGAGCACTGGGGGTCGATGAGTGAGCGGTGTACTCGAGGGACTGACGGTTCTCGATCTGTCCACCGGCATCGCCGGACCGATCGCCACGATGATGCTGGCCGACAACGGTGCAGCCGTGACCAGGATCGAATCACCGCTCGTTGATCCCTTCGCTGTTCAATCCGGATACACGGTCTGGCAGCGCGGCAAGCGCAGTGCTGTCGTCGATCTGAAGTCGCCGACCGGGCGTGCCGTGTTCGAGGCATTGGTCGCCGACGCCGACGTTGTCGTGGAGTCGTTCGCCCCCGGCACAGCGCAACGCCTCGCCGTCGATCACGCGTCGCTGGAAGCGATCAATCCCCGCGTCATCACGTGCACGATCAGTGGGTACGGCGCCGCCAACGCGCACAGCGAGCGGCCCGGAATCGACGCGCTGGTCGCGGCACGCACCGGAATCTTCTTCGACCAACGCGGGCGCTCCGGGACGCCGATGGAACACATCCTCGGTCGACCCGGTCCGAATCCCGAATTCGGCCCGCCCGAGGGCATGCACCGTGGAACGGATCGTTCCGGCCCGGTCTTCCCACGTTCGACCTGGCCGAGCCTCGGTGCAGCGTTGCTGTCGACGTTGGGGATCAGTGCTGCGCTGCGAGCGAGAGAGATCGACGGTGCCGGGCAGGAGGTCAGCGTGTCGTTGATGCAGGGTGCTCTGGCCGCCGTCGCGCTCAACTGGCAGCGCGTCGAGAACCCCGATGCCCCGCTCTATTGGATGTGGCCGCTCGATTCACGATCGATCGAAGGGCTGTTCGAGTGTTCCGACGGACGATGGGTCCATCATTGGACGATCCGCCCGAATTGGGTGAGGACGGTCTCCGCCGGCGATGTGCTCGAACTCCCCGATGTCGACCACAGCTATCGCGCCGACCCGGACCGTTTGGGCATGGAGGCGCCAGACCTGATCGTCACCCACTTCTTGTATCCCGAGCTTGCCGAAGCGTTCAGCAGATTCCCAGCGCACGCGTGGGAAGCAATCGGGGCGAGCTCCGAGATGGGTGTCGCCAAGGTCCGCGCGCCGGCCGAGGCCTTGGCCGATCCATCGTTTCTCCTGGACGGGTGCGTGGTCCAGATCGATCATCCGACACTCGGTCCGATCCGCCACGTCGGCAATGTCATCGAGTTCACCGAAACGCCGGGAGCGGTGACGACGTCGGTCCACGAGCGCGGCGCCGACACCGCGGCCGTCGAGGCGCACGCAGCGACACGCGCATCGACCTCGGCGAGTCCCACATCGGAGCCCAGCATGAAACCCATCGCCACAGGGGCCCACAACGATGGTCCGCTGACCGGATTGCGTGTGATCGATCTCGGCCTCGGCGTGGCCGGCCCGTTCGCTCCGAAGATGCTGGCCGACCTCGGAGCCGACGTGATCAAGGTTCACGCCCTGCACGACACCTACTGGTCCGGCACCCACATGGGCCTCGGGACGAACCGCGGCAAGCGCAGCATCTCACTGAACCTGAAGGATGCTCGCGGGCTGGCGATCCTGCACCGGCTGATCGACAGCGCCGATGTATTGGCGACGAATTGGCGCCCAGGAGCGATGGCGCGGCTCGGCATCGACGAGGCATCGCTGCGTGCCACGCATCCGCGTCTCGTGATCTGCAACTCACGGGGGTACGAGAAGGGGCCACGTTCGGACCTGCCCGGCACCGACCAGACCGCGAACGCGCTGTGCGGAACCGAGTGGGAGGACGGAGCGTGCGACACCGGCAACCCGCCGCTGTGGAGTCGTAGCGGAATGGGTGACACCGGCAACGCCCTGTTGTCGGCGATTGCGATCAGCATGGCGCTGTATCACCGCGAGCGGACCGGTGCCGGCCAGAGCGTGAGCACCTCCATCGTCAACGCGTGTCTGCTCAACACGTCGTACGCGTGGATCCACGCCGACGGCACACCCGGTACGTGGGATCACGTCGACCGTGAACAGTTCGGCCTGCACGCTCGCTACCGGATGTACGCCACCGCCGACGGGTGGATCATGTTGGCGGCGCTGTCAGAAGCCCACTGGGCGATCGCGCAACGGTTGATCGGTCACGACCTCAGCGACGCCGACGACATCGCGAGTGCCACTGCATTGACGCAGTGGTTCTGCACGCGGTCGTCCCGCGACGCATTCGAGCTCCTCGACCGGGCCGCTGTGCCCGTCGAGATCGTCGACGAGAACTTCTGCCGGACGATGTTCGATGATCCGGCGATGATCGCAACTGGGCTGATCGCCAAGACAACGGCGCCGGGCATCGGCTCGTTCGAGGATCCCGGTCTGCTGATCGGGTTCTCTCAGACGGCGGGTGTCATCCGACGCGGCCCGTGTCGGTGCGGGCAACACACCGCGGAGATACTTCGCGAGCTCGGCTGTTCCGACGTCGAGATCGACGACTTGGTCGAGAGCAGTGTCGTGTTGGACGCTCCTGGCTGATCGAAGCTCTGCACTTCGAAAGGGCCACTCCTCTTTGAACAGCAGGTGCGAACGTGTACACAGCGAGTGGATCGGCAACGGGCTCAGGATGAGATCGAACCGCTCGCGTACGCCGCCCTTCGCAGCCGTGTTGCTCGGAGGTGTCCTGCTCCTCGCCTGTCGCTCCGGAACGCAGGCAGACCACGCAACCGGCGACTCACCGGCGCTGATCACGGCCTCGGTCTCGAACACGGCCTCGGTCTCGAACACGACAACGGTCTCGAACACGACAACGGTCTCGATAACGGCGTCGACATCAACGACGAGGACAACCGTTTCTCCGGGCAGCACGACAGCGGGAGCCGTCGAATGGACCAGCCGATGCGGCCGCGTCGGAGCTGCTCCGAAGCGTTACGACCATGTGATCTGGATCTGGATGGAGAACAAGAACAACGCAGCGATCCTCGGGTCCACACAGGCGCCGTTCCTGCACGAACTCGCGACCGAGTGCGGGTCAACAACCGACTTCGTCGACAATGGTGTTCATCCGTCCCTGCCGAACTACATCGAGGCCACCTCGGGCAATACCCAAGGCGTGGCTGACGATCGACTTCCGAGTGCGCATCCGCTCACCGTTGACAACATCTTTCGGCAGGTACGCGGGGCCGGCGGGACGGCGAAGAGCTACGAGGAGTCGATGCCGAGCAACTGCTCGATCGATTCGACATCGAAGTACGCAGCAAAGCACAATCCAGCCGCCTACTACGTGGGCGGCGACGACCGGACTGCCTGCGAGAAGGACGACGTGCCGTTCGATCGTTTCGCCGTCGACCTGGACACGAACCTGCCGTCGTTCTCGTTCATCACGCCCGACATCTGCAACGACATGCACAGCTGCCCGGTGACAACCGGGGACGACTGGTTGCGCGGCGTTGTCGGCGCGATCACCGCTTCGCCGACGTACCGCGCGGGCTCGACTGCGCTGTTCGTCGTGTTCGACGAGAGCGACGGTGCCGGGTCGATGCCGTTCTACGCCGTTGCACCATCGATCGTTCCGGGCACCGTGGCCGATCAGCGGTGGGACCACTCCGCCCTGCTGGCATTCACGGAGGATGCGCTGGACGTCGGGAGCCACCTCGGCCACACGCAGGGCACAGCGGATCTTGCTGCAGCATTCGGCCTGTAACTAAAGAGAGCAAACCGATCCGACATCGAGCCGCCAACCCGAACGTCGTGCCGTGGCGCGATCCGAGCTGTGACGGATGTCTGGTCGACGTGAACACTTCGTTTCGCGCGTTTGGTTGACCGGACCTTTGGGCAATACTCACGTCGAGCCGCAAGTGTTCCCCCACGCTCGGCTCATCGAGCGCCGTCGATCGAACCCCCCGAACCGGCCTCGGCGATACCGACCCGCTCCCCCAGCGGGTCGGTTGCGCGCGTGCCCTCAGATGCCACCGGAGCGCGCCGCTCGAGCAGCGCTCAGATGCCACTCGAGGTGCGCCGCACGAACAGCACGCTGACGTCGTCCTGGTGGTCGTCTCCGAGCAGGCGGGCGGCGAGGTCGACGGCGCGCACGTCAGTGGTCTCGACGTGCAGGATGTCCGCCGCTGCTCGCTGCAGCTCGGACAGACCACGATCGAGCGAAAGTCGACGCGTTTCGACGAGCCCGTCCGAATAGAGGATGACCGTGTCGCCGACCGCGAGTTGGTAGAGACGTTCGCTGCGCGTCGACTCTCGGTGACCGAGTAGCGGGTCGCCATCGAGTTGCACGAAACTCGCGTCGCCGGACTGGACGACCAGAGACGGAACGTGCCCGGCGTGAGAGATCTGCATCGTCGATCGAGCGGTGTCGATGACTGCGCAGACCACGGTGGCGATCGACCCCGGCAGCGCGTGCAACATATACCGGTCGAGGCGCTCGAGCGCGTTCGCCGGCTGCGCATTCTCGGTGATGTATGCACGCAGGATGTTGCGGAGCTGCGCCATTTCGGAGGCAGCCAACAGGCCGTGCCCGGCGACATCGCCGACGATGATCGCCACGAGGCCCCCGTCGAGCACCAACGCGTCGTACCAGTCGCCGCCGATCTCGCCACGACCTGCTGACTGGGCGAAAACGGAGAAGCTGTAACCCGCGACGGATGGCAACTCGTCGGGACGCATGATGCGTTGTAGGTCCTTGGCCAGCGAGGCCGAGTCCCTCTCGTTACGCTGGAGCGCGGCACCCAGGTGACGCGTGAAGTGCTGCGCAGCTCGAATCGTTCCGTCATCCCAGGATTCGGCGCGACCGCGGATCGTCTCGCGCCACAGATCGAACGATTTGCGCGGGCTGAGGCGGACCGACTCGTCCTCGGCCAGAGCAAGCTTGGCGTTGTGCGGATCGCCACCCCAGTCGACGGCGCGCACGATCTCTGGTCGGAACCACGCGATGAACTCGCTGCGGTCGTTGATCAAGGCGAAGGCCAGCGCACCGCTCGCACCCTCGGCGTGTGGCGCAGTGTCCGGACAATCTTCGGCCAAGCGATCGGTCCGGAGGATCTCATCGTGTTCTGGCCACGACCGGATGATGCTGTCGACGACGTCATCGGGTGGAGTGACTCCCAACCGCCAGACCCCTCCGGACGCTCGAATGAACATGCCGGACGCGCCGGCCAGTGCCAGAACGTCGTCCTGATGTTCGTCGAGCACAGCACTGATGTTCGGCTGCGTCGCTGTCGCAAAAGCGTGGGCGACCCGGTCGGCAATCGCCGTCAGCTCGATGGCCACCGATTTGGCGTCGGCCTCGAGGGTCTCGGATATCCTCAACGAGATCAGCTGGGCAAGGAACTCGGCGGCGTTACGCGACGCGACACTGACAGTGTGCGCACCGGAGTAGTGATGGCACGCTACCAGGCCCCACAGGGCCCCGTTGATCACGATCGAGACGGACATCGACGCGCCGACACCCATGTTGCTCAGGTATTCGATGTGGATCGGTGACACGCTGCGCAGCGTCGATGCGCTCAGGTCGAGTGGTCGTGCCGTGTCGTGGGCAACAGGGGGAACAAGCGCCACCGGCTTGTAGCCGATGTCGGGGATCAGCCGCAGCCAGTTACGGCGGTACAGCTCGCGCGCTTGGAGCGGGATGTCGGACGCCGGGTAGTGCAGGCCGAGGAACGTATTGAGGTCAGCGCGCTTGCGCTCTGCGATCACCTCACCATTCCAGTCCGCATCGAAGCGGTAGACCATGACCCGGTCGAAGCCTGCCAACGACTTGATCCAACGCGCTGCGCTGTCTGCGACGTCCAAGACACTGCGGCTGACCTGCAGAGCCATCGCTGCTTCCCGAACGATCCTGCCGCTGCGATCGTCGTCATCGTCTGATTCGATTTCGATGACGAGATAGGGGCCGGAGCGGTGAATTGTTGCAATCAACTGCCGTCCAGCGAAGCTCAGGGATATCTCGTCGAAGCGACGTACCCATTCCAAGATTCGGAAGCGCTCGATGACGTCTCGGTTGTCAGGACCGAGGAGCGCGGCAAGATCTGAACCGAGCGCCTCACCCGGGCCAACCCCGAACCACTCGGCGACGTTGGCGGAGACGACGGCGATGGTCAGGTCGGGTTCGGTGACAGCGATGAGCACACCGTGCGGTTGGATCGCGCCCGGAACGTGAATTGGTTCTGTGGCGCAGTTGTCGAGATCGACCGGCGCTACCCAGATCTGGGTCATGAGAGGAGAGCGTTCGTGATCCGGTCGAAGACATCTGTCGCAGCGTTCGCAGCCTGTAGCGCTGCAAATGGCGTGGCGAGCAGCTCGTCGAACACGCGACGACACGTGGACCACATCCTCGGAACATCTGTACCGTAGGACGTGAAGAACGCAACCGGCGTGTTCGGCCCGAGCACCTGCAGGACGTGCGGTGCGATGATCCGGCCCCCGAGCGTTGCGCCTTCGCAAACGTACAGCGCGCCGAGCGCAGCATTCAACGAGCAGATCGGCAACGGCAGCGGACGCGGTTTCGGGAGGTCCAAGACGGCGAGGTCGATCAACAGGGTCGGCAGTTTGCGGCGCGAAGCAAAATCGAGCTCGGCGAGCGTGTCGACCGGGCCCGCCGCGCAGATCTGCCCCCAGATCTCGTCGTCCAGCGTGGCGTGAACCGACGCGAACGCAGCAAGCAGCGAGCCGTAACGAGCCATGGTCAAGGCCGGCGACATCAGATCGAGGTCGATTTCCAAACGTCGATGTGCCACCGCTGTCGCGGCTCGGAGTGCGGCAGTTCCGAGACCAATGGTCAGTTCCGTCGATGCTCGTTCTGTCATGTTTCCTCTGCCACCAGTGCCGGTGCCGGCGCTGAGCAGAGCGAGCCTACAGGACCATGTCTGCCTGCGACGCTGCTCGACCCGCGGCGGCCAGGTCATTTCGCAGCTTGCGCAGACCTGTCCGCACCCTGCCCTTCAGCGTTGCCTCGGCGATGCCGAGGCGCACCGCCGCTTCCCGGTACGACATGTTGGCGTAGAACGTCGCCGCGATCGCTGCCCGCTCGTCAGGCGCGAGGCGCACCAAGGCATGCTGCACGACGGCAGCGGTCTGCTGATCGATCATCGGCTGGGAGATGTCGTCGCCGACATCGCGAGCGCACATCGCCTTCTCGTCTCGAAGCCGAGTGGCGGTCCGTTTGCGGAGGTGATCGATCGCAACTCCTCGGGCGAGCGTGCGGAAGTACTGGCGAGTCGTTCCCCTCGATGGATCGTACCCGTCCGGATTTCTCCACATCCGAAAGAACACGTCCTGAGCGACGTCGGCGGCAGAGTTCTCGCCACACAGTCGCCCGGCGATCGACCTGATCATCACACTGTGCTCGCCGAACGCACTCGTCATCATGGCGCGGCTCGCAGCGCCTCCAGCGATGTTCGTGACCGTCATTTCTGCCGCCTCGGACCCATGTCCACTCGGTTGTTCCAAGCGTTCGGAGCAGGACATCCTCGTACTGCCCCGACCGCTGGACTGTCAGACATCGAGAACTGGAATACCACTACATCATGAAACGATGACTGCAGTGACCATCCCGAACATCCCGTTCGGACCTTCGGCATGGTTGAGGATGTGGCAATGCCAAGCCCACACACCCGGGTCGATGAAGTGGTACAGCACCGTGTAGCGCTCTCCCGGAGCGACGTTGACCGTGTCCGACGGCATCGGCTCGATCAGCGGCACGCCGTCTTTGGCGATGATCCATCCGGTGGGCTGGTGGAGGTGCATCGGGTGGCTCATCAGCCCCTCGTTGAAGTAGTTGACCTCCATTGTCTGGCCGACCTTCATCGTGTACATCTCGGTCCCCGGAAAGCTCTTGCCGTTGAGGCTCAGGCCGATCGTGCCAGCGTCGTTCAGGACCATGTTGACCGTCTTGTCGACGGACGTGATCCCCTTCGCCGTCAGAACTGCAGGGATCGGCATCTCACCGATCAGGAAGGCGCCGGCCATACCGTTCGGCACTTGGGTCTGTGCGTCGTGATGCGAGTGGTACATACCGACGGCTGGCTCCAGGGCCGTGAACGAGTAGGTGAACGAAGCGCCCGGCAGGATCGGGTCCTGCGTGTAGGGATCGACCCCGTCCATCGCGTTCGGGACACGGATGCCGTGCAGGTGCAACGACGTCGATTCGGGCAGCTCGTTCTTGAGGATGATCGCGACCTTGTCCCCGACGTTCACCCGCATCTCGGGCCCCGGAACCATTCCGTTGTAGGTCCACGCCTTAACGGTCTTGCCGGGCGACACTTCCCAATCGACGATCTTCGCGGTGAGATCGAACTCCTTGGTGCCGTCAGTGCGGATGACCGGCAGCAATGGCATCCCCCCGAACGTTCCCTTTGGATCCTTGACGAACGCAGTGGCGGTGGCGGCCATCGTCTTGTCCATCTGCTCGTACGACATCGTGGTCGGCGTGGACGTGTCGGCGGTCGCCGAAGGAGACGCGCCGGCGACTGCCATCAGCATGCCCTTCATGCCGGAATCGGCATGCCCCGGGATGGTGCAGATGAAGTTGATATCGCCGGCTGTCACGTTCTTCAGGGTGATCGTCTGACTCTCACCCGGCTGCAGATCACGAGTCGAGATCTTGCGTTCGACGAACGTCATGTTGTGGACGAGCGTGCCACCGTTGGTGACCCGAACGGTGACGTCGCCAGGCGGAACGGTTGCCATTGCCGGCGTCATCTTGAACTCGGACAGGTTGATGTCGACGACGGTGGCGCTCGGACTCGCCGACGACCCCGACGACCCGCCGGAAGACCCGCCCGACGACCCGCCGCTGTCTGGCGCCCGCGCTATCGCATAGCCGCCGAAGACGAGGGCGATGACGCCGAAGATGAAGGCGCCCACGGACAGAAATGATCGGTCTTCGTTGTTCATGCCCTCAGCATCAAGTTCCTCCAGGCGAAAAACGAGAGCACGACGTCACGACCTAAGAGGACCAATGACCCTTGCTGACGGAGGTACCGAAGCGGATCATGGGTCCATGAGCGAGCAGATCATCGTTGGGTTCAACGGCACGAATTCATCCATGGAAGCAGTCCGCTGGGCCGCCGCCGAGGCAGCGGTACGCCGAGTCCCGATGCACATCGTGACATGCTTCGAGATGCCGGCCCTGACCGGTGAAGCCTCGCTGGCATGGGGTGCTGGGCAAGCGTACGACGCAGTCCGGACGGTCGCCGAAATGCACGCCCACCGGGCCGCGGCCGTGGTGTCCGACGAGTTCCCCGATGTCGTTTCGACGACCGAGGTGTCGGCCGACGCCGCTTCGGTCGCGCTGCTGAAGCATGTCGACGGAGCAGATCTGGTCGTGGTCGGAGCCAGCGGTCACGAGGGCGTCGCTTCGTTCTGGCTCGGGACCACGCCTCGACATCTGGTCCACCACAGTCCGTCCCCTGTCGCGGTGATCCGCAGCTCGGCCAGCCGCGGACGGCCGGACCGGATCGTGGTCGGCATCGATGGTTCGTCGGCATCGAACCATGCATTGCTGTGGGCCGCCGACGAAGCCGATCGACACGACGTGGAACTCGTGGTCGTCCACGGTTGGTCGTATCCGTATGCCCCTGTCGACACGGCGTCGATGCAGGCTCGTGAACTGACGCAGATCGACGCCGCCTGCACTCTCGACACGGCGACGGAGGCGGCGCGAGCTCGCTGCGGCGTCTCGGTGCGAGCAGTCCTCGTCGAAGCCAGTCCGGTCAGTGCGCTGCTCGAGACAGTCGACGACGGCGACCTGTTGGTCGTCGGCTCCCGGGGTCGTGGCGCAATCAAGTCCCGCCTGTTCGGCTCGACAGCCAACACCATCCTCGACGTCGCCTCCGTGCCCGTGATCGTCGTCCGGGCACCGTCGAACGAGCCGGCCACGGAATCCGAAGCCGCCCTCACCCACGTCGGATGAGCGAGATCGCACGGCTCGTGACCGGGCAGCCGGTGGACATCCGGCTGGCGACACCCGCCGACATGACGCTCGTCCGCAGCTTCTACGAAGATCTCGACGACGTCGCGACCTACTACCGGTTCTTCGGCATCCGCCGCCAGCTCCCCGACCGAGAGCTGCGCTCGGCCGTCAGCGGGACCAGCAGCCACGTCACCCTCTTGGCGTTCGACGAGGACGGCCTGATCGGCGTCGGCGAATACATCATCGGCACCGATCCAACGAGCGCCGAGGTGGCATTTGCAGTCGCCGACGACCACCATCGCGAGGGGATTGCAACGTTGCTGCTGGAACGGCTGGCGCTGATCGCCCACGACCGGGGCCTGCTCCGCTTCACCGCAATGGTGCTTCCCGACAACGCCGATATGCAGCTCGTGTTCCGGACGGTCGGGCTGACCACGCACACTTGTTTCGAGGACGGTGTGGTCGATGTCGTCCTCGACCTGTCGTCGGTCGTCTCATTGCGAGCAGCAGCCGCGAAGCGCGCTGTCCCGGAACCGACGAAGCTGTCCGGGTGAAACGAATCGTCATCGGTCTCGGTGGAAACGCGATGTTGCGTCGTGGCGAAAAGGCTGACGCCGCAGTTCAATTGGAGCACATTCGTCAGGCTGCACCCGGTCTGGCGGCCGTGGCCAACGAAGCCGAGCTCGTCATCGTGCACGGAAACGGACCACAGGTGGGCATGCTGGCG
>JAYTOM010000288.1:0-1842 GCA_043747765.1 Actinomycetota bacterium
ATGAACCGGTCGGGGTGCTGCTTGAGGGCCTTCTCGCCGGTGCCGCCCTCGTCGCCGACACCGATCATGCCGCGGTCGATGCCCCACTTGTCCATCTCACCGAGTGTGACGGCGATCGGGTCGCTGGAGTAACGCAGCTTCTTTTCCGGGACGTCCTTGAACATGTACTCGGCCGGGAACTCGAACTCTTCCTTGCTCTGCGTGTCCTTGACCTGATCGGTGATGAACTTGTATGTGCTCTTCATGTCTTCGTGCGGGAAACCGATCATCGTGTCGATGGCGCCGATGTCACTGATGAAACTCATGGACGAGTCCTGCTTTCTCTTCGATGTGTAGGTCGAGTTGTCGTTCGTGGTGCTGATCGAGGTGAATGGGGTGTTGGTGGCTGTGAGAAGACCAGATCGACTGTGCCGAGGACGACTTCGTAGACCCGTTCGACGGTGACTCTGTCGAGTGCGTACGAATGCAACATCTTGGTCAGGACGCACTGGATCATGATCTCGATCTGACCCGCCTGCTGCTCCGGCAGACCAGCGAGCGTCTCGTGATACGCCGATGCGTACTCGCCGGCGAACTGACTGATCAGCTCGCGAGCGTGGACATCGTTGGAACCCTCCATCACGATTTCCACCCGAAGGAATTGCGGCTTGGCGACGAACGCTGCGATCGAGCGGCGCAGCAGTTCCTTCAGTGCTTCGCCGGGATCATCGGGGAGTTGTTTGCGCTGGAGACCCCGATTGAACGAGTTCACCCACAGCAACATCACCGCGGCGTACAGATGCTCCTTCGAAGCAAAGTACCGGTACAGCGTGCCGAGCGCGACGTCTGCGCGTTTGGCGACGTCGCGCACCTGGATCTGTTCGTACTCGCCGTCCTCGAGCATCTCGAGGGCGGCGCGCACGATCTGGTCCCAACGCTTGCGCTGGGCTGGTGGCAGCGATGCCAGCGGAGGTGGCTCCGCACGCTGCACCAGCCGCGCCGTCACGAACGACCCGTCACGAGTTGTTACTTGCCGAACGGATCGAGCGAGCCGGAGACCGCCCACATCGCGAAGTACTGTGCCGACGCACCGTACGCCTGGGCAAGCGCCACGTTGGCGTTCTCGACCTGGTGCTCGCCAGCGGTACCCCGCACTTGCATCGCCGCCTCAGCGAAACGAAGCAACCCAGAAGCGCCGATCGGGTTCGACGACAACACGCCACCGGACATGTTCACCGGGAACGAACCGCCGAGTGCAGTTGCGCCGCTCTCGACCATCTTCCACCCGTCGCCAGGAGCAGCGATCTCGTGCGCTTCCAGCCACATCGGCTCGTACCAGCTGAACGGTACGTACAATTCGGCGCAGTCGATCTGCTCGAGCGGGTTGGTGATGCCGGCCTGACGGTAGACGTCGTTGGCACAATCAGCCGCGCCGACCGGTCGCACCGGATCACGGCCCGGGAACGAGGACGGCTCGGAACGAACCGCACTGCCGAGGATCCATGCTGGCTTACGACCGGCGCGTGCCGCCGCATCGCCGCCCGCTTTGTCGGTGAAGACCACTGCGCACGCGCCGTCGGACGACGGACACGACTCGAGAAACCGCACCGGATCCCACATCATCGGCGAGTTCTTGATCTTGTCGAGCGAGAGGTCAGCGATCTTCAGGTGTGCGTAAGGGTTCTTGTGTGCATTCAGGCGGTCCTTCAACGCGACCATCGGGCCGACGTCGAGTGGCGCACCCGAGCGGTCGATGTACGAGCGCATGTACGGGGCGAACGCGCCGCCGGCGCCGATCGAGGCCCCCTTGCCCGAGCCGAGCGCGAACTGCGCGTTACCCTCCGACTGCTTCTGATAGCCGAC
>JAYTOM010000289.1:0-4667 GCA_043747765.1 Actinomycetota bacterium
GTCTGGCAGAACTGCGGCGTGTACAACCACGCGGTTTCGAACGAGCACGCCGTGCACTCGCTGGAACACGGCGCGGTGTGGCTGGCGTACAACCCCAGCCTTCCAGCGGATCAGGTCGCGATCCTGGCGGCGTTCGCCGTCAACCAGACGCACATCCTCGTCACGCCGTATCCCGGCTTGGCCAAGGGCGAAGCCGTCGTCGCTGCAGCATGGGGGTTGCAGCTGCGCCTGGATTCCGTCACCGATCCACGACTCGCGCAGTTCGTGGAGAAGTATCAGGAGGGCCCGCAGACACCAGAACTCGGAGTGACCTGCAGCGGTGGCTTCGGGAACCCGATCTCATGAAGCGAACGCTCGCCGTGATCGTCGCCGTTGCGACACTCGCGTCGTGCAGCAGTTCCAGCCCTTCGACCATTGCCAACACGACCGGTCCAGGTTTCACCGCTGCGATGAATCTGCCAGGAGACACATCGGTCGAAGCCGGATTTGCCCGTGACATGTCGGTCCACCACGCCCAAGCGGTCGCGATGGCCGAAGCGATCGGTGACCGTACAACCGACCCGGATCTGAAGCTCTTGGCAACGGACATCGCGCTCGGTCAACAGGGCCAGATCGGCCGGATGAGCGGGTGGCTGGACGAGTGGGGCCTGAACCCGACGTCAACCGCGACACCGATGGCGTGGATCCGGTCGGACAACCTGCTGCCGGGTTCCACATCGAGTTCTGACATGGGCGGAATGGGCGGCATGTCGGGCACCGCAGCAAGCGGTACGTCCACGACCATGACGGCCGACGGGCGGATGCCAGGCATGGCGACTCGACCCCAGGTGACAGCGTTGGGCACGTTGCCGATCGAGCAGGCGGAGATTTCGTTCCTGCAGTTGATGATCGCGCATCACACCGCCGGGGTCGTCATGGCCCAGGTCGTCATGGGCCAGGCCGTCTTGGCCCGCACCGATCGACCCGATGTCGTGCGGCTGGCCACCAGCATTGTCAGCGGCCAGCAGGCAGAGATCACGGTGATGACCGACATGTTGGCGAAGCGCTGCACAACCCCGTAGCGTTCGCTGCCAGCGCTCGCTTACCGGAGGTCTTCCATGTCACAGACAGTCGCAGACACAATTGCCACCGAGACCGATGCCGAACAGTCCGCAGACGAGATGGTGGACGAAGAACTGCTCGTCGAGGAGATCTCCATCGACGGCATGTGCGGCGTGTACTAGACCGTGTTGGAGCAGCAGCTTCAGAGAGCGCTGGAACTGCATCCGCACGTCGCACTGCGACCCGAGTCGTTCGGCGCGCTCGCCTATCACTACGGCAACCGCCGTTTGGTCTTCCTGAAGCACGTCGACATGGTCAGAGTCGCCGAGGCTCTCGGCGATCACCCGTCGTTGCAGGCCACACTCGAGGCGTGCCAGATCGCTCCGAACCGTTGGAAGAACTTCGCCGACGCATTCGAATCATTGCAATCATCGGAGGTCGTTCGTGAGCGAGAGCAGCGAGGGAACCATCAAGGCGGCGCGCAGCGCTCATTGGAGCACAAGGAGAAGTCGATGGAACACGGCAATGGAACGGTGCGCCAATGAGCGTTGAAAGTCTTGTCACCACGTTGAAGGGTGGGCTCGATGCCCCGATCTGTCTGACGTGGGAGTTGACATACGCATGCAACCTGCAGTGCGTGCATTGTTTGTCGTCGAGCGGTCAGCGCGACCCTCGTGAGTTGACGACGGCCGAGGCCAAACGGGTCCTCGACGAACTGCGCGATCTGCAGGTCTTCTACATCAACATCGGCGGCGGCGAACCAATGATCCGGCGCGACTTCTTCGAGCTGCTCGACTACTCGATCGCCCAGGGGATCGGCGTCAAGTTCTCGACCAACGGCGCCTTCATCGATTTCGAGAAGGCCCAGCGGCTGGCGTCGATGGAGTACCTCGACATCCAGATCAGCCTCGACGGCACCGACGCCGACACCAACGACGCTGTGCGTGGCGATGGCAGCTATGGGATGGCTCGCCGGGCGATGGACAACCTCAAAGCAGCCGGCTTCGGACCGTTCAAGATCAGCATCGTCGTCACCCGACACAACGTCGATCAACTCGACGAGTTCAAGGCGCTCGCCGATTCCTACGGCGCACAGTTGCGGGTCACCCGCCTGCGCCCAAGCGGCCGCGGCGCCGACACCTGGCACGAGCTGCATCCGACCAACGCCCAGCAGCGCCAGATCTACGACTGGCTGGTGGCGCATGGCGACAATGTCCTGACCGGCGACTCGTTCTTCCATCTCAACGCGCTCGGTGAGGAGCCGCTGCCCGGCCTGAACATGTGCGGTGCCGGCCGAGTCGTCTGTCTGATCGACCCCATCGGCGACGTCTACGCCTGTCCGTTCGTGATCCACGACGAGTTCAAGGCCGGCTCGGTTCGTGACGAAGGGGGATTCGCACAGGTCTGGAAGCACAGCGACCTTTTTCTCGAGCTGCGCGAGCCACAGTCGGCCGGGGCGTGCAGCAGTTGCGGTAGTTACGACGCCTGCCAGGGCGGTTGCATGGCCGCCAAGTTCTTCACCGGACTGCCTCTCGACGGGCCCGACCCCGAGTGCGTCAAGGGCTACGGTCAAGACCTGCTGGACGGCGTCGACCTGGCCTCCAACCCGAAGCCGAGTATGGACCACACCAAGCCGGTCCGGCTGTCGCTGTCGCGTAAACCCGTTTCCGTGAGCTGATGTTCACGCCTGCCTGACCACGCTGCTGATCCTCTCGTGCTAATCCTCTCGTGCTGATCATCGCGTTGGTCCCTGCGGCCTACCTGCTCGGTATGTTCCCGAGCGCGGTGATGGTTGCGAGGGCCAGCGGGGTGGACATCACGACAGCTGGCTCCGGCAATCCAGGTGCCTCGAACGTCAGCAGGGTGCTCGGGTGGAAGCGGGGCGTGTTGGTGTTCGTGCTCGATGCTGGCAAGGGTGCGGTGGCGGCCGGGACGGCATTGGCGCTGATTGACCGGCGCGCCGGTTACATCTGCGCCGGTGTAGCCGCGCTCGGCCACATGCTTCCGTGCGTCGGTCGCTTCGGAGTCGCACGGTTTCGGGGCGGGAAGGGCGTGGCCACCGTCGGCGGCGCGATGTTCGTCATGCAACCCGTCCTGTCGCCGATCCTGTTGGTGATCTGGTTCTCGGTCAGCCGGCTGACCAAAAAGGCCTCGCTCGGGTCGTTGGCGATCATCGCCCTGCTGCCGATCGGCGAGGCCATCCTCGGCAGTCCTGCATGGGAGATCGTCGCCAGCATCCTGCTCGGCTGCCTCGTTCTGATCAAGCACGGGTCGAACATCAAACGGTTGATGAGACGCGAAGAGCTGTCACTCGATAAGAATCGCTGAGTCATGCGCCTCCTCGAACCTCTCCGCCTCGGTGCGCGCACCGCACCGAACCGTGTCATGTTCGGCCCTCACGTCACGAACCTGGCCGACGACAACCGGGCGCTTCCCGAGCGTTGGGTCCGCTATCACGCGACCCGTGCTGAGGGCGGCTGCGGCATCGTGGTTGCAGAGGGCGCGAGTGTGCACGACAGCGACTGGCCGTACGAACGCTCGCCTCTCGCATCGCGATGTGCCGAGGGTTGGTCGAAGCTCGCGGCGATCTGCACGTCGAACGGCAGCGTGATGATGGCCGGCCTCGATCACACCGGTGGTCAGGGTTCGTCGGCGTACAACCAGAGCGAACTGTGGGCGCCGTCGCGAGTGCCCGAGGTGAACAGCCGCGAAGTGCCGAAATGGATGGAGCCAGAAGACATCGAGGCCGTCATCGTCGGGTTCGGTGGCGCCGCTCGGCTGGCGGCGCAAGCCGGGTGTGACGGTGCCGAGATCAATGTTGGTCAGCACAGCCTGATCCGCCAGTTCCTGTCTGGCTTGACCAACCAGCGCGGCGACGAATGGGGGACCGACCGGTCGCTTCTCGGCCGCCGCGTGATTGCTGCCGTTCGAGCCAACATCGGGGCGGACCGGATCGTTGGGCTGCGCCTCTCGTGCGACGAATTGGCACCATGGGCGGGCATCACCCCGGAGATGGCACCAGCGATCGCCCACGAACTCGCCGGGTGCGGGCTCGACTATGTCGTCGTCGTGCGCGGCTCCATCTTCAGCATCGAAAAGACCCGTCCGGACTTCCACGAACCGACTGGTTTCAACATCGGTGTCTGCCGCACCGTGACCGACGCCCTACGCTCCGCTGGGCAGTCGACGAAAGTCATCCTGCAGGGATCAATCGTCGATTGGGGTCAGGCCGACCGCGCCGTGGACGACGAGGTCTGTGACGCAGTCGAGATGACGCGCGCTCAGATCGCCGACCCAACCATGGTCGCCAAGCTGTCGGCCGGCACGCCCGAGCACATCCGTCCGTGCATCCGCTGCAACCAGACGTGTCAGGTGCGCGACGCGCGGAATCCGATCGTGACATGCGTCGGCGAGCCGACCAGTGGGCGCGAAACCGAGGATCCGAACTGGTACACGGCGACGACTCGGCCCCGTGACGTCGTCGTCGTCGGCGGAGGTGTCGCAGGTCTGGAAACCGCACGAGTCGCCGCTCTGCGAGGGCACCGAGTGCACATCGTCGAGCGCCACGCACAGTTGGGTGGCGTTGTCGCTGTGGCCGGCCCGGGCAAACCGTTGGTCGATTGGCT
>JAYTOM010000290.1:0-1802 GCA_043747765.1 Actinomycetota bacterium
CCGTCTGCTTCTCGCGCGGCAAGTGTCGCATCATCGAATCCACGGCCGTCGTCGACGACTTCGAGAACGACGTTGCCGTTTGCCGTTCGGACGCGAACGGTGATCGACGTTGCATCTGCGTGCTGAAGTGCGTTACGGAGCCCCTCCTGGGCGGATCTGTACAGCAGACCGGCCACTGCGTCGGGCAGCGGATCGTGCAATGACGATGTGTCCAGCTCGGCGTTCAATCCGTTGTCCCTTGCGCGTTCGACCAGATCACGAAGTGCCGAAGCCAGGCCCTCCTCGCGGAGGTTCGGGGGATACAGATCGATCACGAGTGACCGGAGAGAGCGAATGCTCTCCTGCACCGTCTCGGCAATCTGTTGTGACTCCTCTCGCCATTCAGCGTCGTCGATGCCATCAGCCGGGCCGGTCCGGCGCGCGCGTGCCGACAGGGCGTAGGCGACACCAGCGAGGTCCTGCACGACTCCGTCGTGGAGGTCGCTGGCAATCTGGCGTCGTTCCACCTCGGATGCGTCGAGGGCGCGCTGCATCAGGCTTTCTCGTTCCTGGAGCCGTTTCCTCAGGCGACGAGCCAGAGACCAGGCGAGTGGGATCTGCACCATTTCGAGCATGACCAGCGCGCCGAGAGAGATCGGGGCGAAGCTGCGCCACAGCCGAGTCCCGCTTGCTTGCACCGAGTTGTACCGGAAGTAGGCCTCGAACAGGAGTGGCTCGCCGTTGGGGGTGTGTACAGGAAGGTAGACCGACAACAACTTCGAACCGATTTCGCGCTCGTACACGTTCTCGGGTTCTTGGAGATCGCTCACCTCTGCGACGATCCGTCCCGTGCCCAACGCGTTCAGCTCATCTGGACCCAGGGTGAACTGTCGACCGATCAGACGTGGCTCGTCGGAATAGAGGATCGTGCCTCCTTTCGACCACAGCTTGATCCGAACGAGCGAGTTGTCGATGACCTCGCGTGTCACGACAGCCTGCAATCGGGCGACGGTGGGACCGCCCGCATCGCCCAGAAGCGAGTCGGTGAGCACCGGTTCGACCACGCCTTCGGCCTTGATCAGCGTGGTGACGCGAGCCTCGGAAATGCCCTCTCGTTCACCGACGCGTCGGCTGGCAACCGCAGTTGCCAATCCGACGATCACCGCAGCGACGATGCCCGCAAACGCGAACTGGCCGACGTGCAACGCAACGAGCATCGGCCCGTTCCGGCCCCGGTCTTGTCGGTCCGACTCGATCTGCATCACTGGATCGTCGCCGCTCGGACTACGAATTGCAACGACTGGATGACGGGCGCTCCATGTGCTTCTCCGTTCAAGCCGACGTCGTCGGTGGCCTCGCCGTCAGCGCCGTCGGAATCGATGTTCTCCGCCACGTCGGAAAGCGACGCGAGTACCTGGCACTGGCGGCCGTCCCGCTGCTGTTCGGCCTACACCAACTGGACGAGGAGTTCGTGTGGTTTGGCATGCAGGGACACGCGTCGCCCGAGACGGGCCGTACGGCGACGTGGCTATACCTGTTGTTTGCTTTCGTCCTGCTTCCGATCTACGTGCCGTTCGCTGTCAGGCAAATCGAGCCCAGCGGACGGCTGCGGATTGCGATGGATGCTTTCCTCGTGATCGGTGTCGGCGTTTCGATCACGCTGTTGATCGCGTTGCGACGCGGACCGGTTCGAGCGCAGTTGGCCCTGAACCACCTGAGTTACACATCCGGGCACCATGCCGGATGGCCGATCGTCGGTGCTTACGTCGTGGCCACGTGTGGTTCGCTGGTGATTTCGAGGCGTACCTTCGTTACGAACTTCT
>JAYTOM010000291.1:0-3302 GCA_043747765.1 Actinomycetota bacterium
GATGTGATTGCATCCGTGCATCGCGAGGGCGAAGTGGTTTCGACGTCGAACGAGGCCGACGGCATTCGTATTCGGGCCCGGCTCGCCGGCGCGTCGTCAGGGCGACTCAGCGAATTCATCGTCGCCAGCTGAGAGCCGACTGACGACTTCAGGCAGGATTGACAGCATCATGACCTCCGGTTTCGTCCCCCCGCCCTACCCCTACGACCGGCTCGACACGTTCAAGCCAATGGCCGAAGCGCTCCCTGGCGGAATCGTCGACCTCTCGATCGGAACTCCCTGCGACCCGCCCCCAGCCGACGTCATCGCGATGCTCTCGGCGTCGAACGCCGAGCGTGGCTACCCGCCGAGCATCGGAACAGCTGCGCTGCGCCAGGCCGCGCAAGCATGGATCTCCCGCCGATTCGCAGTGGACGTGCCGGTCGCGCAGATCGCTGCATGTGTCGGCACCAAGGAGTTCGTGGCGACCGTGGCGCAACTGCTCCACTTGCGGACGCCAGATCGTGACACGGTTCTCTACCCGGCCGTCGCCTACCCGACGTATGAGATGAGCGCGATCCTCGCCGGCTGCCGTGGCGTCGCCGTTGGTAGCACGGCGTCCGGTCGATTGGACCTCGACAGCATCGATCCCGTCGACGCAGCCCGCGCCCTCGTCCTGTGGGTCAACAGTCCGAACAACCCAACCGGTGCGCTCGACGATCTCGTCGCCGCAGCAGCGTGGGGTCGTGCTCATCATGTACCCGTTTTCAGTGACGAGTGCTACGCCGAGTTCACATGGGACGGGCCGGCACGAACGATCCTGGAATCGGGTCTGGACGGGGTGATCGCGCTTCATTCGCTGTCGAAGCGTTCGAATCTGGCCGGACTGCGGATCGGCTTCTACGCCGGCGATGCCGAACTCGTTGGTTACCTGCAGGAGACACGCAAGCACATGGGAATGTTGGTGCCGGGACCCGTGCAGGCGGCGGCGGTCGTTGCCCTTGGCGACGACGAACACGTCGTCGCCCAGCGCAACCGATATGCGCGCCGGCTGGACGTACTCGCCCGTGCGATGTCGAAATGGTCGGGCTTCGAGATCAGAATGCCCGCTGGTGGTTTCTATTTGTGGTTTGATGCATTGGATGGATGGACCTTCGCCGAACGACTCGCCCGGGAAGCGGGGACACTCGTGAGTCCAGGCGACTTCTATGGTGCTGGGGGCGCAAACAACGTGCGCGTCGCCGTGGTGCAACCCGATGACCGAATCGATCTGGTGATCCAGCGACTGGGAGAGAACTGAGATGTCTTTTCAAACACAACCAACGCCACCGGCGAAAGGGGCGCGACATTCCGGACTGCTCGTGCTCGGCATCGTGGTATTGCTCGGCGGCATCGGCGCCGGGATCGGATTGTTCATCGTCGGCGGATCTCACTATGAGAACGCGGTCAACAACCTGCAACGCGCCCCAGTCGGTTGTGACACAGAGTTCAACTTCACGGGAACGGGAACATTCGTGTTCTACACCGAGTCCAAGGGCAAGATCGGTACTCTCCACGGTGATTGCCAAAACACCGGCGCCACATACTCGCACTCCGGCAAGATCACGTTGGATCTGACCATGGTCGACAGCGCCGGCAACGACGTGAAACTGGCGAGTGCCTCTGGCGCCAGCTACGACAAGGGCGGTTTCGTCGGGAACGAGGTGCGCACCCTCAAGATCGACAAGCCAGGCAAGTACGTTCTCTCGGTTGCCAGTGACGACACCGACTTTGCGATTGCCGTCGGCCGGAATCCCAAGGCCCAAGCCGACAAGGCCACGTCGACTGCGATCGGTGCACTTGTGATCGGCGTGGTCCTCGGGGGACTCCTGCTGATCCTCGGCCTGCGTCGCAAGCCAGTCGCGGCCCAGTCCGCCGGATGGAACCCCTCTGGCGGTGGCAACATCGGCACGTATCAGCCGGTGGTTGCGCCGCCCGTCGGCTCTTCACCCGGCGGCCCACCTCCTGCCGGACCTCCTGTCGGCCAGCCGCCTATCGGCCAGCCGCCGGTTGAACGGCCGGCGTGGCAGACCGCACCGCCGCAGCAGCCTCAAATGTATCCCCCCCAGCCACCGTCACCGCAACAGCCTCCGCCGCCTGCACCAGGAGGAAGTCCCTGGGGCTCTCCGCACCAGTAGGGGACTGCACGGCTCAGAGGCGACGCATCACGGTGACGACACGGCCGAAGATTTCGACCTCGTCGGCTGGGAAAACCATCGGCTTCAGACGCGGGTTCGACGGAACCAGTGAGATCATCATTCCTTTGCGCTGATAGGTCTTGACTGTCGCCTCCTCGCCGGCGATGCCAGCAATCACGATCTCGCCGTTGTTGGCGGTGGCCTGTTGGCGGGCGACGACGAAATCGCCGTCGAGGATGCCCGCATCTATCATCGAATCACCGCGTACACGCAGCATGAACAGATCTCCTTCGCCGGTGAAGTCGACGGGCATCGGCAGGAGCTCTTCGATGTTCTGGTGAGCAAGCACGTCTGTGCCCGCAGCGACATCGCCGACGAGTGGGATGTGTCGGACCGGACGGCGTTCCATCGCGACGCCAGAGTTCTCGTCGAACCGCACCTCGAGGGCACGTGGCTTGGACGGGTCGCGACGCAAGTAGCCGAGTCGCTCGAGCGTGGCGAGGTGGCTGTGCACCGTGGATGGTGACGTCAAGCCGACGGACTCGCCGATCTCACGCACCGACGGTGGATAGCCCCGCTCGCGCATGTTGATCTCGATCACATCGAGGATCTGGCGTTGCCGGGCCGTGAGTTGAACGTCGTTCATGATCGTGAGCGTACGGGTGTTCGACGAGGAAGTCAAACACCCGTTCCGCAAACATTTGTTCGGTTTACGGTTGACATCGAACGCAGGTTCGTGCGACAGTGCGTACATTCGTTCGTCGAACACGCGATCGTTGTCATACCCCTTTGGTATGAATCGATCATGTTCGCCGTGACCGTTACTGCTCCGCCCACTCGAGAAGGATCCCCATGAGTCTTGCGCTGTTCCCCGGAGTCCAGGAACTCCGGCAGTTCGATGTTCGCCTGGGTCGTATCCGTTCGGGCACTGGCCGTGCCGAGCGTGCTGTCTACATGCGCCGCCGCCTCGTGGTTGCGCTCGTCGCTCTTGGGCTGATCATCGGCATCGCCGTGTCGGCTCACTCCGTCCTGGCGGATCGCGGGGGCGTCCCTGCCTCCACCCCTGCGATCCGCCTGGCAAACCTCGACGCCGTCTCGGCCGCAGTGGCGAACCCCGATCCTGTTGTGATCGCGGCACCTTCCCCA
>JAYTOM010000292.1:0-3362 GCA_043747765.1 Actinomycetota bacterium
GAGGGGTGTGCTCATGCCGACTACGCCTGCAGGGGGAGGGACGTCTGCTCGGGCAGATGCGGCTGAGCGCGACGTGACCGACGGGGTGTCGTCGATGGACGGGGGGCGGGCGGTGCGGCCGAATCGACCGAGTGGGTGCGCGGGATCGGTGGCCACGTGATCGGTCCACCGAGCATCTGCTCGAGCAACGCGCGTGGAACTCGGATGAGAGCGCCGAGGCGGATCGCCGGCAACCCACTCGCACCGTTCGTCGCGAGGTACTCACGCACGAGCGAATACGACGAGCTCCGCCCGATCTGCAAGACCGCGGCCGCTTGCTCGACCGTCAGCAGATCGGGCGGACGTGTGTCATCGACTTCGAGATCGCGAGTTGCCTTCACGTTGATACATGCCTCTCAAAACGCGACTTCGTGACGCGCTCCGTCTGAGAACGGGGTCCGAGACTGCGGAATCGGGTACACGGCTGTCACCAAGCGCTGCAATCCGCAGGACCACTGGCGATCCCGCGTCGCTCGGCCGACATCGGGGTCCGTGCCAGACTGCGTCGGGGCGTTCCACGTGGGTGTGGCAGAAATGGACGGAACAGTGGCTGAAGCGAGTTGGCAACCGGCGAGGCTCATCCCGACTTCGGGCATCAGCGGTCCGGACGAACAGGAGACCCGGGCGACGTCGGCCTTGCTCGCGGTGCTGCCGGTGGTGCGCGACTTCTCGTCGGCGCTGCTACGGCCGTTCGGCGCGCCGGCCGGCGCGATCGAGACGTTCATCGAAGTTCCGCTGCTTCATGGCGATGGGCGGACGGTGCGGCCGGATGGCCTCATCCAGATCTCGCGCGGTCAGCGGAGCTGGACGACACTCGTCGAGGTCAAGACAGGCAACAACGATCTTGGACGCGAGCAGGTGGAGAGCTACTTGGACATCGCGAAGGACAACGGTTTCGACGCCGTGCTGACGATCTCGAATCAGATCGCTCCCGCTGCCGGGGTACATCCCGTCGATGTCGACAAGCGGAAGCTGAAGAAGGTTGCCCTCCATCACCTCTCCTGGGCCGAGATCGTCTCGGCGGCCGTTCTGCAGCGTGTTCACCGTGGCGTCGCCGACCCGGAACAGGCGTGGATCCTCGCCGAGCTGATTCGCTACCTCGAACACCCGCGGTCCGGAGCGCTCGACTTCACCGACATGGGCGGCTCCTGGGTCCCCGTACGAGAAGCGGTCCTTGCTGGCACGCTGCGCGGCAACGACAAGGGGGCGATCGAGCTGGTGTCGAGGTGGGACCAGCTCTTGCGATTTGCTGCGCTCCGACTCGAACGCGATCTCGGCTCAGGCGTCCAGGTGTCGTTGTCACGTCGCGAACAAGCCGACTCGACCATTCGTCCTGCGGCATTGCTCAACGAGCTGGTCACGCGAGGGACGCTCTCGGGTTCGTTGCGAGTGCCGAACACTGTTGGCGATCTCCTGGTCGTCGCTGACATCCGCACTGGACGATGCACGATCGAGGTCGATGTCGGCGCCCCGGCAGAGGGCCGGCCGTTGACCCGCGTTAACTGGCTCCTTCGACAGCTCGGCGACGCGCACGACGCGGTACGAATCGATGCATTCGCACAGATGGCGCGAACGAGCGTCAGTGGGCTCCTCAAGGCGGTGCGAGAGGAGCCGACGATTCTGATCCCGGACCCGAAGGCCGAGCTGCGTCGATTCCGGATCGCCGCGACATCTCAACTCGGAACGAAGCGAGGTGTCGGTCGGGGCAGCTTCATCGATTCGATTCTCGGAGCGATCGACGGGTTCTACCAGACAGTTCTCCAAGGCATTCGTCCGTGGGTCGCCAAGGCACCGCAGCTACCCAGACCTGGCGCAGCCCTCGCCGCCGCCGGGATTGACACCACAGTCCTGCCGGACGAGCAGAGTACGGATGAGCTGCTCGACGGTGATGATCGCCCGGACCACGAGGTCGAAGAGATCGACCGAGATCCCGACGCCGAGTCCCCGTCGAGCGGCCAGGAGCCGGAAGTTCATGGAGAGTTGGGGATCGAACTCGTCAGCTGGGACGAACAGCAAGATGACATTCGCGAGGAGCGACTCGTCGGCGTGAGCGCTGACTCGAGCCAGGCTGACCGCCATTCTCCGGGCCCGGATGGCGATGAACCGGATTCGGCATTGCCGGCCCCGAGCGTCGTATCGAAGGAGCGACGGAGGTGCAGGCTCTGCGGCGAGCCCATCGTGCTCGACGACCTCGACGACCTCATGTCGTGGGTCCACGCCGAGGACGCGAACGACCAAGGGGACCACACTGCTGAGGCGTAGCTGCGAAGGTGTCGAGCGATGACGCCCGAACAATTTCTACATCGCTGTCCGACCATTTGGCACGTCGGTCCGGCGGGCGCCTGGGACGGGATCCGGCGGCTGGGATTTCGCACGGCCGATCAACTGATCGCTGCAGCTGATATCGAGGACTCGCTGCGTTCTCAGCTGCGGGCCGAACCTCGGAGAACATCGATCGAGATGCGGGTCGAAGGCAGGACCGTGACGCTGCGCGATCAGGCGCCCTTGTTCAAGCGGAAGGATCTCGCCTCGTTGATGGGCGACGGCATGACGGTGGGCGATTGGATAGGGATCCTCAATCGCCGCGTCTACCTCTTCAGTGATCGCGCTGCAATGGAGAAGATTCTGACGAAGTACGTCAACCTCGAAGGTGCGCAAGATGTCATCACCTTCTCACCGAGGACCCTCCTCGAAGTTTGCCGACATCGCATTGAATTGTCGGCCCAGAACACGGGAGCGATCGCTCGAGTCGCTGGGATTCAAAAGCGCCGAGACACATTCCTGTCCGTCGGACAGTTTCCCGACAAGCGTCCCGCCGAGATCACAGTTCTGGACGGCCTGACCGTCGAAGAGCTTGGTGTCGTGGCGTTTGCCGAGCGCGTTCATGCCGATGGCTCGCGAACGAAGCTCGAGCGCTGACTGCAGCGCTATGCGACTGCTGCGGCGAACGCTTGGTAGAGGTCGCCCGACAACGGATGTTCGAGTTCCCATGTGATCGCCATAGGTCGCTCGCCGACGTGGCTGCGGTAGGTCGCGGGTCCGAGGAACCAGAAGGAGCGGTCGTCGGCACGGAGTCGCGTGAACAGCTGGATGGTGCGGCCTTGGTTCTGGTGGTGCTGGTAGCGCTGGCCGGTTGGGCCGTCGGCGCGTGTCATCGTCTGGCTCTCCCAGTGGATGAGGTTCCGGCTGATCGCGTAGTCGCGATATCGAGTGGTCGGGGAGAAGCCGCCGCTGCTCTTGTCGAGGGTGAAGGCGAGCAGGTCGGCGCCGGCGTCCTTGGCGTCGTAGACGCCGCTCTGCCACGCGGCGATCTTCGCCCCGGA
>JAYTOM010000293.1:0-7172 GCA_043747765.1 Actinomycetota bacterium
GAGGCGGTCCGCTCGTTGGGTCCTGACCACGCCGAGCTGGCTGCGGCGATCTCGGCGCGGAGCTCTTGGTTGGCTGGCTTCGGACTCATCGCCGATGACCCTATCCCTCCCGCACATCGCCGCGGAACGAAGTGGGCGGACAGTCGTCACTGCTCATGGACTGGCTAGCAGGGATGCGTTGGTGGGGACGGACACGACGAAGAGATTGACGGCTGCGGTCGCGCTGACGAAGTCTGTTGCGTTGTTGGATCGCGTCAAGGCCTGAGCAAGTGCGCGGGCCGGGTGACGTCTGGCGAGGGGCTACGTGGTCACGCTGATCCCCACCGGTTGCAGTGGCGTCCGGCGCGGCATGCGTCGAGGAATGCGATGGTTCCTTTGTGTGTGGTGATGTCGATGTACCCGGCGTCGATCATGGTGCTGAGGCCGGCGGCGTCGAGCAGGTCGTGTGCTGCTGGGACGTGTCCGATGATTTTGCAGTGCGCATGGCGTCGGTGATGAAGTCCTTGGCGGCCGGGTGGCCGGCGAGCGTCGTAGCCCCGTCGGCTGAGGCCAGAACGGCGACGGCGATGACCTCGACGGTGGCGCCCTCTTTCGTGAAGATGCGACGCAGGTTGTTCCATGCTGTGGCGTTGGCGCGCCGTCGGTGACGATGACACCGATTTTGCCGCCCGCGAAGGTTGCCGGGCCGTTGGCGAGGATGCTCAGCGAAATCGAAGCAGGAAGTGAGCTGTTCGGCTGCGCAGCAGCGGGTGTGATTGGTGGCAGGATCGCGATGCTGAGTTGATTCGCGATGGTTGTGGCGAGGTCCGCGTCGACGTTGCGCAAGTTGGCGACCATCCGTTCGCGGATGTCGACTCGCTCGACCTTGCTGAGCTCAAATGTGAATGCGTCGATGATGCGTCTTTGCTCGACGGAGGATTGGCTGCGGTAGAACTGGCCTGCTTGGCTGTAGTGATCGGCGAAGCTCTCCGGTCGCGTGCGTCGCTTGTCGCCCGTCTCGCTCGCTGCGAACGACCGGAAGCCGCGCTCGGGGTCCTCGCGCTGTCCGCGGTGGTTCGCCGGTCCACGAGTTCGGCTCGTAGTTGACTCGTCCGATCGGGTTGACCATTGCGGCATGCCCATCCTGTTGGAAGTGAGCCATTGGACATTTCAATGCTGTGACGGGAATGTGAGTGAAGTTCGGTCGACCGAGGCGCTTGATCTGCGTGTCGAGATACGAGAAATTTCGGCCCTGAAGGAGCGGGTCGTTGGTGAAATCGACACCACGCACGATGTTCTGCGTGCAGAACGCAGCCTGCTCGGTTTCTGCGAAGAAATTGTCGACGCGCCGGTCGAGGACCGGACGGCCGATGCGTTGTACCGGCACGAGTTCTTCGGGGATCAGCTTCCGAACATCACAGCGACGACCGTCCTGCTGGTCCAGACTGTCGGCATGGCACAGACCGTGCCTTGCTGCAGGAATCTCGCGCTCGGCGTGCGTCACGCCAGGGCCACCTTCGCCATCGTGGCCCTCACCGTTTGTGTCGCCGCCTGTGGCTCGTCCTCCAAGCCTGCCTCCGTCGCGCCGACGACCAGTACGGCAACCGTTCCCGCGAGAGCGTCGACGAGCGAGGAGTCGACACCGATCCTGACCACCGTCGCGCCCGCCGAGGCCATCGTCAACGCGCTCCAGGCCAAACTCGCCGAGCTCAGCGTCGGCCTGCCGACGATCCTTGCCGACGCGCGTGAACAGCGGGCACATGTGGACATCGTCGAACCCCGACTTCTTCGTGCGCCCGATGCAGGGTGTGGCGGTAGTGTCGCCTCGTGGGTGTGGTGGAGCGCAACAATGTGGTGTTATCCGGCGCGCCGGCCGGTCAGCCGATCGTGTTCGCTCACGGGTTTGGTTGCGACCAGCACATGTGGACCGCGGTTGCGTCGGCATTCGTTGATCGCTATCGGGTGGTCTTGTTCGATCATGTCGGCGCCGGTGGATCAGATGTGCGGGCGTACAACTCCGCGAAATATTCGTCACTTGCTGGGTACGCAGCAGACATCGTCGAGATGGTGCGAGCGCTTCATCTCACGGACGTGATCATGGTTGGTCACTCGGTGTCGGCGATGATCGCCGCGCTCGCCGTGATCGAGGATCCGGAGCGGTTCTCGCGGTTGGTGATGGTTGGCCCCTCAGCCCGATACTTGAATGATGAAGGGTATGTCGGCGGCTTCGAACCCGAGGACATCGATGGCTTGCTGCAGGCGTTGGAGAGCAACTACCTCGGCTGGTCCGCGCAGATTGCGCCGGCCATTGTCGGGAACCCCGACCGCCCAGAGCTCGGCGCCCAGTTGACGTCGAGCTTTTGTCGCGCAGATCCGCGCATCGCACTCGAGTTCGCACGCGCGACGTTCTTGTCTGACAACCGCGCCGACCTGGCCTCGGTCCCCGTCCCGACGCTGATCCTGCAATGTCAGGAGGACATCATTGCCCCACTCACCGCTGGCGAGTTCGTCCACGACGCGATTCCTGGGAGCACGTTCGTCGTTCTCGACGCGACTGGTCACTGTCCGAACATGTCGCACCCCGAGATCACGACCAAAGCGATCCGCCAATTCCTGGCCGAATGACCAACGAGCCCGCCGACTTCGAAGAGCCGATCGAGACCACATTCGATCTCGCTCCGGTCGGGCTGGTGACCACTCGACCCGACGGCACGATCTTACGGGTCAACCTAGGGTTCCGGCAGCGCACCGGATGGACCTCTGGCTCGAACGGGGCACGTCGGATCCAGGAGCTGTTGACGGTCGGATCGCGGATCTACTTCGAAACGCACCTCGCTCCAATGCTGCAGCAGGACGGATCCGCATATGAGATCGCCCTCGAGTTCGTCACCGTCGAAGGTGGTCGCCGTCGGGCATTGGTCAACGCCGTGCTCGACCGCGACCCCGACGGTCAGCCGCGGGCCATCCGCTGGGCGATCTTCGCCGCCGACCAGCGGCGCGAGTACGAACGCGAGCTGCTCGCCGCGAAGGCGCGTGCGGAGAAGTCCGAGAACGACACGCGCATCCTCAGCGAAGTCGTCCAACAGGCGCTGATCCCCGCCGCACCACCCAGAGTCGCCGGGCTCGACATCGGGACGAGGTATCGACCGGCCGGTAACGGACACGAGATCGGCGGCGACTTCTACGACGTGTTCCAACTCGCCGCAGACCTATGGGTGATGACCATCGGTGACGTCCAAGGCAAAGGCGCGGAGGCAGCCGTGATCACCAGCCTCGCCCGCTACACCATCCGCACCGCAGCTATCACACACGAACGGCCGAGTGAAGTGTTGAAGGTGCTCAACACGGTGCTGCGCCTCGACGCAACGGATCGTCTGTGCACCGCGATCGTGGTCCGTCTGCAGCGATCGAACGGCGGGTGGCGGATCGAGCTGGCGTGCGCTGGCCACCCGGCCGCCCTGCTTCGCCGACGAGACGGCACGATCTCCGAGCTCGGCGAACCAGGCCCGCTGTTGGGTTTCTTCGACGACGTCGATCTCCATGATGCCAAGGCAGAACTGGAGCCCGGCGACACCGTGCTCGTCTACACCGACGGCGTCAACGAAGCCCGACGTGGCCGCGAATGGTTCGGTGATGAACGCGTCCGCGAGATCCTCGCCATGTCATCACACTCAGCTGCCGCGCTCGTCGACGACGTCCTCCAAGACGTCCTCCAGTTCGAAGGCAATCACCCGCGCGACGACATCGCCATCGTCGCCCTCCAAGCGACCTGAACCGAATCAACCCTGACGCGTGAGACGCAAGGAACTCTCCGAGCGAGCAAACGATCTGAATCGCAACAATCCGTTGGCGGGTCAGGGCAAGAGCGCTCGGCCGAGATCCTGCTCGCCGAACACGATCGTGTCGACGCTCCGCGCGACCGAGACCACCTCATCGAGAAACATCTCGTGGGCACCCCGCTCCGGATCTTCAACGGTTCCACGCACCGACACGATGACGAATCGAGCCCGTCGTTCATCGCTCTTGCGGCGTAGCACGCGTCCCATTCGTTGCACCATCTGTCGGCGACTCCGGCTGGCACCGAGCACGATGGCGAGATCGGCCTCGGGTACGTCGACTCCCTCGTCGAGCACCTGAGGCGCAGCGAGCGCAACGATTCGGCCCTGACGAAAGGAGTCCATCGTCGCCTTGCGCTCAGGCGGTGACAGTTGCGAGTGCAGGGGGGCGGCGCTCTGCCCGTTGGCCCGCAGCGTGGCAGCAGCGACCTCGGCGGCTGCGACTGTCTGAGTGAACACGATCGTCCGGTTGGCACGGCCGACGCTCGGAGCGAGCGTTGCGAGGACTGCCAGCTTTGCTGACGCGTTGTCGAGCAGTTGGCGGCGTTCCTGCATCGCCCGCATATAGGCGCGGGCGAAGTCGGCGGCGTCGCTGTGACCGCGAGCGAGCGCTGACAGAAGCCCGAAAAACGCATCAGTTGCGTCGTGAGGAATGTGTCCACGCGAGACGAGTGTCGCAACAGCAACAGCCATCTGTTGGGTGAGATCGCCGTAGCTGGCGCGCTCCTCGGGTGAGAAATCGACGGCGACAAGCACGACATCGAACGCCGCAATGACCCCGTCACGTGTGGCCGCCGCGTAGTCCACCCGGTAGCAGACCCCTCCGAGATATGGCTCCAACAACGTGAGATGGGTGTTGTCCGACCGTGCGAATGTGGCGCTCAAACCAAGCCGCCGTGGGAACCGGTCACTCAGGACCAAACTGTTCTGCGCGGATCCGTAGCGGTGACATTCGTCTGCAACGAGCAAGCCACCGGGACGGCGCGGGCGCAACTCGACGATGCGCGCCGAATTGACCACTGCGACGACAATGTCATGGCTGTCCAAACCTTGCTGTGAGCCATCGCCGAGCAGCCCGATGGACACCGCTGCCGGCAGCATGGATCGCAATAGAGCGGCCCACTGGGCGAGGAGTTCGCGCGTCGGGACGATGATGACGACCTGACCACGGCGCGCCGCTTCCTCTTGCGCCGCGACCAGCCCGATCATCGTCTTGCCGGCACCGGTGACCGCCTCGACAACTCCCCGACAGCCAGCGGCGTGCCAGGCGTTCAGCGCGGCCTTCTGCCACGAGTACAGCTCCGGACATGGGGCTGCCGGAGCGCTCACGACTGCCGCCGTCGCGAAATGGGCATCGACGAGCCGGGATCCATGCTGTGCGGAAGCGGGCCACCATCGGCGGGGCACGTCGCCGTTGGACACGAAGGCGTCGTTTGCGGCCAGGAGCGTCCGATCGACATCAGCGATGGTCATGGAACTGCGCCCATCGCGACGCAACGCATCACGCAGATCCACCGTCGTCGCACCGGGTTGCTGTCCGACCAACTCGATCAGCCGGCTCAGTTCCTCCATCACGAATCCGGTGACGCCATCAGGGTGCAGGTTCGTCCGCTGTGCGTTCGAGCTCTGCGTCCTCGGAGTAATCGAGCCGCACTTCGGTCGAGGTGGTGTCCGGGCGATAGTCGGGGTAGAGCCGGGTCAGATCCCACTCATTGATCCATGCTCGAACGTACTGCCGCATCCGATTCGATGGCAGTCGCTCGAGCCCTTCGACATCGGGCGGCTCCCAATCGTGGGCTTTCGCGTGCAGCGCCTTCACCGCTCGGTAGGTGCGGTCGAGCGCATCGCGGTCAGGTGGTTGGAGGGCGATCTGCTGGCGTTCGATGATTCGCATGCCTGCCTCAGCCGCACCAGCAAGCGTCTCTGCCTCAGCGGTAGCTTTCAGCCGCAGACGTTTGGGAATCAACTCCAGGTCGTTCTTGCCGACCAGTACCTGTGCCTCGAAGTCCTCGACGGTGGTCAACACCGCGGCGAGCGGCGCACCTGGATCGTCACGGTCGCCACGTACCCAACGATTGATCTCTGCGTACGACTTGGCCCGTTGAAGCAGCGAATAGCGGCCGATCAGCTCGACCTCGTCGAGCAGGATGATCCATCCGGCGAACCCCGCCGCGCGCATCAGCCGCGACAAAAAACGGAACCGTTGAACCGCCAACTCGCGTTCCTTGATGCTGATCAATTTGTAGGTGGCGGCGGCGCCGGCCTCCTTGAGACGGCGGCGCAGGTCGGGCATCGGCAACGGATCGCCGGCCCAGAACCGCACGATCCGGTCAGCAAACTCGGCGTCGCCGCGAGCGAACTCGTGGACGAACAGCGTTGCCGCAAAGCGGTTGTCGACGGGCGCATCGTCGGTGTGCGTCCATCGGTACAACTTCGCGTACTCCGCCGATGTCGTGCGCAGCGAAGCGACGATCTCGTCGATCGCCGAGCCTCGACGTCCGGGCACGCGCGCCTCCTCGACAGCAGCGCGTAGTACCTTGACCGGATCATGGAGACCGGTCTCTTTGGAGATGACCACCTTCGACACGACAAAGTTGGCGCGCAACGCTTGGGCCGCGAGGTGCTCGAGGGCGTGACTCTTGCCTGAGCCGAAGCCGCCGCCGATCAGCATGCCGCCCACCGGCTCGGAGCGCTCGGGGTCATTGATGGCAACGAGCATCTCGGAGAACCGATCGTCGATGGCCGTCTGGAGCGATCCGAGCGCTGAGACGGCGTCATGGCTGGGCACGCCGGCACGCAACGCCTCGAGCGCTCTGCGAGCCTGCAACGCAGTGGGGTTCATGATTTCCCCAGTCGAATGAGTGAGGCAAAGGGGTTGTCGCGGGTGCGGTCGCGCACCTCGTGATGGACTCGCAGTCGAAGGGCTTGGTATGCGGAGATGCCGCGGGTCTCATCCGTGATGAACTCCGGCGCGGCGATGACCACGATGGCGCACCGCCCGAGTTCGTCTGTGTTGTCGACCAGTTGGCGCAGCAGCTCGTATGTGTCGAGCAGCGCAGCTTTGGTGTAGTACAGCCCGTTTCGCTCCTCGGGCAGCGGTCGACGAGCGAAGCCGAGCCGGCGAATATCGAACTGCAGCACCAAACCGGTGTGACCAGTTTTGGCCAGCCAGTGGGCCAGCGAGAACAACATCGATCGAGCGTTGTGGCGGCCGATGCGGCGGAAGATCATCGCCGACCGCAGCATCGACATCTGGCGCAGTTCGCCGCTCAGCCACGCCGTCACGGCTTCTCGCTCAGCATCGGTGACCTGACCACTCGCGAGTTCCGCCTGGCACAGGCGCAGCATCGCAATCCG
>JAYTOM010000294.1:0-13818 GCA_043747765.1 Actinomycetota bacterium
GCTCGATTCCTTGGTGTCCACGAGCGGACGCTGGCATCGGGCGAACCTGTCGATCTCGATGCGGTCGACGCAATCGATCTCGACGATCTCACGCCTGAGGACGACGTCACTCCTGACGACCTCGATATTCCGTACGTCTGACGACCAGCTCGAAAAACGAGGGAGGGGACGCCGGAGCGTCCCCTCGCTGTCAGATCTGTCGTGTGCCGACTACGGCTCGATAAAGATGCACTCGCCAGGGCATTCCTCGGCACTTTCGATCACGCCGTCCAGCTGTCCGTCGGGGATGTTGGCCATACCCTCGGCTCCCTGCAGATTGCCCTTCGCCGTGGCATAGATCGTCGCGCCTTCGCGAACGTACGCCAACCCGTCGTCGAGGAGGGTGAAGACGTCGGGAGCGATCTCTTCGCAGAGCCCGTCGCCGGTGCACAGATCCTGATCGATCCAGACCTTCATGATGTTTTTGTCTCCTGAGTCGCTGTCGAAAGCGCCCCCACTGTACACGCAGGCATCAACGAACCTCTGCTTTCGACGTGCTCGCCCGAAGCAGTACCTTGCCCACTGAACTCGCTTCGTGCGGTGTAGGTTCGACGTGATGACGGTTTCCAGCGAGCATTCGCGACGGGACCAGAACCCGGAGGTGCACCTGTGACAGCAGATCCTGACGAGTCCATCGACATTCTTCGCGCCCAGGTCGTCGTTCTCGAGGAGGAGATCTCCCACCTTCGCCACAAAGTGGTCGACGCCCCGAAGCGGGTTCGAGCGCTGGAGGAACGGTTGCTCGAGACGAAGGGCCAGCTGGCTCATCTGACATCGCAGAACGAGCGGCTCAGCTACACACTGCGCGAAGCACGCGAACACATCGCATCGCTGCGCGACGAGGTCGAGAAGCTGACCCAGCCACCCTCGGCGTACGGAGTCGTCGTCGGCAAGAACGACGACGGCACGGTCGACGTCTTGTCCAGCGGTCGCAAGATGCGAGTCAGCCTGCATCCCGACATCGAACACGACACGCTCGAACGCGGTGCCGAAGTCGTGCTCAACGAGAGCTTCAACGTCATCCTCGCTCGTCAGCCCGACACCACCGGCGAGGTCGTGACCATCAAAGAGGTACTCGACGACGGTTTTCGTGCGTTGGTCGTCGGACGCGCCGACGAGGAGCGGATCTGCGAGTTGGCGGATGCGATCCGTGGCACCCACCTGCGCCCCGGCGACAGCATCCGGATGGACCCCCGTACGGGAATGCTGTTGGAGAAGTTGGCCAGATCGGAAGTCGAAGACCTGCTCCTCGAAGAAGTCCCGGACATCTCGTATTCGGACATCGGCGGACTCGACGATCAGATCGAGCAGATCGCCGATGCCGTCGAATTGCCGTATCTCTATCAGGAGCTCTTCGCCGAACATCGCCTGCCGGCACCGAAGGGCATCCTGCTGTACGGCCCCCCCGGATGCGGCAAGACCCTGATCGCCAAGGCCGTCGCCAACAGCCTCGCCAAGAAGGTCGCTTCGGCCACCGGTGGCGAGAAAGGTCGCAGCTACTTCATCAACATCAAGGGCCCCGAGCTGCTCAACAAGTACGTCGGCGAGACGGAGCGCCAGATTCGTCTGGTCTTCCAGCGGGCCCGCGAGAAGAGCGAAGAGGGCTGGCCGGTGATCGTCTTCTTCGATGAGATGGACAGCATGTTTCGCACCCGTGGATCCGGGATCAGTTCTGACATGGAGAGCACGATCGTGCCGCAGTTGCTGGCCGAGATCGACGGCGTCGAGGGCCTGCGTAACGTGATCGTGATCGGCGCGACCAACCGCGAAGACCTCATCGATCCGGCCATTCTGCGTCCCGGCCGACTCGACGTGAAGATCAAGATCGAGCGCCCGAACGCCAAGGCGGCCAAGCAGATCTTCGCTCAGTACCTGACCGACGAGATCCCGATCGCACCAGACCATTTCGTGCCGACGATGATCGAGGAAACCGTCGCCGAGATGTACCGCGACGACGAGGCCAACCGATTCCTCGAGGTCACCTACCAGAACGGCGACAAGGAGATCCTCTACTACAAGGACTTCTCCTCCGGCGCGATGATCGAGAACATCGTCCGTCGGGCCAAGAAACTGGCGATCAAACGACTCATCGCGGGTGGCGTCAAAGGTGTCAGCACCCAGGACATGCTCGATTCGATCAAGCAGGAATACAAGGAACACGAGGACCTGCCGAACACGACCAATCCAGACGATTGGGCCAAGATCAGCGGGAAGAAGGGCGAGCGCATCGTCTTTATCCGTACCCTGGTCAACGAGGGCAAAGCAGCCGCCTCCGTCGAAGGTGGTCGGGCGATCGAGCGCGTCGGCACCGGCCAGTACCTGTAGTACGATTTCGCGTGCCGACCCATTAGGGTCACGCACATGGCGATCGCCAAGGTGTGCGGTATCGAGACCGAATACGGCATCCAGGTTCGTGGCGCGGAATCTAATCCTGTGGCAGCATCCAGTGTTCTCATCAACGCCTACGTCAGTGGCGTTCTGCGTAAGGTCGGATGGGACTTCGAGGACGAGCAGCCGGGCAACGATGCGCGCGGCTTTCGCTATGAAGAGGTCTTCGCTCCCGAGGTCGAGACGCAACTGGTCAACGCCGTGCTGACCAACGGGGCGCGCTACTACGTCGACCATGCCCATCCCGAGATCTCGACTCCCGAGTGCGTCGACGCGCTCGAGATCGTCCGCTGGGATCGCGCCGCTGAGGAGATCGTGCGCGTCAGCATGGACGCTGCGCGGCGGTTGTTGAACGACGGCAGCGAGATCGTCACCTACAAGAACAACTCCGACGGCAAGGGCAACAGCTACGGCTGTCACGAGAATTACCTCGTCGACCGGGCAACGCCCTTCGGCCGGATCGTCGCCCAGATCACGCCACACTTCGTGACCCGCCAGGTGTTCTGCGGGGCCGGCAAGGTCGGCACCGAATTCGTCGGCAGCACGGCCGCCGCAGTGCCCTACCAACTCAGCCAGCGAGCGGACTTCTTCGAAGAAGAAGTCGGTCTGGAGACGACGCTCAAGCGGCCCATCGTCAACACCAGGGACGAGCCGCACTGTGATCCACAGAAGTATCGCCGCCTCCACGTGATCGTCGGCGACGCGAACATGGCAGAAGTGTCCACCTATCTCAAGGTCGGCACGACGTCGATCGTGCTGGCGATGATCGAGGATGACGCGCTCGGCACCGACCTGACGCTCGCCAACCCCGTTTCGGCCATCCGTCAGATCAGCCATGATCCGTCGCTGCGGCGCACGGTGATGCTCCGCGACGGCAAGCGGATCACAGCAATGGAGATGCAGTGGGCAATCCTCGAGCGGGCGAAGAAGTACGAACGCAGCCACGGCCTGGTAGCGGTCGGCGAGACCGTCGGCGCCGACGTCCTGGCGCGCTGGGAGACGGTGTTGACGGGGCTCGAACGGGACCGCAACACGGTGGCAGGCTGGGTCGATTGGGTGGCCAAGGAGCGGCTCGTCACCGCCTTCGCCGAGCGGCACGACCTGAAGCCGGGCGATGCCAAGTTGAAGGCGATCGACCTGCAGTACCACGACTTGCGCGCGGAGCGATGCCTGGCCCGCAGGGTCGGTCTGGAGACCCTGGTCTCCGACGACGACGTCCGCGCGGCGATGACCCAACCGCCGACCACCACTCGCGCCTATTTCCGCGGTCGCTGCCTGCAGAAGTGGCCGAACGACATCGTGGCCGCCAACTGGGACTCGATGGTGTTCGACATCGGCCGCGATCCACTGCGTCGGGTACCGATGATGGAGCCACTGAAGGGCACCGCCGATCACGTCGCAGCACTGCTCGACGACTGCGACACAGCATCCGAGTTGTTGTCCCGGCTGGGCTCGTAGGCTGACGGAGCAACGCATGCACGTGACTGAACAGACCGCACGACAAGGGGAGTAACCACCACATGGCCGAGCGCACGCAGAAACAGAAGCCCATTCCCACGCGTACCGACGAAACCGTCACCGAGTCACCGGCAACGGCGCCCCAGGGCGAGAAGCTGAAGGCCGAGTTGGATGACCTGCTCGACGAGATCGACGAAGTACTCGAGACCAACGCCGAGGACTTCGTCAAGAGCTACGTCCAAAAGGGCGGAGAGTAGACCGAATGTCAATGCCGTTCTTCGCTGCCGGAGATGATCCTGGTGCGAACTTCCCCGAGTTGCTCCGTCGCGTCGGGCTCCGGCCCGATGCGGTTGCTGGTTCCTATGCCGACATGGGTGTCCCACACGCCACCACGTGCATCGCCCTGCGCTACCTCGACGGAGTCGTCATGGCCGGCGATCGTCGAGCCACCTCCGGCAATCTGATCAGCCACAGGACGATGGAAAAAGTCGTTCAGGCAGACAGATACAGCGGTGTCGCAATCGCCGGAACAGCCGGCCCGGCGATGGAGATGATCAAGCTTTTCCAGCTCCAACTCGAGCACTACGAGAAAGTCGAAGGCTCGTACCTCAGTCTCGAGGGTAAAGCCAACCAGCTGTCGATGATGGTCCGCGGAAACCTCCCGGCCGCTATGCAGGGCATGGTCGTCGTACCGATCTTCGCCGGTTTCGATCAGCGACGCGGGACGGGACGACTGTGGGCCTACGACGCCACCGGCGGTCGCTACGAGGAACAGGAGTTCGTCGCCACCGGATCCGGCAGCCTGCACGCAGGCACCGTCGTCAAGCTCGGCCACAATCAACACCTGAGCAGGGATGAAGCAATCACGCTCGCCTGTCGCGCGCTGTGGGAAGCCGCCGATGCCGATTCGGCGACGGGGGGACCGGATGCCTTGCGGGGCATCTATCCGGTGATCGCGACGATCACCGCCGACGGGTGGAACCGCATCGACGACGACGACTTGGCCGCGCGCTATGTGGCGATCGCCGCCGAGATGAGGTCACGCACATGAGCATGCCGTTCTACGTCGCACCCGAACAGGTGATGAAAGACCGCGCCGACTACGCCCGCAAGGGAATCGCCCGCGGGCGAGCCGCTGTTGCGATGCGCTACGCCGACGGCATCGCGCTGGTTGCCGAGAACCCGTCGAACACGTTGCACAAGGTCAGCGAGATCTACGACCGGATCGCCTTCGCCGGCATCGGCAAATACAACGAGTACGACCAACTCCGAGTCGCCGGTGTGCGCGCAGCCGACCTCAAAGGCTTTCAATACAGCCGTGACGATGTCGACGCGCGCAGCCTGGCCAACAGTTATGCGCAGATGCTCGGTCAGATCTTCACCCACGAGATGAAGCCGATGGAGGTCGAAATCCTGGTTGCTGAAGTTTCGCACGAACAGGGCGGCGATCAGTTGTTCCACATCCTGTACGACGGAACCGTGTTCGACGAACGCCGCTTCAGCGTCCTCGGCGGCGACTCCGACGCAATGACGGCAAAGCTCAGCGAGTCGTGGTCCGAAGGGATGGACCTCGGCGCCGTACTGAAAGCTGCGGTTGCGGCGCTGGCGGGTGCCGAACGCACCCTGTCGGCCGACGATCTGGAGATCGCCGTCCTGTCCCGCTCCAACGGCCGACGCTGCTTCAAGCGGCTGTCCGACGACGAAGTGGCCGCACTCCTCGCGACGTCCTGACGGACGGGCCACGATGACATCCTCGATCGACATCAACAGCGATCTGGGCGAGGGACTCGGGCCGTGGACGATGAGCGATGACGACTCGCTCCTGAAAGCGGTCTCGAGCGCCAACGTCGCGTGCGGGTTCCACGCCGGCGATCCGTCGATCATGCGGCGGGTCTGTCTCGTCGCGGCTGAACGAGGTGTTTCCATCGGCGCCCACGTCTCGTACCCGGACCTCGTTGGTTTTGGTCGCCGATTCATTGACATCGATCCCGACGAGTTGCGCGATGCCGTGACATATCAGATCGGTGCCCTCTCGGCTATTGCGGCAGCAGCGGGCACGTGTGTGTCGTATGTCAAACCGCACGGCGCGTTGTACAACGCGATTTTCCATCATCCCGCTCAAGCGAGGGCCGTGGTCGATGGCGTTGCCTGCATCGGTGAACTTCCGATCCTCGGCCTCCCGGGCTCGGTCGTCCTGCAGATGGCCTCGGACGCCGGACTCCGAGCCGTGACCGAAGCCTTCGTCGATCGCGCATATCAGCCGGACGGCACGCTGCTCGCCCGCTCACGACCTGGCGCCGTGCTGCACGACGTCGAGTCGATCGTGCAGCGGACGGTTCGTCTCGTCACGGACGGGGAGGTCGAAGCCCTGGATGGCACCGTCATCACGTTGCAGGCCGAATCGATCTGCGTGCACGGCGACACGCCCGGGTCGGTGCAGATTGCACAGTCCATCAGAGCAGCGCTCAAACTGGCGGGCATCGCGATCAAGCATTTCATGCCGTGATCAGCCGCCGTTTGCCGTGCGGTCCGACGTCGGTGATGTTCGAGTTGGACACCGTGGAGCAGGCCGCTGCACTGGCCACACAGCTTTGTGATCGTGCTGTCCCCGGGGTGATCGAGGTCGTGCCCGGAGCGCGCACAGTACTGGTTGTCGCGCAGCGGCCCGAGCAACTGATGTCCATCGACCAGATCGTGGCCGCACTCGGCGACGGCGACGTTCCGACGCCAGCGGGTGAGCTCGTCGACGTGCCGACCGTCTACGACGGAATGGATCTCGTTGACGTTGCCGGACGCACGGGTCTTTCGGTTGCCGACGTGGTCGACATGCACTCGGCGGTCGAGTACCGGGCCGCGTTCTCGGGTTTCACGCCGGGCTTCACGTACCTGACCGGATTGGCGACGGCACTGTGGCTGCCTCGGCGGTCGGTTCCGCGTCCGCGAGTCGACGCCGGATCGGTCGCCATCGGAGCAGACTTCACGGGGGTCTATCCCACCGCTTCACCAGGCGGCTGGCATCTGCTCGGCCATGCGACCGTCGAGATGTGGAATCCGAGTCGGACTCGGCCGGCGTTCATCGTTGCGGGAGACCGTGTGCGATTCGTTCCAGTGAGTGAATGACCGGTGACCGGGACAGCGGCGTTGAACACCGGCATGATCGAGGTCGTCGATCCAGGAGCATTGTGCACCGTGCAGGATCGCGGCCGACCGGGCTGGGCTCATCTTGGTGTCGGTCACAGCGGCGCGCTGGACCGCGCTGCGGCGGCGTTGGCCAATCGGCTTGTCGGCAACCACGACGATGCGGCTGTTCTGGAGTCGACCTTCGGCGGGACCCGCCTCCGCTTCCGGTCAGCCGTCTTCATCGCGGTCACGGGTGCCGAGTGCGCAATCACCGTCGACGGCGCATCGGGGATGGGTATGCGCCAACCTGTCGCTCTGCCCCCCGACAGCGAGATCGCGCTGGGCCCGCCAATGGCGGGAGTTCGCACGTACATCGCTGTTCGTGGCGGCATCGCCGTGGAACCGGTGATGGGATCACGCAGCACCGACCTGCTCAGCCACGTCGGCCCCGAGCCATTGGTCAGTGGATCGACGCTGAGCATCGGCGCCGACCCCGGCACACCCGTTCCGACAGCGTTTGCACCTCCGTCAGCCGTGACGAACTGGCCGTTGACCATCTGGCCTGGCCCCCGCACCGATTGGTTCAGCGACAACGCGCAGCGCACGCTCGTGCAGTCGCCGTACGTGGTGCTGCCGTCCAGCAATCGGATCGGTGTCCGACTGTCCGGCGTGGCCCTGGAGCGACTGGACGATCGAGAACTGCCCTCCGAGGGAATCGTCGATGGCGCGATTCAGGTTCCGAACGACGGACAGCCACTCGTCTTCCTGGCCGATCATCCGACCACCGGTGGTTACCCCGTGATTGCGGTCGTCGACCCCGGCGACCTCGACCGTCTCGCCCAGGTTCGTCCTGGTGACACCGTCCGCTTTCGTTGGCGACGATGACGTCGTCAGAACGTCGCCGTGGACACCGCGACGCGGCAGTGACAGCTAGGTTGACGATATGGAGCGTCGAATCTACGGGCTCGAGAACGAGTACGGGGTCACCTGCACACTGCGCGGCCAGCGCCGGCTGAGCCCCGACGAGGTCGCTCGCTACCTGTTCCGCCGAGTCGTCAGCTGGGGACGTAGCAGCAACGTCTTCCTGCAGAACGGAGCACGTCTGTATCTCGACGTCGGCTCACACCCTGAGTATGCAACCCCCGAGTGCGACTCGCTCTATGACCTCGTCGTCCACGACAAGGCCGGCGAACGGATCCTCGAGAGTCTCGTCGAGTCGGCCGAGCAACGGCTTCGCGAAGAAGGCATCCGCGGCACCATCTATCTGTTCAAGAACAACACCGACTCGGCCGGGAACAGCTATGGATGCCATGAGAACTACCTCACCAGCCGCCGCGAGGACCTCGGGCACTACGCCGAGGTCCTGATCCCGTTCCTGGTCAGCCGACAGATCTACACAGGCGCCGGCAAGGTGCTGCAGACCGCACGCGGACCTGTCTACTCGATCGCCCAACGCGCGGAACACATCTGGGAAGGCGTCTCGTCGGCCACCACCCGTAGTCGCCCGATCATCAACACCCGCGACGAGCCTCACGCCGATGCCGAGAAATACCGACGTCTGCATGTCATCGTCGGTGACAGCAACATGTGCGAATACACGACATTCGTCAAGGTCGGTGCGGCGGCATGCATGCTGAGAATGGTCGAGGACCCTCAGGTGGTCCTGCGCGACATGACGTTGGAGAACCCGATCCGCGCCATCCGCGAGATCAGTCACGACATGACATGTCGGCGGACGGTGAAGCTCGCCAATGGTCGCGAGGTCAGCGCGCTCGACATCCAGCGCGAATATCTCGATCGGGCCCTTCGCTACGCGGACACGAAAGGCTTTCCGCCGATGGAGCAGAAAGCGCTCGAGATGTGGGAACACTGCATTTCGA
Organism: Actinomycetota bacterium; assembly: GCA_043747765.1. GTDB lineage: Bacteria > Actinomycetota > Acidimicrobiia > Acidimicrobiales > Ilumatobacteraceae > WLMZ01. The sequence continues at coordinate 8,886 of JAYTOM010000294.1, forward strand.
CGATCGAGAACGACCCATTGAAACTCGACCGTGAGGTCGATTGGGTGATCAAACACAAGCTGATCGAGGCCTACCGAGCCAAACACGATTTGCCGCTCGGCCACGCCCAGGTGCAGTTGCTCGACCTGCAGTACCACGACGTCAGCCGGTCAAGGAGCCCGTTCTACAAGATGCAGGACCGCGGCATGGTCGAGAGGATGTGCACGGACGAGGACATCGACAATGCCGTCGATGTCCCGCCGCAGACGACCCGGGCTCGTCTCCGTGGTGAATTCATCAAGCGGGCCAAGGAGCGCAAGCGGGACTACACCGTCGATTGGGTTCACCTCAAACTCAACGATCAGGCCCAACGCACAGTGCTGTGCAAGGACCCGTTCAAGAGCCGCGACGAGCGCGTCGAGAAGTTGATCGCGTCGCTGTAGAGCTGGCCGACGACCTGGCAGACGTGTTCCGGTGCCGTGGTGCTGGCGTCGGCGTCGGATACTCTGGCGGCGATGACCGAGATCGACCGTCTGTTGGACGACGAACACCAGCCCGAGTCCGCTTCGGCTTCGTTCGACAACGGTGCTACGAACGTTGAACCGGCGGTAACGGCTGTGGCCAAGGACTCCAAAGAAACGGACCAGCGGACCCATTTCGCGCGTTCGTTCCGCGAATGGGGCCTCGTCGTGATCATCGCGATCGGCGCTGCCGTCTTGATGAAGGTCTTCGTGGTCCAACAGTTCTACGTTTCGGGCCACTCGATGGACACCACCCTGCACGACTTCGATCGTGTGCTCGTCAACAAACTTTCGTATGACCTCCATGACCCCAACCGTGGTGACGTGGTGGTCCTCGAGGAGTCACAGGGGCTGACCCAGCGCGACCTGATCAAGCGCGTCATCGGGCTGCCGGGCGAGACGATCGAGATGCGTGACTGCGTCGTGTACATCAACACCAAAGTGTTGGTCGAGCCGTATCTCAACCGGAACATCGTCACCCCGCAGTCATGCGGGCCGAACTTCGCCCCGCTGACGATCGCCAAGAATCATGTCTTCGTGATGGGCGACAACCGGCCGGGGTCGGGTGACAGTCGAGGCAGCCTCGGACCCGTCGACTACAACCAGATCGTTGGCCGCGCCTTCGTGGTGATCTGGCCGAAGAGCGACTGGCAGTGGCTGTAGCGCTCGACGCGCGTCACAGTTGGGGAGTACCGAGTTCGCTGCGATAGGCATCCATCATCCGGTCGACCCAGTCGCTGTGCACCCCGTCGATGCCCATCCGCAGCATCGGCCGAAGGACATGTTCGAACTGCAGGTCCCACGCAATTGCACAGACATCGAAGCGGTGGAACAGGGTGACGAGTCCGCCGTTCCAGTCCGTGTGATGCATGTTGATCGCATCGATTCCTTCACCTGCCAGCGTCGCAGCGCGTCGTTCGGGACCTTCCTTGACTCGGGAGAGCCGGGTCGAATCGACGAGCTTGGCGCCCTTGGCATGATCGCGCAAGGGGAGGAGGTCTTGCCACAACGGTTCACACAACCACAGCCGGGGGAGCAGCTCCGGGCCGACCTCGCCGACGACTTCCAGAACGCGCAACCCGACGTTCGGTGCCTTGAGGTCGAGCGACAGGTGATAGCCCGTGCCGCATTCGTCGATCAGTTCGGCAAGTGTGGGAATGAACGATGGCAACTGACTCCGGCGCAGATCACCGATAGCGCGACGGCTGAATCGACTGCGGACCACGCCGTCGTGTTCGAGTACGGGCACGCCGTCGCTCGTCAACCAGACATCGCTTTCGAGACCCGTCGCACCCAGTTTGAGTCCCAGCTGGAAGGCTTCGATGGTGTTCTCCGGCGCGTGCGCTTTCCCGCCGCGATGAGCGAAAGCGACCGGATGTTCGAGCAATGAAGGGAGCCGTTGCTGCATACAATTTCATTCTGGCAGGTGCCCGAAGGTGGCTTCTCGTCCGTAAATCTTCCACCTAGACTGACCAGCGTGTTCGACCTGTCCGGGAGCAAGATCCTCTTCCTGATCATCATTGCGCTCGTGGTTCTCGGACCGGACAAGCTGCCAGAGGCGATGCGCAAGGCCGGCAAGGTCTACGGGGATTTCAAGCGAATGACATCTGGCTTCCAGAACGAGATGAAATCCGTGTTGGACGAGCCGATGCGCGAGCTTCGTGAGACTGCCGAATTGGCCAAGAAATCGGCGATGTTCGACACCAGTTCGCTGACCGAATCGATCAACGCCGTCATCAAGCCACAGTCTGGTTCGATGGCCGTCGTGACCCCCGTGACCCCCGCAGCAGCGGCACCACCGGCCGCGTCCGCGGATCCGGCCGCGTCCGCGGATCCGGTCGACTCCGCTGAGCCTGCCGGGGCGGTCGGGGCGACGTCTGACGTCCCGGAAGCAACGCCGGTTCCCGCTCCCGTCGAAACCGCTCCCGTCGAAACCGTCATCATCGTCGAGCCCATCTCGCCGCCGGCGGTTCCCGCAACAGCAGGGCAACCGATCGGCGACCGCACAAGCCGCCGACTCGCTGGCGTGAGCGTGGCCCCCGCAGTCGTCGCGGCGGCATCGAATGTCGAATCATCGCCTGAACCAACGAGGGTCGTTCCCGCCGTCGAAAGCGGGGTTCGGCAGCCAGTCTCCGAAGAGGCGTCCGTCGAGTGAAAAACCCGTTCAAGGGCTCGGCACGCCCCACGCTCAGGGGTCCCGACGACAGGATGACGCTACGCGATCACCTTGCCGAATTGCGGGTCCGCATCGTGCGCAGTCTGCTCGCTGTGACCGTCGGCGTGATCGTCGTGATGACGTTCTACGAACGCGTTCTGAAGTTCATCACGAGGCCGTACTTCAACCTCTGCAAATCGAAACCAGCAGGCTTCTGTGACGGCAAGCTGTCCGGCTTCGGACCCCTCGATGGGTTCACCACTCGCATCACGATCTCCCTGTATGGGGGGCTCGCTCTCGCCTTTCCGGTCATCCTCTGGCAGATCTGGCGTTTCATTGTGCCGGGTCTGCATTCCAAGGAGAAAAAGTATGCGATCCCGTTCATCACGTCGGTCATCGTGTTGTTCATCTTCGGCGGCGCTGTTGCATACTGGACGCTCACGTACGCCATCGAGTTCCTGGTCTCCTGGTCTGGCTCCGACGTCCAGCAGGTGTTCCAGATCAGCAAGTACATCAGTTTCGTCGGCCTGATGGTTGCCGCCTACGGCGTCGGCTTCGAGTTCCCCGTGTTGCTCGTGTTCCTGCAGATCGTCGGTGTCGTCAAACCGAGCCAACTGCGCAAGCAGTGGAGGTATGCGGTGATGGTCATCTTCATTTTGGCTGCGGTGATCACGCCATCCGGCGATCCGATCTCGATGCTCGCCTTGGCGATCCCGATGTCCATCTTCTACATCGCCGCGATCGGCGTCGGGATGCTGCTCGCCAGACACAAACGCAGGCATCCGCGACCCGACGACAGTGATGACGATCCCGACGGCGAGACACTCGCCGGCGCAACGGCCTGACCGCCTGACCCTGACCGAAACGTGCGTGCCGACCGAGCGGAACTGATTGCCCAGTACGCGTTCCCACTTGATCGTTTCCAATTGCAGGCGATGGATGCTCTCGACGATGGTCAATCCGTCCTCGTCGCCGCTCCAACCGGATCCGGCAAGACCGTCGTTGCCGAGTACGGCATCGAGGTCGCGCTCAGGAACGCCAAGCGAGCCTTCTACACAGCGCCGATCAAAGCGTTGTCGAATCAGAAGTTCCACGACCTCGTCCAGCGATACGGCAGCGAGCGGGTCGGTCTGTTGACCGGCGACAACACGATCAACGGCGATGCGCCGGTCGTCGTCATGACGACCGAAGTCCTCCGCAACATGATCTACGGGCGTTCCGGGGCGTTGACCGACCTGGCCCTCGTCGTCCTCGATGAGGTGCACTTCTTGCAGGACGCGTATCGCGGCCCGGTGTGGGAGGAGGTGATCATCCACCTCCCGGAACATGTACAACTCGTGTGTCTCTCAGCCACCGTGAGCAATGCCAAGGAATTGACCGAGTGGATCTCCACCGTCCGCGGACCGACCACTGCAGTGCTCGAAGACAAGCGCCCGGTCACGCTCGAGAACCTTTACATGGTGGGCGACAAGGGTTCCGGCCACTTGCACCTGCTCCCGACACTCGTTCACGATCGTCCGAACCAAGTCGTGTCCCGGCTCACCGACGACGGGTCCCAACCATGGAAGGGCGGCCGCGGACGCAAGAGTGGCTCACCGAGGCGCAAGCTCTACGCGCCTGGTCGACTGGAAGTCGTCGAGCGGTTGGACGACGAGCGGATGCTGCCGGCGATCTACTTCATCTTCAGCCGCAACCAGTGTGACGAGGCCGCCAGGAGTTGCCTCGCTGCGGGGTTGCGATTGACCAACGCCGAGCAGCGCGAGCGGATTCGCGAGATCGCCGAGGCCCGTCTCGCCGGGATGGATCCGGCCGACCTGGCCGTGCTCGGCTATGGACAGTTCCTCGCCCAACTCGAAGCCGGGATCGCAGCGCATCACGCCGGCATGGTGCCACCGTTCAAGGAGGTCGTCGAGGCCTGCTTCACAGAAGGCCTGATCCGCGTGGTGTTCGCCACGGAGACACTGGCCGTCGGAATCAACATGCCGGCGCGCACAGTGGTCATCGACAAGCTGACCAAGTTCACCGGCGAGCACCACGCGATGCTGACACCCGGCGAGTACACGCAACTGACCGGCCGCGCCGGTCGACGAGGCATCGACGAACTCGGCCAGGCAATCGTTCTCTGGAATCCGTTCACCACATTCGATCAGGTGGCTGGACTTGCGGCGAGCCGCTGGTTCCACCTCAATTCGGCATTCCGCCCGACGTACAACATGGCTGCCAACCTCGTTCGGACGTACAGCAGCGAGCAGGCTCATCACCTGCTCAACCTGTCGTT
>JAYTOM010000295.1:0-2344 GCA_043747765.1 Actinomycetota bacterium
GACGCACCGACTCCGGACGATTCGCCGCCTCGCCGATAGCGTCCATGGTCGTCATGCCCGCCTCCGAATCAATCTCCGACACCAAACAACTCGACGCGATCGTCAAGGCCTACGACATCAGGGGCACAGTCCCGGATCAGATCGATGTCGACGTCGCGCACGCACTCGGGGTCGCGTTTGCATCGTTCACCAAGGTTCAATTCCTGATCGTCGCCAATGACATGCGGCCGTCGGGCCCCGAACTCGTCGATGCGTTCTCCAGGGGCGTGATGGAGCAGGGCGTCGATGTCGTCCACCTCGGCCTGGCGTCGACCGATCTGCTGTACTTCGCAGCCGGTCGCCTCGATGCACCGGGGGCGATGTTCACCGCTTCGCACAACCCTGCCCAGTACAACGGTGTCAAGCTGTGTCTCTCCGGGGCACGTCCGGTCGGTGCCGACACCGGTCTGGCCGAAATCAAGGCAATTGCACAATCCGTGCTCGATGGCCACGGGCCATTGGCAGCCGAGCGCTCAGGTCGCGCGACCAAGCGCGACCTGCTTTCGGTCTTCGCCGATCATGTCGTCTCGTTCGTCGACATCTCGCAGTTGCGTCCGCTGCGCGTCGTCGCCGATACCGCCAACGGGATGGGTGGCTTCGTCGTGCCTGTCGTGTTCGACCGTCTGGCAATGGTGGATCTGGAAGTCATGTACGGCGAATTGGACGGCACGTTCCCCAACCACCCGGCCGACCCGTTGCAGCCGGCCAACCAACGCGATCTGCAGGCCCGAGTCGTCTCGGGTGGCTTCGACATCGGTCTCGCCTTCGATGGCGATGCGGACCGCGTGTTCGTCGTCGACGAGCAGGGTCGCGGCATCAGCGGCTCCACCACGACGTCGCTCCTGGCCACCAGCGTGCTGCGCAAGAACCCAGGGGCGAAGATCCTCTACAACCTGATCTGTTCGCGGGCGGTGCCCGAGGTCATTGCCGAGCACGGCGGAGTACCCGTGCGGACCAAGGTCGGCCATTCGTTCATCAAGCAGATCATGGCTGAGACGGGAGCTGTGTTCGGGGGCGAACACTCCGCCCACTACTACTTCCTTGACAACTATCGAGCCGACAGCGGCTTGATCGCCTCGATGCTCGTGCTCGACGAGATGAGTCGCGGTCATCAGGACCTGTCCGTGCTGCGCAAGCCGCTCGAGCGCTACTCGTCGAGTGGCGAGATCAACACTCACGTCGACGACGCCGACGCAGTGCTGCAGATGATCGCCGAACACTTCTCCGATGCCGGGCTCGATCACCTCGACGGTCTCACCGTCGACTGCGGTGCCTGGTGGTTCAACCTGCGGCCCTCGAACACCGAGCCGTTGTTGCGCCTCAACCTCGAAGCGCCGAACCGTGACGAGTGCGACCAGCACGTCGCCGAGCTCCTGTCGCTGATCACCAGCGGCTGAACAACCGAACGAACGGAACCCCCATGGCCATCGACCAACGCCTGCTCGACATCCTCGCCTGCCCGCAGGACAAAGGCCCGCTGTACTACGTCGCCGACGAGGCGCTGTTGTACAACCCTCGTCTGCAGATGGCCTATGCCGTGCGCGACGACATCCCCGTGATGCTGATCGACGAGGCGACCCATGCCGATCAGGCCGAGCACGACCGGCTGATGGCCGTGGTCTCGGCGCAATCGATCGCGCCCACGTTCGATCCTGCCAACCGCTGATCATCCGTCCACGATGGATGAATCCACCGCTTCGACGTTTGCCGTTAAGCTCTGCCGACGGGCGCTGGAACAGGATTGTGATGCGATTGAAGATGGAAGTGGCACGGATGCAATTTCGTCGTAGGGGTTCATTGATCGTCGGGGCGTTCGTCGCGTCACTGCTCGCAGTGTCCGCCGGAGCGGACGTCGGGCCCGTCCCGGCAGCGTTCGCAGCAGGACTCGGCGCTGGTGGTGAATACCACCCGTTGACCCCGGCACGGATCTACGACACCCGCGCCCCGGGTATCAACAGCCCGGTCGGCCCGATTCCCACCAGCCCCACCGGCGGTACGGCCGACGTGACCATCCTCGGCCAAGGTGGCATCCCGGCCGTCGCCACCAATGTGCTCGCTGTTGCGGTGAGTATCACTGTCGTTTCACCGACCAAGGACGGGTACCTGCAGGTCTACCCGACCGGTTCGACACCCGGCACCTCCAGCGTCGTCAACTACGCCGCTGGACAGACGGTACCCAACCTCACCGTGCTCACGGTCGGCCCGAGCGGCAAGATCACGGTCAAGCTCGTCACGCCGGCGGCCGGCACCGCCGATGTCCTGATCGACGTCTTCGGTTGGTTCTCGACAAGTGACTTCGCGACGT
>JAYTOM010000296.1:0-2708 GCA_043747765.1 Actinomycetota bacterium
GTCGCCAACGCATCCGGCCAAAAAGGTGCGGCGTCTTTCGCCACAACAGAACTCAAGGCCGTTGGGTTCACGATGGGTGCTCCGACCGACGCTTTCGGCCCCGAGAAGTCACTGCCAACGACGAAGGTGTATTACGTGGCTGGCGCCGAGGCGACAGCCGCTTCAGTCGCTCAGATGTACAGCACGGCGGCAAGCCCTGTACATGCGCTGGCGATGCCGACGCCGATCCCGGTCAAAGGCGCATCGATCGGCTCTGCCACCGTGCTCGTCATGATCGGCAAGGATCTCGCCAACAAAGCGCTGCCGGCCATTGCCGTCGCGAATCCGGCATCTGTAGCGACCACCATCGCCGGCTGACCACCATCGCCGGCTCACCGGCTTGCGCTCCCGAGCGGTTCAGGCGGGCGTGTGCCGGCGGAGCAATTGAATTGCGGCCCGCTCGATGCAACTCTTGGTCTCGGCCATCGCCGCCTCGCGCCCGTAGGACACGACGAGCGAGACGTGTTCGATCCGGTCGACCACGTTGTTCTCGGCGTCGCCGACGATCGCGGCTACAGGCTTGCGCGCCCGCTTGGCGATCGACTGCATGCCACCGACGACTTTGCCGCGAAAGCTCTGCTCGTCAAGAAAACCCTCACCGGTGATGATCAGATCAGTGGCGTCGGCCTTGTCGTGCAGGTCCAGTTCGTCGGCAACGAGGTCGAATCCGGGCATCAGCTTTCCCCCGAGCGCGACGAGTGCACCTGCGAGACCACCGGCCGCCCCGCTCCCAGGGATTCCGCGAACGTCCAGCCCGTAGTCCTGCAGATACATCTGGGCGAGACGCTCGAGACGACCGATCAACATCGACACCTCAGCCGGGGTTGCGCCCTTTTGCGGCCCGAAGATCGGCGCCGCATCGACGAAGCTCGTCGTCACATCGCAGGCGACGAGCAGCTCGACACCGCGCAGCCGTTGCGGCGCACGGATCGCGCGCAGTGCGCCCAATCCCCCGTCGGTCGTCGCCGAACCCCCGAGGCAGACGATGATCTTCTTGACTCCCGCGTCGAGAGCTTGATCGATCAACTCCCCGGTTCCCTTCGTGGTGGCGGCGAGCGCATCGTTGTGCTCGGGTCCACCTGCCAACATCAGCCCCGACGCGGTGGCCATCTCGATGACTGCGGATTCGCGACTGAGACGCCAGTCAGCCTCGACCGGTTGACCGAGGGGACCTGTCACGAGCGACGTGCGATTCGCTCCGCCGAGCACGTCCAACGTGCCTTCTCCACCATCGGCCACCCCGACCTCGACGCAGTCGTGACCGAGCTGCCAGCACGCGTGGCCGATGGCCTGCGCGACCTCGGCTGCTGTCGCGGTGCCTCTGAACTTGTCGACCGCAGCCAGCACCCGCATGGGCGGGAGGCTATCGGGTGCCAATTCCCCAGGCGCGCAGCTGTTCAGCGCCGGGTCGTGGCGATTCCCGACCACCTCGGTAGCGTTTCGATCATGTCCGTTACCGTTCGAATTCCGACCACCATGCGCCCGCTCTCCGGAGGAAGCTCGACGGTGAAAGTCGACGGCTCGAAGTTGTCCGAAGTTCTCGCCGATCTGAACGCCCAGTTCCCTGGATTCGACGACCGGTTGTTCGACGAGACAGGCGCGCTGCGCAAGTTCGTCAACGTGTTCGTCGCCGACGACGACGTGCGGTACCTCGATGGCCTCGACACCGTCGTGCCCGACGGCGAAACAGTGTCGATCATCCCGGCCGTGGCCGGCGGCTGACCCGCTCGCTTCGCCACACGGTCACCAGATCAGGCGGGAAGGAGCCGCAGGAAGTCCTGCCGGTGCTTCGGTCCCAGTTCGGCTTCTGGCGCGCGGTTGCCACGGTCTTCCCACACTGCGAAGATCCGTGCCCCGACATCGGCATCGGCGGCCATCGAGTCCGGCGTCGACAACATGTTCAGGGTGCGCATGAACGAACGCAGCACCACGGGGTCGCGACGCATCGCCGGGGCGAGGCCGTCGCGCAGCAGCGCTCTGACGAAGGTCCGCGGATCGTCTGAATCGGCGTCGGGGTCGACGCCCGAAAGGATTGCTTCGGCCACCCGGCGGGCCTCGCCGTCCTGGTGAACCGAAGCGTTGTACCAGGGACGGATCTCGGTACGCACGCAAGCGTCGTACGAGGCAGCCATCGCGACGAGGTCGTCGGGTTCGGCCTCGAGTGCCTGGGCCAAGAGGTGTGCCCCCCAGAACGCCGTTGTACACCCTCGCCCGTACAGCGGGTTTGTGCACAGGATGGCGTCGCCGACAGGGACGATTCCGATCGCAACAGGTTCGCCGTCGATCACGTAGTCGCGCCAGCGGTTGAGCAGCCCGGCCATCACTGCGACCGTTGCTGTGATCGGCTCCGCTCGTCCGTCCAACCACTCCGCCGTCACCGTCAACTGACTCGCGGCGAGTTCGAAGGCTTTGACGTCACCGAGCGTGCGGCGCAGTTCGACGTCCTCGGTCGGAACTGCCAGCGTGATGCTGAAGGTGCGGTTGTCTCCGACGAACACGCCGTACTTCAGGTATCCGAGATCACCTCCGACGAGCCCCGAGGCCGTGGGATAATCGTATCCGTCGCGCAGCGCGTAGAACCGACTGAAGTAGACGATGCCGGTGTCTTCGGCCTCTTCGACAACTGCCGCCGATCCGATCGTCTCGAGCCATTCGGGCACGACGCTCCT
>JAYTOM010000297.1:0-12865 GCA_043747765.1 Actinomycetota bacterium
AGTACCGAGAAAGCCATCAGTCGCGCACCGTCGTCGCAGCATCGTAGACATTGATCGCACAGGTCATGTCGGCCAACGGGTTCGGCTGCGCCGGCAGCACCGATGTCTGGTCGAGTGGATCCGACAGCACGGGCTCATCCATCACCGGGCCGGTGCCACCGAGGGCTTCCATCATGCACTTGACCAGGGGCGCCGAGGCCTTGGCTCCGTAGCCGGCCTTTTCCAGGTACGACACGACGGTGTAGGGCTTGGTCGTGTCCCGGCTGTAGGCCGCGAACACGGAGGAGTCGAACCACGGCTTGCTCGCCGCACCCTGTGCCGTGCCGGTCTTGCCCGCCAGCAGCAGGCTGCCTTTCGGGTAGTTCTTGAAAATCGTGAAGCCCGTCGTCGAATGGGGCTTGCCCTTCGGGTATTCGACTCCTGGACCGTAGATGACCCTCGTCAGGCCGTTGACGATCGGATCGTGAACCGCTTTCGGGAAGTCGATCTGCTGAATCACTTCGGGCTTGTCGAACGACTGGATGAGTGTCGCCGAACCGAAATCTCCGTAGCCCGGCGCGCTCGTCGGAACCCCACCCTGATAGATCGCCTGGATGATGTGCGGGCGGTGCAAGTAGCCGCCGTCGGCAATCGTCGAATACGCGTTCGCCAACTGCAGCGGCGAGGCGGCGAGCAGCCCTTGACCGATTGCCAACTGCACATCGTCACCGACGACCAGGCTGCGCGATTCGCTTTTCCGAAGGACGTGTTTGTCGATCAGAGCGGCCTTGAGCTCTGCCGTCGGAATTCGACCGGTGAACTCGAACGGCAGGTCGATGCCGGTCTTCGAGCCGAACCCGAAGCTGCGCAACTCGTCGCCGAGCAGCGTGTGGTCCTTGGTGTACATCAGTTCGCCGAGGCGATAGAAGAACGCGTCACTGGACACAGCCAGCGCGCTCTCCACGGTGACGGGCCCGTACACGGCCGGGACACCGTACGGACCGAGCGCGTTGAAGTACTCGCAACGCACACCTTGATTGCACTTGCTCTTGTCGATCGTCAATTTCCAGCTGCCCTGATCGAGGAAGGGCTCGGTCGGGCCGATCACCCCGGCCATCATCGCCGAATACGCAACGAACGGTTTGAACGTCGATCCGAGGTTGTATTGCCCCTGGATCGCGCGGTTGACGAGAATCGATTTGTCGGCGCGATTGGGATCGTTGGCGTCGGGCTCCGGAAACAATTGTTTGAACTTTGCCTGAGACAGACCGACCGTGAACCAGCGGTTGTCGAAGTTCGGATAGCTGGCCATCGCAACCACCTGACCCGTTTCGTAGTTCATCACCACCACCGAACCGGCCGGCGCCGAGAAGGGCAGGTATTCGATGCCCTTGGCGTCGAGGGTCCAGTTCTGGCCGGGCTCGGGCACGAGAAACTTGTAGATGAGCTTCTTGTCCTGCGGGTTCTTGGCCATCTGCGTGGTGTTTTTGGCTTGGCGTTGGTTCTCGAGCTCGGTCTCCAGCGCCCGTTCGGCGTACTGCTGGACCTTCAGGTCGATCGTCAGCTGCACGTCCTTGCCCGGCACCGGCTCGACCCGGCTGAGTTCTCTGACGACGTGGTTGGCGCTGTCGACCTGGTAGACGACCTTGCCCGATTTGCCGTGCAGGGTCGCTTCCATGCTCAGCTCGACACCGAATTGACCGACGGTCTCCGTCGGGAGGTAGTTCAAGTTCTGGTAGGCAGCGGATTGGCTGGCGAGGATCAGACCCATGTATCCAATGACGTGGCTGGCCAGCGGCGCATACGGGTAGACCCGCGCCGAGTCCTCTTCGCCGTGCACCCCGGGATAGTCCTCGCTGCGACTTTCGATCTCGATCACGGTTGCCTCGGACACGTCCTCGGCCACCGGTAGCGGCAAGAACTGGCTGTACTGCACGTCTTTCCAGCGTCGCTCCATCTCCTCGACCGGCGTGTTCAGCAGACCCGACAATCGTGTGAACAACTCTGTCCGGTTGACCGCGTTGCGGATCACGCTGCGGTCGATGGTGACGGTCAGGATTCGTCGGTTGGTGGCCAGGATCCGCCCCTGCGTATCGAAGATCTGGCCGCGTTCGGGAAGCAGGATCTGGGTGCGCGTCTGGCCGCTGTTCACCTTGGACTGCAGCGCCTGGCGTTGCACCGTCTGCAGGAACCAGAGCCGGGTGCCGACGGCCCCGAGAAGGATCACCGAGACGAGCGCGAGCGCGCCGAGTCGAGCGGCGCGTTTATCGACTGCCATACTCACATTCTTGTCGCTGGCAACGGTGGGGGTGGCGCGCGGACGTCATTCGGTGCGTGGCTTCCAGGTCTTTCGTCGGATCGCCAGGCACCAACGGCCGAGCGGGACGAACGGATATGAGAGTACACCGCTGGTGATCGCGATGACCGGCAGGATCCGACCCAGGCGTTGTCCCTGCCAACCCCCATCGCTGACCAGGGTCTGCACGACCGGAACCGTGAACTCCCCGACCGCACCGCCCAAACCGACGAAGATCAACTTCAACCACCAGTGCGGGTCGACCGCCACGGCATTGACGAGACCAGCCGTGAAGCCGGCGAGCCCGTAGGCCAACGCGTGTTGGCCGAGCGGTGCTGCTGTACCCAAGTCGTACATCACACCGATCACGAACCCGATCCAGGCCCCGCGCTCGGCGCCGCCGGCCACCCCACCGGCGGCACAGAGGGCCAGCGCGATCTGGATCGACACGCCGAACGGGCGGATGTCCGCGAACGCAGTGCGCTGCAGTGCAATCAGCATCAGACCCACGGGAATGACGCGCAGGATCGGCCGTCGGAACAGTCGCTCCACTAGCGCGACGGCACTTCGGACGGTGGTACGTAGTGCACGACCTGGACGAAGTTGAGATGGTTCAGATCGGCCACCAATTTGATCTCCAACAGCGGTCCGGCAGACCCGGCGCGTAGCACCTTGTTGACGACCTGACCAATGACGAGGTCCGGCGGGGCAAGGCTGGTGGACCCGCCGGTTGTCGTGATCACGTCGCCGATGCCGATCGGGCCGGACGCCTTGTTCTCGGTGACGTACTGCATGACCGGCAACTTGTCGATGCCGCGCCCCTGGCAGGCGCCGGTCTCGCGGACGACAGGCTTCGGCACGGCGGTCGTAGAGGTCGGCGACGTCGTGGTGGTGTCACCCGCAACGACAGAGGTCGTCGTCTGGCCTCCGCCGTTCAGTGTCACCGAACCCGCCGTGGTGCTCGGGGCCGGCACGGTCGTCGTTGTCGATGTCAGATCGCTGACCTTGCCGCCGCTCGGGGTCGTTGCACCCGTACTGGTACTGGTGCTGGAGTCGCCAGACCCATCGCCACCTGCGGCGGGTGGCGGAGCGAGGCCGGCGACCTTGCACTCGATCGTGTAGTTGGCATCGGTGACCAGCAGAACCACGCTGCGATCGAGGTAGACCTTGGTCACCTTGCCGACGAGGCCCGCACCGTTGACGACGGCATTCCCGACGAAGATGCCGTCCTGGCTCCCCCGGTCGATCTCGATGGTCTGCTCGAAGTTGCCCGGTGCTCCTCCGACAACTCGCGCTGTGACCGTTGGATAGCTGGCCGTGATGCCGTTCAACGACAGCAGATCCTGATAGTCGCCGTACGCCGCGCGGGCGGCGAGGTCGTCACCCGCCTGCCGAGCGATCTGATCTCGGAGTGCCTCGTTCTCGCGCTTCAGGTGCCGGTAATCGGTGGCGCCGTGCCACGCGTTGCGGATTGGATTGGCAATCACTTCGCCGGCAGTCTCGAACGGTGTGAGCACGCTCGAGAACGCAGAACGCATGCGGTCGATCAGCGGGTTGCCGCGCAGATCGAGGGTGAGGAGAAGTATGCACGAGAGGAAAAGGAGGATGATCGCGCGTCGGCGATTGACGGTGTAGACGGGCACAGGAAGAACAAGGAGCGACTAGTCGTCGCCACCCTGGGACAGCAACCCGCGCATTGCGTCGATGTTCTCGAGGGCCCGCCCGGACCCGATGACGACGCTGTACAGCGGCTCGGCAGCGATGTGGATGGGCATCCCCGTTTCGTGCGAGAGACGCTGATCGAGGCCGGCCAACAGTGCCCCACCACCGGTGATGGTGATGCCCTGTTGCATGATGTCCGCGGCCAGTTCCGGCGGTGTCTTGTCGAGCGTGGTCTTGACCGCGTCGACGATGGCTGCGACCGGTTCGGCGATGGCTTCACGGATCTGCTCGGTGGTGATCTCCAGGGTCCGCGGCAGGCCACTGATCAGGTCGCGCCCGCGGATGTCGGCCGTCAACTCTTCGTCGAGAGGCCACGCTGAACCCATGTGCAGCTTGACTTCCTCGGCGGTTCGCTCGCCGACCGCCAGCGAGAACTCCTTCTTCAGGAACTGCAGGATGGCGTCGTCGAGTTCGTCGCCGGCGATCCGCACCGACTGAGCAGTGACGATGCCACCGAGCGAGATCACCGCAACTTCGGTGGTGCCACCTCCGATGTCGACGATCATGTTGCCGCTCGGCTCGTGCACCGGCAGGTCGGCGCCGATGGCCGCAGCCATGGGCTCCTCGATGATGTGGACGGGTTTGCGCGCCCCGGCGAACTCAGCCGCGTCCTGGACGGCACGCTGTTCCACACCGGTGATCCCGGATGGTACGCAGATGACCATGCGCGGCTTGCTCCACTTGCTCGCATGCACCTTCTGGATGAAGTAGCGGAGCATCTTCTCGCAGACGTCGAAGTCGGCGATCACACCGTCTTTGAGCGGGCGGACGACTTTGATGTGGCCGGGCGTGCGTCCGAGCATCCGCTTGGCTTCCAGACCAACAGCGACAGGACGGCCATCGTTGATGTTGATCGCCACGACGGACGGCTCGTTGAGGACAATGCCGTGGCCACGTGCGTAGATCAGAGTGTTTGCCGTGCCGAGGTCGATCGCGAGGTCGCGGCCGAGGGCGAGCGGATTGTTGCGTGCCATGCTGGGCCTTTCCCGAGGCATTTGCGCCCACATTAGCGGGTCAACGGTTTGCTACAGATTCGGGAAGAAGATGCCGATTTCGCGAGTGGCGGAGTCCAGGGAATCGCTGCCGTGAACGAGGTTTTCGGTGAAGAGAATGCCCAGATCGCCGCGGATCGTGCCCGCGTCGGCCTGACGCGGGTTGGTCGCGCCGACGAGGTTGCGGACGACCTCCCACGTGTCTTGCGGACCCTCGATGACCATCGCGACGACGGGTCCCCGCGACATGAACTCGACCAGATCGGCATAGAAGCCCTTGCCCTGATGCTCGGCGTAATGACGGGCAAGGATCTCCTGATCCAGCTGGCGCAGCTCCATCGCGGCGATCGTCAGGTTCTTGGCCTCGAAACGTCCGACGATCTCGCCGACGAGCTTTCGTTCAACGGCATCGGGCTTCAGCAGGACGAGTGTGCGATCAGACATAGGCGACAACGCTACCGCCGCGCACGTCGACTCCCGTGAGGCGTCACGGGTGTGGCGACTGTCATGCCATCCGCCGACGCAGCATGAACGGGCGAGCCTCGCCGACCACGTACAACGAACCGGTCGCGACGATCGCGTCGTCGACCGTCGAATTGTTCAGGGCGCGTTCGCAGGCCGCGGTGACGGTCACCACCTCGATCACGTCGTCGCAGCCGATCGAGCGAGCCGCGGCGGCCAGTTCCTGAACCGGCATACCGCGCCGAGATGGTGCAGTGCAGCAGTAGACCTTGTCGTACTCGTCGGCTCGCAACGCACTGAGCAACTGCACGGGGTCCCGTCCGCGCAGGCACCCGACGATCAGAATTCGCTGGCCCTCAGGATGGAAGTCCTCGAAGAAGACCTGCGCGCACGTGTCAGCGCCAGCAGGGTTGTGGGCGCCGTCGACGATGACGAGTGGAAGGTGGTTGAGCACCTCGAAGCGCCCGGGCATCAGCACCTGAGCGAATCCTTCGATCACCAGTTCCTCGGTCACGGGCGCTGCGAAGAATGCCTCCACGGCCGTCAGCGCGCACGCCGCGTTGTCGCCTTGATGCTGACCGTTCAACGGCACGTAGACCTCGGTGTACACGGTGGTGGGGGTACGCAGATCCAGCATGCGGCCACCGACGGCGAGGTTGTTCTCGAGCACATCGAAGTCCTCGCCACGTTCGAGCATCACGGCGCCACCAGCGGCCTTGAACACCTCGACCAGATCAGGATCGGTCTCGCCCAGCACGACAGCGCTGCCGGATTTGATGATGCCGGCCTTCTCGCGGGCGATGTCGATCTTGTCGGGCCCGGCGAACTCGGTGTGATCGAGCGCGACATTGGTGACCACCGCCACCTGTGCGTCGACGACATTGGTCGCGTCCCAACGACCGAGCAATCCGACTTCCACGACCGCCACATCGACGGCCAGATCGGAGAACCAGCGGAACGCAGCGGCGGTCAAGATCTCGAAATAGCTCGGAATCACACCAGCGAGGAGCTCGAGATCGGCCACGGCCCCGACCTGCTCGGCGAAATCCTCATCGCTGATCAACTCGCAGTTGTACGTCATCCGCTCGTTGACCTGTTCGAGGTGCGGACTGCTGTACGTGCCGACCGTCAATCCGTGCGCCATCAGCAATCGGGTGATCATCTGTGAAGTGCTGCCCTTGCCGTTGGTGCCCGTGACGTGGATCACCGGATACGTCGTCTGCGGGTCGCCCATCACCGACAGCAGGCGCTGGATGATGTCGAGCGAGGGTTCGGCGATCGTGCCCGACTTCTCGTAGTCTGCGCGCGCGTCGAGATGAGCGAGCGCCTGCTGGAAGTCCACGAGCAGGGTCAGCTGGCAGCGCGACGCGGGCGCGCCGTGCGAGCGGGCTCGCGCGGGACCATCGTCGGGTTGACCTTGTTGCGAACAGTGTCCTCGTCGATCGTGACCCGGCCGACATCGGTGCGGCCGGGCAGTTCGTACATCGTGTTCAGCAGCACCTCTTCGATGATCGAACGCAGACCACGTGCGCCGGTTCCACGCAGCAGCGCCTGGTCGGCGATCGCCGTCAACGCGTCAGGGGTGAACTCCAGCTCGACGTCCTCGAACTCGAACACCTTGCGGTACTGCTTGACGAGCGCGTTCTTCGGCTCGACGAGGATCTTGACGAGCGCCTCGTGGTCGAGGCTGCGCACGGCTCCGATCATCGGGAGACGACCGATGAACTCGGGGATCATCCCGAACTTGAGCAGGTCTTCGGGCAGCACTTGGGTGAAGAGCAGACCGGGGTCCTTGTCGGCCTTGGACCGGACCATGCCGTTGAAACCCATGCCCTTGTGGCCGATGCGCTGTTCGATGATGGGCTCGAGGCCGCTGAACGCTCCACCGCAGATGAACAAGACGTTGGTGGTGTCGATCTGGATGAACTCTTGATGGGGGTGTTTGCGACCGCCCTGCGGCGGGACCGAGGCAACCGTGCCTTCGAGGATCTTCAGCAGGGCCTGTTGAACGCCCTCACCACTGACATCGCGGGTGATCGACGGGTTCTCGCTCTTGCGTGCGATCTTGTCGATCTCGTCGATGTAGATGATGCCGGTCTCGGCCTTTTTGACATCGAAGTCAGCAGCCTGGATCAGCTTGAGGAGGATGTTCTCGACGTCCTCGCCGACATAGCCAGCTTCGGTCAGTGCCGTCGCGTCGGCCACGGCGAACGGAACGTTGAGCATTCGCGCCAACGTTTGCGCGAGGTGCGTCTTGCCGCAACCGGTGGGACCGAGGAGCAAGATGTTGCTCTTCGCCAACTCGACTTCGTCACGCCGACCAACGGCGGACGACTGCTGGTGCTGGATCCGCCGATAGTGGTTGTACACCGAGACGGAGAGGATCTTCTTGGCTTCGTCCTGACCGACGACGTACTCGTCGAGGAACGAGCGGATCTCGCGTGGTGTCGGCAGCTCTTCGAAACGAAGCTCGCTCGACTCGGTCAGATCTTCTTCGATGATCTCGTTGCAGAGGTCGATGCACTCATCGCAGATGTAGACCCCCGGTCCAGCGATGAGCTTCTTGACCTGCTTCTGCGACTTACCGCAGAACGAGCACTTGAGCAGTTCTCCCGTGTCACCAAACTTCGCCACTATGCCCCCTTCGGCAAATTGTTGCTGGGTGTTGCCCCAGAGCGATCAGCGGATCGGACCGGTGCGGTCGACAGCTGTGCGAGACGAGATCACTTCGTCGATGATGCCATATTCGACAGCGGCCTGAGCCTCTATGACGAAGTCGCGGTCCGTGTCCTTGTGGATCCGCTCGATCGACTGGCCGGTGTGCTCGGCGAGGATCTCCTCCAACAGGTCGCGCATCCGCAGGATTTCCTTGGCAGCCAACTCGAGGTCGGTGACCTGTCCGTAGCCGACCTGGCCCCACGGTTGGTGCAACAGCACACGAGCATGCGGGAGGGCGAGGCGCTTGCCTTTCGTGCCGGCGGCGAGCAGTACGGCGGCCGCCGACGCAGCCTGGCCGAGGCATATCGTGGCGATGTCGTTCTTGATGAACTGCATCGTGTCGTAGATCGCGAACAACGCGGTGACATCGCCACCGGGGCTGTTGATGTAGATGTTGATGTCCTTGTCCGGGTTCTCGCTCTCCAGGTGGATGAGCTGAGCGCAGACGATGTTGGCAACGGCATCGTCGATGGCCGTTGGGATGAAGATGATGTTCTCACGCAGCATGCGCGAGTAGAGGTCTGAGTGACGCTCGCCGCGGCTCGTGGTCTCGATCACGTTCGGGACGTAGTAGTTACGCACCGGCTCGAGCAATGGACTGGTCATCAGCTGTTCTCCGTCTCGTGGTCGTCGTGGGAGTGATCGGCGTGGGAGTGATCGGCGTGGTCATGGTCGTGGTCGTGACTGTCGTGAGCATGGTCGTGATCGTGATCGTGACCGTCGTGGTCATGGCCGTCGTGGTCATGGCCGTCGTGGTCGTGGTCGTGTCCGAGCAACAGGTCGGAGTCGATCGCATGACCGTCCGGGTCGACCATCTCGACGTGATGCAGTAGCCAGTCGAGTGCCTTGCTCTTGCGCAGTTGCGCAACGAGTTCGCTCACGGCATCGTTCTTCTCGTAGGCCTTGCGGACCGCAGCGGTCTTCTGACGGACCTCCGTACCGATCCGCTCGTACTCGTTCTCGATGTCGTCCTCGTTCACGGCGAGGTCTTCGGCGGCGGCGACTGCGCGCAGGGCGAGATCGACTTTGACCGCTTTGATCGACTGGCCACGCAGCGACTCGACGAATGTCTCGGGGTCCTGACCGGTGGCCGACAGCCACTGGTCGAGGGCGATGCCCTGACTCTGGAATTGCTGGACCACGTTCTGCACGCGCTGCTGCAGATCGCCCTGGACCATTGCCTCCGGCGCCTCGACATCGACGAGTTCCGACAAAACCGTCGTGACCCTGTCGATGACCTGGCTGCGAGCCTGGCCGAGCTTGTTCTCGGACAGCTTGTCCTTCAGTGCGCTGCGCCATCCGGCGACGGTGTCGTGCTCGGCGAGGTTCTCGTCGACCCACGCATCGTCGATCTCGGGCAGGACCATCTCCTGGACCAGGCTGATGGTGACTTCGAAATCTGCTGGCTCCTCGTTGCCGTTCGGTACGAGCGAGAAGGACAGTTCGTCACCGGGCACGTGACCGATGAGTTCGTCATCGAAACCGGAGGCGACCCAGCCTTTGCCGACTTCGTAGAGCCAATCCTCGGTGTTCAGCCCCGGCACAGGGTTGCCGTCACGGATTCCCTGCAGATCAATCGTGACCTGGTCTCCAACCGCAATCGGACGCTCCAGGTCGGCGAGCGTGCCATGGCGGGCGAGTTCGGTGTTCACCGCAGCGTCGACATCCTCGTCGGTTGCCTCGACAGCCGGCAGTTCGACCCGAAGGCCGCCATATCCGGGAACGGTGATCTCCGGGCGGATCTCGCACGTCGCGTCGAACTCGACCGGGCCGGTCTCCTCGCCGCCGACAATCGCGATCTCCGGGGTCGCGATCAGATCGACATCGTGCTCGCGCACGGCCTTGGCCAGGTAGTTCGGCACGCTGTCGCGCAGCGCTTGCTCACGAGCAGCAGCCACGCCGATTCGCGCTTCGAGTACCTTGCGCGGCGCTTTGCCGGCACGAAAACCGGGCAGACGGACCTCGCGGGAGATCTTACGGAATGCCGTATCAATGTCTCGGTCGAACTCTGTCTCGTCGACCGCTACAGAGAGCTTGACCTTGTTCCCCTCGAGGGGTTCCAGTGTGCTTTTCACAGGTGGCCGAGTGTATCGGCGCAGGAGGTGGCAGCGGGTGGGTCCGGTCGGGCACAATGGCCGGGTGACTTTCTGGAAGCCCCACGCCCTCGCCAAGCCGCATGCCGATCAGTTGGAGCTGCGGGTCGGCGATCACGTCTCGGCGACGTCGGACCTGCAGGACGTCCCCGATGGCACGGCGGGACGGGTATTGCTCGCCAATGGCTTCAACTGGCAGCGCTACCGGATCTTGTTCGACAACGGCGTCGAACTCGGCGATCTCGATGGCCGCCAGATCGCCGCCGCAGGCAAGACGGCGAAGCGACTCGCCAAGGCCGCCTCGAAGAAGTAGTCCCGGCGCCAGACGAAGCGGTCCCTGGCGCACGAACACACCCCGAGCGCGGTGTCGCGCTCTCCGTCATCCATCCGGGCATTCGTGTCGAACACATCACATGAAACTCGGACGCATCCTCAGGATTGGGGCGGCCGTTGCGATTTTGATCAGCGGCATCGTCCACCTGGACCTCTACTTCAATCAGGGTTACCGCTTCGCCTCACCGAATGCGAACTTCGGTCGCAGCCTCTTGCTGAACGCCATTGCCTCCGGGCTCATCGCCACGGCGCTCGTCTTCCGCAAGGACTGGTTCATCAAGGCTGGCGGCATCATCTTCTCGGCGAGCACCATCGCCGTCTTCGCCTACACGCACAGCAGCCACACGTTCCTCGGCTACTCCCACGGTGGCCCGGCGTTCGAGCCATCGCCGCAGGCCCAGATCGCGTTGATCGTCCAGATCGCATCGATTGTTCTGCTCGCCGCAGCGTTGCTGCCGGCGGCCGATACAGAGGACGAACCGCTCAGGCTGCCGGTCCTCGGTGGAGCATTCGCCGTTTGTGCGATCGTCCTGATCGGGCTGACGCTGAGGTGGAAGCCCGACGACACCAAGTCGGTCGCGATGGCGCCTGCATCCAGCATCGCACCGGCACCGGGCGGACCGCCCACGACGGTGGCCGCATCGCCGGGCGCCACGCCGACGACAGCCGCAGCCGGCGGTTCGGCTCCGGCCGGTGCGCAGGCTGTTTCGATCGTCAACTTCGCGTTTGCTCCAATGGACCTCCGCGTGAAAGCCGGAACGACCGTGACGTGGACGAACAACGATTCGGCTGCGCACACGGTCGCGGCGATCGACAAGTCCTTCACCAGTGGAAATCTGGCCAAGGGTGCAACCTTCCAGTTCATGTTCGCCAAGGCCGGCACCTACAAGTACATCTGTGGGATCCACAACTACATGACTGCCACCATCTCCGTGACGGGCTGATGCCGTCACGGTGCGTTGCATCGTGGCTTCTGCCATCGATGCATCGTGCTCCTGACATTGATGCATCGTGTTTCTGACAATGTGGACGGATGACGTTCGCATCACTCCGGCACCGGTTCCCTGGCGTTGGCGATGGCTGGGCGCGCTTCGACGCACCGGCGGGGACCCAGATGGCCGATGTGACGATCCAAGCGATGACCGACTGGATGTCCGGCGGGCTCAATGGCTGCGGCGGTGGATCCTTCGCAGCAGCGCAGGCGTGCGACGAGTTGCTTGACCGGACGAGGGTGACCGTCGGACAGTTGTTCAACGCCGACGCGCGGGGTATCTGCTTCGGTCCGAACATGACGTCGATGACGTTCGCCCTCACACGAGCCATCGCCGAAACCCTCCGGCCCGGTGATCGAGTCGTCGGAACCCGCCTCGACCACGATGCGAACATCACTCCGTGGCGCAAGGCGTGCGACCAATCGGGCGCCGAGCACGTCCTGGCTGCCATTGATCCGTCCACCGGCACGCTGCCCGTCGAGAACGTGCTGGCGTTGATCAACGAGCACACGAAGTGGGTGACCATCCCGGGCGCCTCCAACCTGCTCGGCACCGTGCCCGACCACGCGCCGATCATCGCCGCTGCCCACGCAGTCGGTGCGAGCGTGTACGTCGACGCTGTCGCGTGGGCTCCACACCATCGCGTCGACATCGAGGCGCTCGGTTGCGACGCGTTGGTGACATCGCCGTACAAGTGGTACGGCGCGCACAGCGGGGTGCTGTGGATGCGACCCGATCTGCTCGACTCGCTTCCCGTGTTCAAGGTGCGTCCGGCCGACGACAACGGACCACGACGGTTCGAGACCGGAATGCCGAACTTCGAAGCGATCGCGGGCATCGACGCAGCGGCGCGCTTCCTGATCGAGGAAGGCATGGACAGTGTTGCGGACTACGAGAGAACCGTCTTCGAGCCGTTGCTGACGGGGTTGCAATCGATCGGCGGCGTCACGTTGTGGGGGCCTCCGGGCCTCGAGCGGCGGACTCCGACTGCGGCGTTCACCATCGACGGCGTCCACCCTGCGCACGCCGCGCGGGCGTTGGCCAATGACAAGGTTGCAGTGTGGGACGGCCACAGCTACGCCGTCGAAGTGGTCAGCCAACTCGGCCTCGCCGACTCCGGTGGCGTCATCCGCGCAGGTGTCGCCCGCTACATCGGCGCTGAAGACGTCCAGCGCTTGCTGCGCACCGTCGAGCGTCTGGCGAGTACCGGGCGCTGACGTTCTCGATCGGAGTCCTGCGCTCAATCAATGGGCGGCCGGGTTCTGGACGACCACAGAG
>JAYTOM010000298.1:0-3870 GCA_043747765.1 Actinomycetota bacterium
CCGACCTGCTGACCCCATCGTTGGTTGATCTCGTGGAAACGATCGAGATCGATGTGGATCACACAGATCGGTCGCAGCGCCTGTTGCGCTGCTTCGACGGCAGCACGCAGACGCGACCGGGTGACCATCGTCGGCGGCCCGACAACCGGCGTGAACCCGATGTAATGAGATCCGATCGTCATAGGTACGTAAGAGTCCTCGGCAAGTGGTGCCCCCAAGGTGAGCATTCCTTGCGCTCAGATGCAAGGAGCATCTTCGCTGATCGCGGTTCCTACTTCAGTTCGGCTCTGCCTTCAGGTCGCTTCCTTGCTTCGCTTCTCCCAGTGATCGGTCAGCTGCAGCCGCTGGTGCTGCCGCAGCTCGGGCAGGCGTGGCACGACCCGGCGCGGTTCATCTGGACACCACACTGCATGCACATCGGTGCGTCGCTGTGGCGGATCTTGGCAACACCGGCCGGGTTGGTGTTGTCGTTGTTCGGGGCCTTCGGTGCGAGTCCGAGTTCCATCGAATGAGCGAGGTCACCAGCGGAGGGAATGCTCTTCGGGTCGATCGCGATGTCACTCCCGCTACGGGTCTCGATCGCGCTCTCCTCGACGCCGGGCAGTGTCGGTTGCATCCGTTCGCTGACAGAAAAGATGCTCAGCTCGGCGCGCTCGTCGAACGTGAGGTATTCGAGTGACAGACGACGGAACAGGTAATCCATGATGGACGAGGCGAACCGGATGTCCGGGTCGTCGGTCATGCCGGCCGGCTCGAAACGCATGTTCGTGAACGCTTCGACAAATGCCCGCAGCGGCACGCCGTACTGCAGCCCGTAGCTGATGCTCTTGGCGAACGCATCCATGATGCCGCTGAGGGTGGAACCCTGCTTGGACACGGTGAGGAAGATCTCGCCCGGCTGCCCGGTCTCGTACTCACCGATCGTGGCGAATCCCTTGCAGTCGGCAACACGGAACTCGAACGTGCGACCCCGACGGCTGCGCGGCAGCTTCTGGCGAATCGGCTGGTGCACGATGCGCTCGACGATCCGCTCCACGATCTGTGCGGGCGCATCGATCGCACCGGCCGCCGTTGCTGATCCCTGTCCAGCAGTGAACGTGCCATCTGCGTTGATCGTGGCATCACCCTTCTTGCCGGTGGAGAGCGGCTGGGCCACCTTGCAGTTGTCACGGTAGATGGCGACAGCCTTGAGACCGAGCTGCCACGACAGGAGGTGCAAGGCCTCGATGTCCTCGACCGAGGCCTCCTCGGGCATGTTCACGGTCTTGGAGATTGCCCCGGACAGGAATGGCTGCGTCGCACCCATCATCCGCACATGACCCTCGTAGTGAATCGTGTTGTCGCCCATGCTGCAGGCGAAAACCGGGACGTGATCGGCAGCGAGATGCGGTGCACCGAGGATCGTCTTCTCGATGTCGATGTAGGCGGTGATCTCGTCGATCTGCAGAGCGCTGTAGCCAAGCTTGCGCAACGCCCGAGGAATCGTCTGGTTGACGATGCTCATGTTGCCACCGCCGACCAGCTTCTTCATCTTGACAAGGCCGAGGTCCGGCTCGATGCCCGTGGTGTCGCAGTCCATCATCAGCCCGATCGTGCCCGTCGGGGCGAGTACCGATGCCTGGCTGTTGCGGACACCGAACTCCTCGCCTTCGACGACGGCGATCTCCCACGCCTGCTGGCCGGCAGCCATCAGTTCGGCTGGGACTGCGCTCGACGACTCGATCTCGTAGCTGGCGTCACGGTGCATCCGCAACACGTCGAGCATGTACTTCTCGTTCTCGGCGAAGCCTGCGAACGGGCCCATCCGGCTGGCGGTGCGAGCACTCGTTGCATAGGCATGACCGGTCATCAGCGACGTCAGCGCGGCCGCCCAGGCCCGGCCCTGCGGTGAGTCGTACGGCAGGCCGAGCGCCATCAACAACGCGCCGAGGTTGGCGTAGCCGATGCCGAGCTGACGGAACCGGCGACTGGTTTCGCCGATCGCCGGCGTCGGGTAGTCGGCGCGACCGACAAGGATTTCCTGAGCCGTGAAGATGGCTTCGATCGTCGATTTGTAGGCATCGACGTCGAATGTGCCCTCCTCGTCGAGATATTTGAGCAAATTGATGCTGGCCAGGTTGCAAGCCGAGTCGTCGAGATGCATGTACTCGCTGCACGGATTCGAGCCGTTGATCCGGCCCGTTGCATGCGCCGTGTGCCACTTGTTGATCGTGGTGTCGAACTGCAGGCCAGGATCAGCGCATTCCCACGAGGCCGTGGCGATCTGGCGCCACAGATCGCGAGCCTTCATCGTTTTGATCACCCGGCCGTCCTTGACGGCGACGAGGTTCCAGTCAGCATCGGCGACGACGGCTTCCATGAAGTCGTCGCTGAGCCGGACCGAGTTGTTCGCGTTCTGATATTGGATGCTGAAGGAATCGGATCCATCGAGATCCATGTCGAATCCAGCGTCGCGCAGAACGCGAGCCTTGGCCTCTTCTTTGCTCTTGCACCAGATGAACTCTTCGACGTCGGGGTGATCGGCGTTGAGGATCACCATCTTCGCGGCGCGGCGGGTCTTGCCACCGCTCTTGATCGTGCCAGCGGAAGCATCGGCCCCACGCATGAAGCTGACCGGCCCGCTGGCTGTACCCCCGCCTTGGAGCAGTTCGTGGCTGGAGCGGATGTTCGACAGGTTGATCCCCGAGCCCGAGCCACCCTTGAAGATCGTGCCCTCTTCGCGATACCAGTTGAGGATGCCGTCCATCGTGTCGTCGACCGACAGGATGAAGCAGGCGCTTGCCTGTTGCGGAACACCCTTGACCCCGATGTTGAACCAGACAGGGCTGTTGAACGCCGCGCGTTGAGTGACAAGGATGAACTTCAGTTCGGCATTGAACGTGTCGGCCTCGGCCTCGTCGACGAAGTAGCCCCCATCGACACCCCAGGTCGTGATTGTGTCGACGACGCGATCGATCACCTCGCGCAGTGACTGCTCGCGCTCGGGCGTGCCGAGGGTGCCACGGAAGTACTTCTGGGCCACGATGTTGGTCGCGTTGAGCGACCAGCCGATCGGGAACTCGACGCCCAATTGCTCGAAGGCGACCGTCCCGTCTTTCCAATTGCTGATCCGAGCATCGCGCTTCTCCCAAGCGACCTGGTCGAATGGGTGCACTCCCGGTGCGGTGAAATGACGGCGGATGCCGATCGACAGTCGTTCTGGCGCCAAGGACATTGTGGTGGACTTCCTCACGTTGAATCGCTCCGCCGAAGCGAAAACACTGGATATTGAGATCTCATTCCGGTCCGCAGCACGAACCAGTGATTTCGACCCGGCAACACAAGATGTAGTGGCTGTCCCCCCGAGCAGACACAACCAGTGGGCCGAAGGACGATTACACCATTGTAGTTACACCGGTGTCAAGAACAACTTTTCCACAGCGACCCCGATCACAAGACCGGCCACCGGCTCGGAACCAGGCGAATGATTCTGCCGGACACGGCATCGGGCTGGTGTGATTGGCCGCTGTGTGATTGGCCGCTGTGTGAACATGGCTGCGGCACGGGGTCGCAGGTACCGGGTGCCTGCCCCGAGTCGCGACGACGACGTTCGATCACCTGGTGATCTCTCGACGACGAGTGCGCCTCCCATCCGCGCCCCGTCACCGCAAGCCATTCACGGGTGCAGCGTAGGGGGACTGTCCTGTGGATCGAAAGGGGCATAACCATGTGAATTTGTTCTGAATGAACGGGGACGATCTGTGAACGGAGGGCAAATAAGTCGAGTGCCATACGGGCTGAGCAGGCCGTTCGTCGATCCGAGAGTTGTCCACAGGCAATCAGATCGCTGTCGGCGTCTCGAGAGTTTTCCTCAGGCAACCGACGATCACG
>JAYTOM010000299.1:0-1818 GCA_043747765.1 Actinomycetota bacterium
CATGGCCGCGTTGCTCAGAACTGGCCGTTCACCCTGCTCGAATATTGGGAACGGACGCGACAACCGGCACCCGACGACTATCTCGTCAGCTGATCAGGCAGTCAGGGCGACCAGGCAGTCTGGGCGATGAGGCAGTCAGCCGATCCGCGTCAGCGTTCGCGCCGCCAACAGTTCGTCACGGCCGCTGATGCCCAATATGCGGTCGCTGCGCAACAGATCGCTTGCCGACGGTGCGTATCGAGAGGTGCAGGCGTTCGCTGATCTTGCGGTGCGACAGCTCTTCGGCCGCGAGTCGGGCCACCCGGAGTTCGCCGGGTCGCAACTGCACCGGGGCTGTGACCGACGGTGCGAGCAGTACGGCTCTGGCAAATCCTGATCGCCTACCATGTCGCAGGCTACGGATGCGAACGCTTGCCAGGGGCGTCTTCAGCCGCCCGCGGCGCCCGTGGTTCCAGTTGCGGCTGCCGACGTCGTGGTCGGTTGAGGCGTCGCGACGAGGGTCGTGGTCGTCGACTTCGCCGGCTTCTGCGGCTTGGTCGTGGTGGTGGCTGCCGCCGGCGCTGCTGTGCTGGCTGTGCTGGTCGTGGTAGCCGAGATCGTGGTCGTCGTCGTGGGAGCAATGGTGGTGGTGGTCGCGTTGGGATCGTCGGTGACCGCGTTGAACGACGGGAGCGATTCGTTCTTCGTATAGGCCTCGGGCTGCCTGTTGTCCTGTGCCCAGACGTAGACCATGTCGCCCTTGTGCATCAGGGTCGGGAAGAACTGGGCGATCGCCTCGTTCATCCGCACGCAACCGTGCGACACCGGCTCCTTCGGTACGTTTCCCGATCCGTGCATCGCGATGCCGAAGTTGAAGTACACCGGATTGAACATTCCGCCGAGAGGTCCGACGTGATCGCCGGCCAGCATGTGGTCGACCTTGAAGATTCCACCAGGGGTCTTGGTGTCAGCACAGACGTACTTTGTCACCGTGGTCGCCAGTGGGGCGCCCTGGTTGTCGGTGTTGAAGTTGGCGTACTCGCAGAAGTGATCGGGAGTTCCGTCGGGCTTCTGCAGGCCGGTGGCGATGTGGGTGATCAGCTTCGGCTTGTCGTCGGCGAACACGATCAGGACCTGCTGCGGAATGTAGATCTCGACATGCGTCGTGGCGACCCCGGTTGGGCGCAGCGCATCGAAGCGCAGGTTGTCCTGCATCGTCTGCCACATCGCATCCGTGACCTTTCCGGTGACGTTGGCGCGCGGAGTCTGCAGGACCAACTTCTCGAATGCCCAGACGGCCTGCTGGGTCCCGGAACCGAACTTGCCGTCGATCGGGCCGGGTGCGAACGCGAGATCGGTGAGGCGCTGCTGGACCATCTTCACATCGGTCCCGGACGACCCGAAACCGATGGTCTGCGCCAATTGCGTGTGCGGGATGGCCGGGTCGGTCTGCACGACGACTTGCGGAATCGTCGTCGGTGCCGCACCGAAGGCCGTGGTGGAGGTGGCTGAGTCGACACCGGGGGCCAGCGACGCACTCCCCGCCGAGCTCGTCGAGTTGCCACCACCGCTAAAGGCTGCGATCAGGACGACCACAAGCACAATCGCCGCCGCGCAGGCCGATGCCCATCGTCGGCGTTGCGCCCGATTCATCGGATGTGGAAGTCCCGGCACAATCGAGAACCGTACCGTGGCCGCCTCGTGAAGTTCCGGCAGCCCCGGCACCATTGGTCACCGCAGCGGCTCGGTTCGCCCGAGCAGGTCCTCTTTCCAGGTGCGGAAGCGGGTGTGCCGAGCACCACTCGGGCCGATGCCTTCACCGGTGCCATCCGGATACAG
>JAYTOM010000300.1:0-3130 GCA_043747765.1 Actinomycetota bacterium
CAGCAGGTCAGCCAAGCGCGATGGGGCACCTATCGTCCCGAACAGATGCGGAAACATGTGTGCGGGGCCATCCTCGCCGCGCAGGTTGCGTGCGTGCGGGAATCGGTCGAAATACTCGTCACGACTGGCGGCGGCACTGTTCCCTGACTGCACGGCGCTGAACCCTGCCGAGGTCACGATCGGGCACCCATCTGGGCCGGTTGCCCATCGAACCTCGTGCCCGCGTGCCACCAAGGTGTGCGCGAGCGGCACCACCGGATGGAGGTGCCCAACGGCTGGAACCGTCGACACCAACACTCGCATCGCCAGATCATACGTCCACCGCTCGCGCCGATCAACGACGCTAGTGCGCCTGGGTCAGGGGCTGTCAGAGTCGGCTGGCGGCGTTGGTTGCGAGTGTTTGGGCTTGGGCGGTGGGCATGGGTGCTGTCTTGCTGTCGAAGGCGACGGTGATGGTGACGGTGACGGTTCCTTTGTAGAACACGAGTGTGGCGAAGGGTCCGCCTTCGGGTCCGCCGATTGGGCTCTGTCGGGCGAACGCGCCGTCGCCGATTCCGTCGACGATCTGGAGGGGACGTCCGCTCGTCCGGTTCTGGGTGAGTACTCGCTGGTAGCCGACCTGGCCGCCAAATGGCGGACCGACGCGGACATCGACGAGGACGATTCCTGGTGAGTTGTGTTCGAGTACGTATCCGCAGTCCGCCGGGTTGCCGAAGGGGCTTTCTCGGGGGGCGCCAGGATCGAACCCGAGCGCTGTGGCAGCTTCTGTTTCGGTGATCAGCGAGCAGGGATCGACGGGTGCGTGACCGGCTGTGGCGGCGACGGTCGTGGCAGGTTGAGCGGTTGTGGTGGTGGGGCCCGGGGTGTGGTAGTTGACGGCGATCTGGGTGTAGCCGTTGTTGTCGAGCAGGCCGGCGATCTTGTCGAGCACGAGTTTCACGGTGGGGGCGAGCACGGCCTCGAGGAGCGGTGTGATGAGCGGCGGGATCTGGCTGAACACGAGGTTGGCGATCGTCTGTTGCGCGTCGGCGACGGCGTTGCGGCGGATCGAGGCCTGGATCTTGATTTCCCCGGTAACGGGGTCGCCGTGGGAGGTCTCGACCGATTCCTGTGTTGTGGCATATCCGAACGGGGCGCTTCCTTGTTGGTCGAGCACCGTCGCGAGACCCTGGTTCTGCACGGCCAGTTCCTCGGTTTGGGTCATGGTCCACGCGATCGGGGCGCCAACGGGCTTCAGCGGGGGCAGCGTGACGCCGGCATTCAATGCGCAGTCGGTGATGTCGGCCGGCCACTCGTCAAGGCCGCCGAGATCGACGGTTGCCGAGACCACGCCGGCGATACCTGGTTCGTTGCCGATGGCTTTGCGCGTGACCGGTGGAGTGTCGTCCATCCGGATCGTCCACGGGCGAAGGAACGACACGACTTGGGCAACGACGTCGAGCACCCCGGCGATCTTGGCGATGTAGCCGAGCACGGGTTGGGTGACCAGACCGATCAGCTTGACGACCAGGAAGTGTGCAGCGTCGATCAGCGCATTGACGGCACCGACCGCGTATCCGTAACCGGCGGTCAACCCGGCGACGAACCAGCCGAATGCGCTATGGCCCGTCGCGGGTGGGCTGGGTTGTTCGAGATGGCCGATCGAGGCGAACAGCGCCGCAATCGTGCCGTCAATGAAGCCTTGGACCTTCGAGCAGATCCCGACCGTACCGGCGGTGCGCATCGCGGTGAGGTCGATCACTGCGCCACCGCCGCGGAAACCGGACTGAACGACGGAGCCGGTGACGGGTGGTGCTGTCTCGGTGCCTGTCAAGGTGTCGGCGAACTGGGCGGCGTCGGCGGCGTAGAGCGCGAGGACGACGATGGGGAACACGATCGATGGCGCCTTGTGCCAGTCCTGCTCACCGATCACGGTGTGTGCGTAGGTGGCAGCCGGGCTCGACGAGCCGGTGATCCATCCGGCGATCAGGAACGACGGCGGGGGCATCCCGGGCTCGGTCCCTATCGTTTGATCGACGATGGAACCGAGAAGTCCTTGATGGTCAGCCGCTTCGAGTGTCATCGCACGCGCCTGGGTTGCCAGTAGGCGGACCAGTGCCGGCGAGGCGTCGGCGGACCCGAACACCTCGCCGATCGGCGCTGGTTGAGACGGATCTGCGTACACGGCGATCCCTGCGGCTGCGAGCTTCGAGACATCGAGCCGGTTCGGCGCTGACGTTGGTGGAGTGTCCGCCGATGCGGGGGTTGCCGGTTGAGCATCGGCAGAGGTCGGAAGTTGTGTCGACGACGGCGACGGCGACGGCGGACTCTGCGTGGCTGGTGCCGCGGTCGATGAGCACGCTGTCACCGCCATGATCAAGGTCGCGGCGAGGAAGAGTGGCGACCGGCGACGGGATGACGACATCAGTTTCTCGATCCTCGTCCGCCGAGGGCCGCGAGCATCGCTGGGCTGTCGATGAGGAACTCGCCGGACCACACGAGCCCGTCGCTGATGGCCCGCAGGTGGCATCCGGCGATGTCGAAGAAGGCGCCCACGGCGCGGAGCTTTGCTCGATTCCGGCCGTATTGAATGACGCGATCTCCTGCTTCGAAGAGCTGACCGGCTTCGACGCTCGAATCGATAATGGTGAGCTGCCTCGTCACGAACCCGGTGACCGCAACTCTCTTGCGAAATCTGCCTCCCCGTGGCAGAACCAGATCTTGCGCCATGACCGCATCGGGTGCGCACACAGCGAGGACCGTTCGGACATCATTGCGGGAAAACCCGTCGTCGATGGTTCGCGCGATGTCGATCGGTGAGCTGCTCATCATCGTGGGCACGCGAACGCGGTCGCGCAACGGCGCTGCTCCGCGTCGCACATCGGGGTGCGACGACCCGCGATCGACTGTTCGATGTTGGTCACGACGCACATGATAGATGCCGCTCTCGAATGCCGAATCAGGGAAACCATGTAGGCGTGGATCGGTGCTTCGAAGCCGTGACCGGAGTGATGGTTGTTGGCCCGGTCGATGGCTGCGCGACGCGACGCGAAGGTGTTGAACCTGGTGCAGCAAACCGAACGCCAGGCACGACGTCTGGCGGCAGTCGGCGCGCATGATCCCGGCGCCGGATATTGGCCGGACAGCCGCA
>JAYTOM010000301.1:0-9843 GCA_043747765.1 Actinomycetota bacterium
GGGCAGCCGTCTCGGCGACCACGACTGCGATCGCCTCACCCACGTAGCGAACTCGATCGATGACGAGTGGCGCCGTGGCAATGCCTGGATTGAACGGATTCGGGATCGGCGTCAACCCGATGTCCGCTGCACCGAGTACTGCCAGCACCCCCGGCATGGATCGCGCCTCATCGGTGTCGATGGCGCGGACGATGCCGTGCGCGATCTGCGACCGGACGAACGCGATGTGCACCGCGCCCACCAACAGAGGATCCCTGATGTCCGCGACGTAGCTGCCACCGACCGTGAGGAGCTTGTGATCCTCGACGCGCTCGACTCGGTTGCCGAGGATGCTTCTCATCAGGGCTCGGTCGTCGTCAGAACGCGTCGGGGCGGACAAGGGCGTCAGTACCGCCGTCGACCACGAAGAACGAACCGACCATGAAGCCAGCGGCCGGTGACAGCGCCCAATGGGCCGCCGAAGCGATCTCTTCCGGTTGAGCCCACGACCCACGCGGAACCGGGACGGATTCCATCATCGGACCGAACTGAGGATCGGCGAGCGCTCCCTTTGTGAGACCGGTGTGCGCGTTTCCCGGAGCAAGTGCGTTGAGTCGGATGCCGTCAGCGATCCACGCCGGCGCGTTTCGGCGCACGTAGATCGCCAATGCACGCTTCGATGTCGAGTAGCCGACACCACCGTCGCCCAACTTCTCCGACAACTCGATCGCCGACAATTCGTCGCCGCTGAGCATCGCATCGATGATCGCGTCGTTGCACGGAGCCACGGTGGCTGCGATCGAAGACGCCACGATGGCTGCCGGATTTTCGCCCCGCTGCAGGGCCGAATGCAGTCCCTCGAGCAGCGAGACTGCCCCGAAGTAGTTGACAGTTGCCTGTGCGACCGCCCCGACTTGTGGCCCAACCCCGGCCAGCGCAGCAACGCCGTCGAGGCGACCGCCGCTCATCTCGAGCACGGCTGCAATGGCGCTCGCCCGGCCGTCGGCCGTCGACAGATCGGCGATGACATCGGCGTCGCGCCGATCGACGCTGATTACGCGATTGCCGTCGGCGCGCAACTTCTCGCTGAGGGCGCGGGCGATGCCCGATGCCGCCCCGGATACGCACATCGTTCTCATCAGTTCGCTTTTCCTGGACGGTCGACGAGCACTTTCTCGTACGGACCGGGACTTGTGATTGCCATGTACGACGCCGGCTCGGTGCCGATGTTGTGAATACCGTGAGGCACCGTTGCCGGCACGATCACGGCCTTGCCGGCCGACACCCTCATGGGCTCGAGATCGGCGAGGTGGTACTCGACTTCTCCGCGCAGCACGACATGCAGGTGTTCGGTTGTCGGGTGCATGTGATAGTCGTTCCACTGCCCCGGCTCGAGGTTCCACATCACGATGCCGAGCTGGCCCACGATGTATGTAAACGACACGACTGCGTTGTCCTTGGAGAAGATCTGGTAGTCAGCCGGATCGAACACGAACGTCGCCGGGTCGGTGGGATCGATCCGTCCGGCGAGTTCGGGGTGAATCTCTTCTTTGCCGTCGTGTGCCATCACTGACCTCCAACTGGTTGATTGATGTAACGCTGGCGCAGCTCTGCCCACGCCTTGCCGTTGGTCTCGGCGGCCGCCCGCCACGCTGGCGGGATGTCGGTGTACGGGGGACGGGGCGGTCCGCAGCGCATGTAGCCCGCCGCTTGGATCCGCGTCTTTTCGAGCTGCAGGTTGTACTTCGCGAAATCAGCGAAGTCCGGGATCGGCAGCGGCACGGAACCGATGTCGGCTAGCACCTCTCTGGCTCGGTCGACGTCGCCGGCGTTGATCGCTTTCAACGCGGCCACCCACGGTTCAGGACCCATTGCGCACGATGTCGCCCACGATGCCGTGACCGATTCGGGCACGGACTCGTATGCGGCGCTGAGCGTACCACCTTCGCCGTGCATGAAGTTGACCTGCGCACCGGCGGCCTCGAACACGGCGCGGTCGAAACCGAACCCGACCTTGCAAGCGACCACCGTCGGGCAGCGGGCGGCGATGCCCTGCCAGAACTCGAGCGGATAGGTGAACTTGAAGAAGAACGAATTCGCGTACACCATGACGGGCAGGTCTGGAACGGCCGTGCTGAGGTCGGCGTGGAACTGAATCGCGTTCTCGACAGTCGGGGTCTGCCACAGCGGCATGCCGACGAACGCTCCGGTGATCCCGAACGAGCGCAGTGCGCGCATTTGCTCGACGACCTCTCGTGTGCCGAGTGCCGTAGCTCCCGCGAAGATCGGGACGCGGCCGTCGACGACGTCACGGACTGCGGTGTACAGCAATTCCTTCTCCGCCCATGTGAGTGTTGCGCACTCCCCCGTCGTCCCACAGAGTCCGATCGACGACACACCGTCGCGGATCAGCTGATCCGCCACGCGTGTCGCCTCATCGAGATCGATGGTGTGCTCGGCGCCGAACGGATCCGCACCCTCCCGGAACGGGGTCGGTGGCAACGCCATCACCCCTGTCAGGTCGTTCGCGCTGATCATTCGGGTGCCTTGTCGAAGTTGAGGTGTGGGGCAATCGGGCTCATGTCGCTGTAAACCTTCTCGCCGAGTGAGGTCTCGCCGTCGAACGGGAAGATGCCGACCGACTTGAGCGTCACCACCTGTCCGGGCGTGTCGCCGGCGAGTCCGTTCGGGAAGTCGGTCTCGACCTCGACGATCACGTTGTCGTCGGCGTGATGAAACTTGACGGCCCGATGTACGATGCCCGGCAGGAAGTTGAACATCAGCTCGAGCAGCTGCTTCACCTGATCTTTGCCTCTGAGCACGAGATCGATCGATGCCAGTTCGTAGGTGGGCGGGTCCACCATCGTGCTGAGCACGGTGTCGGCGTCCATGTCCGTCTCGCCATTGAGGTGAATCCTGAGCTTGGCTTCCCGCTTCGCGCGCAGCTCGGGGCTGGGACCGTACGAAGTGGGCGTGTCGGATTCGGTGATGGTCATCGGTGTCTCCTGAGGATTGGATTCGGTGTTGATGGACTGATTGATGTTGATTGCGAGATCTGGCAGTGGTGTCAGCCGAACGGGCCGGGGGCAGGAGGCATGCCCATGACGAACCTGCCCCAGTTGCCGTAGGCCATGTCGGTGTTGAAGCCCTGATGGGCGCTCAGCGCGCGTACGTCACGCCACCACTTGTTCGCTTGGTGCCCCTCGAAGATCGCCGATGCACCGCTGTAGCGCATCGTCTCGTCGACGGCGTCGGCGCAGAGACGCACGGCGAAGGTGCAGTCCCGACCGAACGCGAACGCGGACGACGGATCGGGCGGACCGGACGGATGATCGATCTGGCGGGCGGTTGCGCGAAGGACCGTCTCGGCCACACCGACCTTTGCTGCGACCTCGCCAAGGTGCACGAGCATCGGGCCCTCGGTCCCGACCCGCTGACCCGTGTAGATCAACTGCTTGGATTCCATGTAGGTCGTAAAGTGCTTGACAGCCGCCCGCGCACCTCCGAGGATCGGAGCGGCAAGGTACACGGCCAGGCTGTTGAACGAGCTCCGGAACAGCGGCGAGGTGTTGACCTCGGCCCCCGGTGTCAGGCCCATCAACGCCAGGATCGGATCGAGCGTGCGGTGGTCGGGCACGAACGCGTCGACGATCGTCAACGTGTTGCTGCCCGTGCCATGCGCGGCGACCGTCATCCAGTCGTTGCCGACGGTGTATTCGCCACGTGGGACGACCGCCCACCGAACCGGAGCCGGTCCACCTGCCTCGGCCGGAGGGACCCGGAAGCCGACCATCGCCCAATCGGCATGATCGGAGCCAGATGACCACGGCCACGTGCCGTCCTGCAACCGCCAACCGCCATCGACTCGGGTGACCGTGGCCTTCGATGGAGCGAACGCAGACGACATCAGTCGAGTCGGATCCTCCGACCAGATGTCTTGTTGGGCTTCGTCAGGGAATAACCCGATGATCCATTCGTGGCTGGCGAGAATCACGTACGCCCACGCCACCGACACGTCACCCGCGGCAAGCGCCGATCCCACATCGAGCACGGCTTCGACACCAAGTTCGGGCCCTCCGAATCGCGCCGGTTGATTGATGCGCAGCAAACCGGACGCCCGCAGGTCGGCCATCGTGTCGTCCGGCACGCGGCGCAGTTGCTCGGTCGCAGTCCATCGCTCCGGCAGCCGCCGCGCGATAGCGACGGCGCGCTCCAGCGCGTCGGCTGCGGTCTGCGGTGGTGTTCCGTTCAGTTGCTCTTGGGAATCGATCATACGTGCTCCTGTACTCAGCATCTTCTATCATAAATATGTTGATGTCAACTAGTTGCTATTCGTCGCCCAGAAGTCCACATCACTGCAGGTAGCTGAATGCGACACGGTCTCCAACGGCGACCAATTCACACGCGGTTCCGGACATCACGACATCGCCGTGGTTCAACACGACGGCGCGATCGGCGACACGCAGCGCCTTGTGTACGTGCTGCTCCACCAGCAACACGCCGCAGCCGCTCTCGGTCGCGATGGTGCGCAGGACCGGCAGCAGGCGATCAACGACGATCGGGGCCAGGCCGAGGCTCATCTCGTCAACCATCAGCAGCTTGGGCCGGCCGAGCAAGGCCCGTCCCAGGGCGAGCATCTGCTGCTCACCTCCCGACAGCAGACCGGCACGACGATCGAGCAACGGCTCGAGCGCTGGGAAAAGTTCCAACGCCCGATCTACCTTGGTCTTGCGGCCTCGACCCACTCGGCCGAGGCGCAGGTTGTCGCGGACGGTGAGTTGGAAGAACAGCGCCCGATCCTCTGGCACATGACCGAGGCCCTGACGCGCAAGGTGGTGTGGACGACGTCCCTTTGTCGAGGTGCCGAACAATCGCACCTCACCACTCAGTGTCGCGAGCACCCCCGAGATCGTCAACAACGACGTCGTCTTGCCCGCCCCATTCGGCCCGAGCAGCGCGACCACCTCGCCCTCGTCGACGTGGAGATCGAGGTTGCGCACGACCGGTAGACCGTCGTAGCCGGCGCGCAGTCCACGCACGCTCAACAAAGTTGATCCACTCATCACGCGAACTCCCCTGCGACTGCGTCGGGCATCGACGCGTCAGTCACGGCTGGCTCGGTCGAGTCGTCGATGCCAAGATAGGCCTCGCGCACTCGTGGATCGGTGCGGATCTCGGCAGCGCTGCCGTGGGCGATGATCTCGCCGAACTCAAGGACGTAGATCCGATCGCTGATTCCGAGCACGAGTCCCATGTCGTGGTCAATCAGAAGGACACTCGTGCCATGCTCGACCACACGCTTGACGGCCTGCCCGAACAGCAGGCTCTCCTCTGAATCCAGGCCGGCAGCAGGCTCGTCGAGCAGAACCAGCCGTGGTTCGGCGACCAGCGCTCTGGCAACACCGACCAGCTTGCGTTGGCCGAGCGACAAGTCGTCGGGCATGCGCGACATGAGGTCCGCGATCCCGAGCACATCGGTCACCCAATCAAGTGCGCTCGACGCGCATCGACGCCGCGGGGCCACGAGGTCAGCGAGCGGGACCCACCAGCGCGGACGCTCGGCTGCGACCAACATGTTCTCGTCGACGGCCAGATCGTCGAACAACTCCAGAGATTGGAACGTCCGGGTCAGGCCGGCGAGCGACCGTCTCTGTGGCGAGTAGCCATTGATCTCGGCCCCACAGAAGCGCACGCTGCCGGTGCTCGGCACGAACCCGGTCAAGGCATCGATGCAGGTGCTCTTGCCGGCACCATTCGGGCCGATCAGCCCGACCAACTCACCG
Organism: Actinomycetota bacterium; assembly: GCA_043747765.1. Taxonomy (GTDB): domain Bacteria; phylum Actinomycetota; class Acidimicrobiia; order Acidimicrobiales; family Ilumatobacteraceae; genus WLMZ01. The sequence goes on from JAYTOM010000301.1 coordinate 5,763, forward strand.
GCGCCGACGGAGAAACTCGCGCCGTTGAGCGCGGTCAGCCCGCCGAAGCGCACGGTGAGCCCGGACGCGTCGAGGAGTACGGTGGGCGCGCTCATCGGACGAGTCCGCTCGGTGCTGGCACATCACGGGTCTGCATCTGGTCGACATGCGCACAGTTCGTGGCGGTTCTGGCTGCACCATCACCGCTTCTGCGCACAGCCGTCTCTGCGTCCACGTCCGAGGGCTGCGCGAGGCCATTCGTGGAAGCTCGTCGTCGCCGGAACGCGGTCTGCCGCTCGAGGAGTGCGCCTGCCACACCCGTCGGATTCATCACCGCGACCAGGATCAGCCCGAGCCCACCAGCCAGTTCTTGCCAGGGCTGGATGTGCACCACCTTCTGGAACAGCACGGTCGCGACACCACCCAGGATCGTCAGACCGGCGACGACCGCACCCCCGACGCTGGCAATGCCACCGAGATAGGCGATCGCAAGGATGTTCAACGACTGCAATGCCGCAAAGCCTTGAGGCGAGAGCCGACCTCCGGCTTGGTAGGCCAGCAGCGCTCCGCCCAGGCCGGCCACGAACGAGGACAGCGCGAACGCAGCCAGCTTGACGCGGGCCACATCGACACCGGCCGCAGCAGCAGCAGCTTCGTTGGAGCGCACGGCGAGCATCCGCCGACCGGTGGTCGAGCGGCGCAGGTTCATCACGCCGAGCGCCACCAACGACGTAATGACGAGCACGAACACACCGAACGTCGGCGAGGGAATCTTGTGATCACCGAAGAAGTAGGGATCGAACGGGCCAAGTCCGATCCCGAACAACTTCGGCGACGCTGCCAGCAGCGGAGTGTGGTTCTTCTGGGTCCACGTCGGGTTGTTGAAGATCATCCGATCGAGCACGAGCGCCAGCGACAGCGTGATGACCGCCAAGTTCACACCGCGGACGCGCAGCGCGGGGATGCCGACGAGCACACCGAGCATGGTCGAGCCGATCGCGGCAACGAGGACGCTGAACGGGAACGGCATCCCGAACCTACCGGACAACACGGTGAGCCCGAAAGCGGAAAACCCGGCGATCGCCATCTGTGCCAGGGAGATCTGACCGACGAAACCGGTCAGGACGACCAGCGACAGAGCGAGCATCACACCGATCAGCGATGTCGTTATCGCCTGACGAATGTCGAACTGCATGAACGACAGGCACACGGCCCCGACGACGAAGAGCAGCGCCGCACCGAGCCCAGGGCGTCGGATCGAAGGAGCGCGAGGTAGCCGCCCGGCCCGAATCGCGCCACGGGTCGGCAGCGAATCGCCGCGCATCATCATCGTGATCGCGATCGCGAGGAACGGCACGAGTTCGCGGCTGCCACGAGGAAGCCAGTTGGTGGCGGGCCGCGTGCCGAGATACTGCACCAACTGATCCAGCATGCCGAGCCCGAGGCCGGCGAGCGCAGCGATGAAGAACGAGCTGAACTTCGCGACGAGGGCGGCGGCCAATGCCGGGATGACGAACAGGGTGAAGTTGACCGGATTGAGTGTCGTGATCGGTGACGCAAGCACGCCGAGCAACCCGGCGAGGACCATCGCCAAGACCCAGTTCGCGGCGGCGAGCAGGTCCGGCGAGTAGCCGAGGAGCGACGCGCCTTTCTCGTTCTCGGCCGATGCGACAGTGGCGAGACCGAATCTGGTGAATCGGTAGAGCATTGTCAGGGCGACCGCCAGGAGCACACTCAACCCAGCGAGGACCAGACGGTCCCAGGGAACGACGACGCCGGCGAACGTGAAGCCCGATGACGGCAAGATCGACGTCACGTTTCGCGTGTCGGACCCGAAGCGGAGTGTCGCCGTCGACTGCAACACGATCATGATGCCGACGGCGGCGACGACCTTGGCCAGCGGGGGTGCCGCTCGCATCGGGCGGAACACCAAGAAGTGGATGACGAGACCGAGCATGACGCCAGCGAGCAGAGCCAGCAGAAGCGCCGGAAGGAAGCTCCTCGGGCCACCCGTACTCAAGAACGTGGGAAAGTTCGGCAGACGGAGATGACCGCCGAAGAATCGATTGGCAACGCCCTCGACCAATGACAACGGGTTCGGGATGGGCAGCAACGGCATCTTGCCGGTGCGACGCAATTCGCTGTAGGTGTAGGCGACGAACATCGTCGCCGCGCCATGACTGAAGTTCACGACGCCCGAGCCCTTGAAGGCAAGCACCAATCCCTGCGCCATCGCCCCATAGAGAGCACCGGCACCGAGGCCCAGCAACATGAAGGCCAGGTAGCTGTTCACGATCCCACCACTTGACAACACCGCCCCATTGCATGCAGCCGTCGCGGTCGCAGCATCTTGTTCACCTTCCTGCTTCGCGGCCCTGCCCAGGACCGACATCCCCGATAACGATCTGATCGCGGGCCCCACCTCCGGAGAGGCAGGGACCCGCGGTCGATGTCGACAAATTGCTTGATTGGTTCAGCTCTTGTAGGCGTCGTACGGCCCAGGCACGACGTCAGCGAGACCCTTGTCCGTGATCTGCATAATCCGCAACTCGGTCGTGCACAGCGCCGGCAGGCCGGGCAGCAGACAGCTCAGCCTGCGTGGCCCGAGGAAGACCGGACCGGTGTCCTTCAACAGGGCATCCTTCCACGTTGCACGGCTCAACTTGTCGGCGCCGATCTGGTTACCCAGCTGCCACAGTGTGACGAATTGACCGAATGTCTGCGAGGCGGCGGTGAGCGTGATCGCATCCGTTTGCTTGGCGGCGGTCATCGTGGCTTCGTAGAGAGCGAGCTCAGGGTCGGTGCTGGTCAGCCCGGGCAGCACCGATGGCGCAGCGAGATACCAGCCGCTGACCTGCTTGCCGACTTCCTTGCGGACCGCGTCGTCGCCACACGACGACACTGCGAGGACCGGCTTCTTCGACCCGATCTGCTCGAGTGCCTTGGCGACTTGGGTGCACGTGCCAGCTGCGGTGACCAGCACGTAGGCATCGGCAGGATTGGCCTGCAATGCGCCGGCGAGATCCGTGTCCGCGCCGCCCGCCAGCACCGACTTGATGTCGATGCCCTTCAGCTGGGTCGCACCCTTGAGCAGGTCGATGACAGCTTGGCCTCCGTTGTTGGCTTCGGCGACTACCGTCAGCGACTTGGCGCTGAGCTTCTTGACGGCGTAGTCAGCCATGCCGACCACGGTGCCTGGTCCAGGCGAATACGCGATGGCTGCGGGGCTGGTCAGGTCTGTCGTGTTCAACGGTGTGCCCTCAAGCCCGACCAGACCGGCCTTCTCGAGCACCGGCCAAAACGCATCCGAGCCGAGCACGAACTGGGTCGTGATGACCTGGATCGAATCGTCATTGACCATCTGCTGGCCGCACTTCTGGTTTGAGTCCGGATCGAGACCCGTGTTGCAATTGACCAACTCGACCGGATGTCCTCCGATGCCGCCCAGCTTGTTGTTGATGTAGTCGACTGCGACCTTGGCCGCCGCGAGGGGACCAGGGAACGACGGCGTGCCATCGCTCTGGTTGACGAAACCGATCTTGACGTGCGAGAGCGACGAATCAGCGGCACCTGTCTCCTTCGGGATGACGAAGCCAGCGGTCGGCGTCGTTCCGCCGGCGCCGGCCGGATCAGACGACTCCGTGCTCGGCGCAGTCAAACCACCCGAGGGTGCGGTCGACACGTCGGGCGTGCTCGGTGCGGTCGATGTGGCGGTGCCACCCGCAACTGTCGTCGGTGCCGCAGATGTCGCGGCCGCCCCTGAGGTGGTCGGTGCGCTGGTGGACTTCGACGAGCTGCTGCTGCTGCATGCAGCGCCGACGACGCCAAGTACTACAACGCACGCGAATGCGCGCGCCCTACGAATGTGGAGCATCTGTATTCCCCCTGTGTTGTGTTCCCGCCCACAGTGAAAACCATCAGCTACTTGATGTCAAGCACTTTATATAAGTCGTCGCGAATCCCGATGTGGCGAGCCCTCCATGGGCTGACGTGCGCTGGCCGCAGTGATGCGCGACGCCCCTTTCGATCTCGGATGGCGCTCCGCCATCGACGACCGGCAGGCGACCCACTCGTCGAGGAACTTCGCCTCCTCGACGATCGA
>JAYTOM010000302.1:0-5218 GCA_043747765.1 Actinomycetota bacterium
GTTGCCAACACAGTCACGGTGTTGTTCCGCCGTGGCAATCCCGATGCCATCGGACAACCCGCCGCGCTTGCATTCACTCGCATTCGCAATGGATGGTTCGGGTCAGCGAGCGAGGCGCCCGACCTGCCGATCGACACCGATGTCCTGGACCGAGCATCGTTCGACGTCTACGTCGAGGGCCTATCCCGCAACGGTTTCGCCGGTCCTGCCTCGTGGTACATGAACGATGAGCTCAATGCCGAATACGCCAGCCGCTCACTCGACGGCGGACGGCTGGACATCCCCGTGCTCTTCATCCACGCCCGATATGACCAGGTCTGTGAGACCCTCTTGTCGAAGCTCGCACAACCGATTGCGCGCATCGTGCCGAAACCTCGATGAGGCCATCGTCGACAGTGGCCACTGGATGGCTCAGGAGCAACCCGCTGCGGTCAACACGGCGCTGGAGACGTGGCTCTCAGGCCTGGATTGACCACCCGCAAGACCGACCATCGATCGGCTCAGGACCGGCTCACGGCTTCGTCTCCGGCATCAATTCCAACGCAAGGCTATTCATGCAGAACCGGTCGCCGGTCGGGGCCGGGCCATCCGCAAAGACGTGCCCGAGGTGCGAACCGCAGCGCTTGCACCGCACCTCGGTCCGAACGACCCCGAGACTCGAATCGTCGATCAGTTCGACGACATCGGCATTCTTCGCGGTGGAGAAGCTGGGCCACCCGCTCCCGGACTCGAACTTGGTCGACGAGTCGAACAATTCGGCCCCGCATGCGGCGCAGCAATAGGTGCCGTCGGCGTGTTCGTCGACGTACTTGCCGCTCCACGGACGCTCGGTACCAGCTCGCCGCAACACCTGGTACTGCTCTGGCGTCAGCGCCGCGCGCCATTCTTCGTCGGACTTCTCGATCTCGGCCATGTCGCTGCTCCTGTGCTTCTCGGAAAATGGTGCTATTGCTGAATGCTCTTGAACTCGAGGAATTCTTCCAGGCCGTGAACACTGAATTCACGACCGTTGCCGGACTGCTTGTAGCCGCCGAACGGCGCGTCCGGGTTGGCCGCGCCACCGTTGATCTCGACCTGGCCGGTGCGGATCCGGCGGGCGATCGAACGCGCCCGATCCTTGTCAGCCGACCACACACCGCCACCCAATCCGTAGACGATGTCGTTGGCGATGTGCACAGCTTGCTCGGTGTCGTCGTATGGCATGATGGCCAACACCGGCCCGAAGATCTCCTCCTGGGCAATCGTCATCGCGCTTGTTACATTCGAGAACACAGTCGGGCGTACGTAGTAGCCCTGAGCGTGACCTGCGGGCGCACCGAGACCACCGACGATCAGGTCAGCGCCTTCGTCGGTGCCCTTCTGGATGTAGTTCTGCACACGCTCACGCTGCGCCGCCGATGCAAGTGGTCCGAGATCGACGCGGTCGTCGAAGGGGTCACCGACGGTCATGCCCGCCACGACCTCGCCGACGATTCGCTCGACCTCGGCCAGACGCGCCCGAGGGACCAGCATTCGGGTCAATGCATCGCAACTCTGACCGGAGTTGGCGAACGCCTTGGCCACCCCATCTGTGACCGCCGCCTTCAACCCGGCATCGTCCAGATCGTCGAGCAGGATGTTCGGCGACTTGCCGCCGAGTTCGAGAGCGATCTTCTTGATCGTCTCGGCGCCCAATTGCGACACACGGCGACCAGCGCGGTTCGAACCCGTGAACGAGATCATGTCGACGTCGCGGTGCGCCGCCATCGCTTCGCCGACGACCGGCCCGAGTCCGGTGACGAGATTGAACACGCCCGCCGGCAGGTCGACCTGATCGATGATCTCAGCCAGGATGAACGCATCGATCGGGGCGATCTCGCTCGGCTTCAGCACGACCGTGCATCCAGCCGCCATCGCGAACGCCACTTTGGCCGCGATCTGCAGCAACGGATAGTTCCACGGCGTGATGCAGCCGACGACGCCTACCGGCTCGCGGACGATGAGCGAGTTGGCGAGGTCGTATTCGAACTCGAACGATGTCGCCAGCGCTGCGGCCTGACGGAAGCTGTACACCGCGCCCCCGACCTGGACTGGCAGTGACACACCCAGCGCCATCCCGGTTTCGCGGGTGATCAGCGCGGCGAGCTCATCCGCACGTGCATCGAGCGCGTCCGCGATCTGGATCAGGAACCCGGCTCGTGCGGCGACAGGCGTGTCCGCCCATTTCGGAAAGGCCGCCTTGGCTGCGGCGACCGCATCGTCGATGTCGTTCGCAACACCGGCGGGAATGGTCGCCATGACGGACTCGGTCAACGAATCGAACACATCGATCGTGTCGGTTCCCGCAGGCGCAACCCACGCGCCATTGATGTAGAGCTTGTCGTAGGTCGTCATTCCGTCAAGGCTACGGCACCTGGCAGCGACTGATCCCGGGCGGCTGGCCACCGAGGCGCAGGAACCGTGCATCGCCACGTCAGAGCTCGCCTTCCTCATGCCGTACAGTTCATACGGCTTGTTCATGCGGCTTGTTCGTGTTCGTGTGGTGGTGGTTGTGGCCCTGGTGGATGTTGTCCTGGTGGATGTTGTCCTGGTCGTTGGGTGGCGGGTGGTCCGGTGTGTTGAGTGGCGCCGTCGGGGTAGGTGATCGTCAGGCTACGGTTGCGGTGCATGGCGAGTTGCCAGCCGTCTTCGTGGACGTTGTGGTGGTGTGTGCTGCAGATGGGGATGAGGTTGTCGAGATCGGTGTCGCCGAGTCGTTGCCACCACAGGATGTGATGTGGTTCGCAGTGTCGTGCGTTGACGGTGCATCCGGGAATCGCGCAGGTGTCGTACATCGCGAGGAGTGCGCGTCGTTGGTGTTTGGTGGCGAGTCGTGCGGTTCGGCCGAGGTCCAAGACGACGCCGTTGCTGTCGAGCACGGCGGGGATGATCGCTGCGTTGCAGGCCATGCGCCGGTAGGACTCGACCGGGAGATCGATGTTGTGTGCGTTGGCGATGATCGAGTGTTCGTGGAGTCCGTCGCGTATGGTTTACCAATCGATGACGATGATCATTTCGCAGCGGTTGTCGAACATGGTCAACTCGACACCGCTGTCCAGATCTGGATCAGGTCGATCAGCCGGCACGGCGCCAGCGTCGATGGTCCCAGCAAGCCCGACACCGCCAAGCCCGCTCCTGGCGACGTTGCCATCGACATCGCCCTCGAACGCCAGATCGGCTTCGACTGTGGTCTCGACTGTGGTCTCGACTGTGGTGTCGACTTCGGCTTCGGTGGCGGCTTCGGCTTCGTCCTCGGTGTCGGACGCGAGATCGGCCGGGGCGGGGGTCCGGGCGTTGGTGGTCTGTCGTCGTTGGACAAGTTGCAGCAGTGCCGCAGCACGCAGATAGTCCTGTTTGGCATCACCAGTCGGACATTCATCGGGCATCGCGGCGTGGAACATCCGGTCCGCGATGGCATCAACACGCGACAACAGGACCATCCCCGATTCCGGATCGAACTCGGCGCGCACGATCACCATCCCCGTGTCCCGATCGGTCCAGGACCGCAACCGCATCGCCAATTTCTGACGGGCCAACCATTCACCCCCTCACGCTCATCCAACCGCGCCACCTCGACATTCAGGTACGCCTCGAACTCCTCCGGCGACGACCCCGCCGCGATCTCGGCGAGACGCTCGCGGTGACTCGCGAACAGGCCACGCTGAGCTGGCTGCAACCGCTTCATCGCCCGTGGCCACCGCGTCGACATGGTCGACCGAGACGTCGCCCGCAGCCAACACGACCTCCAACTCGGGGACATCATCCAACGCCTTGGCCCGACGCGACGCCCGACCGGTATCACGACGCGACGACCGCGTCGCTGCCGCGATCTCGGCGTCCGCGAACATCGATGGCACCCCCTCGGCAATCGTGTTCAACCGGCGCGTCAACCACGCCCGCTTGACATCCAACCAGCCCTGCACCCTCGCAACGTCCGCGAACGCCTCACCCACCGCCTCACGCGACGACGAACCAACATCCAACAACTCGAGCCGACCAACAACCTCGACAACACCCCCAGACACGTCAACCGCCAACGAAAATCACGATTCAACACGATGCGGAAGACCGAAGCCTTCGAACCGATCAGGGAAGATCTCCACACCAAAGATAGGCGAACACATGTAAGGGGTATCCGGTTGAGTGCAGTGACCACTACATGTTGTGTTTCAGCCCTTGGATGCTGCGGGTCGTTGCCGGGCGAGGAACTCGTCGCGGGGGTGGGGGTCGGTGGCGACGGCTTGTTCGAGGAGTCGGTAGAACAGCAGGCCGCGGCGGCGGGAGGTGCGACGGTTGAATCGGAACGTGAACTCGTCGAGGTAGTAGTCGAGATGGGAGTGAGCGAAGCCGCTCTGGAGGGTGCCTTCGAGCCAGCGTTTGAGCAGTGACGCGACCCGATGCACGCCGGGTAGGCCGACGTGGGCGGGCTCGGCCGAGTGGATCACGTTGACGGCGATGTGGCCGTAGCCGGCCTTGGTGATCGGCGGGTAGACGTTCCAGCCGTCGGTGCGCACCGTCGACCCGGCAGCGACGACGTCGCCGATGAAGCCACGCACAGTCTGGGCCGACAGCGGGTCAAGATGGCGCAGGCGGACCCGCCCGAAGCCCATCGGGGTGTGGATCTCGATCGCGATCCCGACCGCCGCCTTGGTCTCACCTCTAGCCTTGCGACCTGCGTGTTCGCGTGCTCCGACGAAGGTCTCGTCGACCTCAACGAGCCCTGACAGCCCTCCAGTTCCTTCCAGAGGCCCGACGGACCGTCGGCGCAGACCTCGACATCGAAGCCTTCGGCGCGTAGGCCACGGTCCAACACACTGCGTATCGCTCCGTCGTCTTCGATGACCTGGACGTCACGGGCGATGGCCGATGGACCGGCTCCGGCGAAGGGCACGTTGACCGTCGTGTCGATCGAGACCGGGGACACCACGGCTGTGCGATGCACGTACGACAACGTCGAGCTGCCGGTCGTCGAGCTGACGGCCACAGCGATCGACGGCACCAACGGCGGTACGGTCGGGCCACCTGTGATCACGAAGTCGGCGGACGCCACGGCGGTCAGCGGTGCCACCGTGGCCGGAACATCTTCGGTCTCGGTCTCGGTCACGGGGTCCAGCGGCGCTACCGGTCCCGCCTCGCAGTCGGCGGTTCCGGGCATCGAATTGCCACCAGGAGTGATCACCGTTCAGCCGGTCGCGATCAA
>JAYTOM010000303.1:0-13434 GCA_043747765.1 Actinomycetota bacterium
AGTAGGCGTCCCGTGAGTTCGTCCGGTACGACGTCCGTCGCTACGTCGTTGATTCAAGGCAGGACGATTCGATGTTCCGTGCACATTCGGTGAACGTTCGGGAAGAAGAAACCCGGGCACACCACAATGTTGGTCCCAGTGGACGTTGGAATGCCGGCGAAAGGGGCTCGCTGCGAAACCAGTGCGGCGCGCTTTCGAGCACAATCGCCCTGTCCAACGGGGCTAGGAAAATCTAGTCCCGCTCCACAACTGCGACATCGAGTGGGCAGCCGAGACGATCGACCATTGCGGCAACGAAGGCGTGCTGATTCGCATTCAGCTCGGCGGCACAGCCGACACCGAACTGAGTTACCCTTTGGTCTATGGCACGCAACGCCCACGACCTCCCGGACAACTCAGTCGTCGATCTCGTAGACGACGGGCTGAGTGACACCGAAATTTCCGCGCGCTTTACCCAGTGGCTGGCCGACCTCGATGCCGTTCCACCCACCATGCTGCCAATCAGCGCGATCGACGAACTGCGAAACGCCCACGCCGCCGACGACGTGTGACCACCACCATCGTCATCGACGCATCCGCAGCAGGCGCTGGGCACGCGCTTCAACGAGGGTATCGATGGGCCAGAAGCCAGTTCCGAAATCGGAGCCTTCGGCCAGTGGCTTCGTCGCACTCGCGCCGATCGTGACATGTCAGTAGGCGAACTGTGATTGCAGTCGGGAGTTTCCCTGCCCGCCATTTACAACATCGAGACGGGACGAACCCCGAACCCTCGTCAACACACTCGTACTCGATTGGAGAAAGCGCTCGGCGAAACGACCCCAGCGTCTGTTCAGGCTGTTGTTCAGGAGCAATCCAGCATCGTCGGGCTCGGTGCGCTCACCGACTTCGACCCTCACGACGACTCAGACCGGCCCACCGATCCCGGCGTGTACGTCTTCTACGACATCAGCCAACGACCGATTTACGTCGGCCAGAGCGACAACATGCGCCGCCGCGTCCGCGAGCACCACGAGAAGTTTTGGTTCAAGTCTCCGATCGTCCACACGGCCTCGTACGTCGCCATCCCGGACAACGATCTCCGAAAGAAGATCGAGCAGATCCTCATCAAGTTTCTGAAATCGAACGCTGTCATCAACCAGCAACACGTCGAGCGATAGCCGTATCGCTCGCCTCCCACCAAACAGAGCGACGCCGAGTGGAAGGAATCGGTTTCGGTTCGATGGAGGTTGTTGCTTGGTCGGTTCATGCCGCTTGAGGGCCTTTGCTGGCGCACGCCGAGCCTCTGATAGCGCCCACCGAAAATTGGCCAGTTGTGTTCGGCGAATATCTCACCACTGTCGGCGGCGCAACATCCCCCTCCCATCGCCCGAGGGCTTGCGTCGATGCGATGAACTCGACGACTGGGGGCACCGAAGGGAGCGGAATCTCGATTTGAGCGCAACACGACCGGCGTCGACAATGATTTGTGGGAGACAGCGTCTGACGTCTCGTCGTCTACCGGTGACTGTCACCCACGACGTGAGCAGGGATTACGGCGGGGTTTGTGGGCCTCGGCCCGGGGGCTCGGGCTGTCGATCACGCCCTGATCCTGCACGTCGCAACTACCAGGGGGTGCAATCGCGGCGTCGATGACGTAATTGCCAGCGGATCGCTCACGCTCCGGGCCGCAAGGGCAGTAATCGCGAAACTGAGCTTCTGAACCGGACGATTCTTGATGCGATCGTGCGCATGCCCTACGAATGTTCAGTGAGGGTGACCGAGTCCATCAAGGTGGTCGTTCATCGACGAGTTCTCAGATCGGTTGCGGTTGTGCAATACGGCGGAAGACGTCGTCACACAGGTCGACGTCGTGGTGTCGGCTGAGTATGCCGTTGCCCTTCCGCATCAGACCGAGCGCAAGTTCCCGAGCTGCTGCGAGGATCTGTCGTGCGATTGATGATCGTGTCGAACAGTGCCGGACCGCCCGGCATCGCTACCGCTTGAACATTCCGCCGGACCCGTCCGTCGGCAATCAGGCGGTGGATCATGTCAGACTCTAAGTCGTCCAGGGAATGCGGGTCCGCAGACGCAAAACCTAATCGGGAATCTCCATGGGCCAGCGCCTTCGATGATCAGGCAGTCGCGTCCTATGTTGGTCGTCCGACCGACGTGGCACTGCCCGTCAACGAACTCAAGAACGTAGATCCGCAGCCATCACACACGGCGCATTGGACACACCGATGTTCGGTGCCACCGGGCGACAATCGACCCGTCTGCGCGACTCGGTCGTCAGATCGGCCGAAGGTGTCGCGTTGCGCCGGAGCCCAGATGTCCGAGCGATGACGAGAGTTCATTTGCGGCTGCGAGCGCCATGCGGCCGATCTCGTCGATGTCCTCTGCCCAGTTGCCCCTTTTCGCGACCACGTTGATCGCAGCGACAATTCGTCCCGTGTAGTCGCGCACCGGAGCAGACGCGCCGACCCATCCGCCTGCGAACCCTTCATCGACCGTGGAGTAGCCGCAGTCATGGACCCGCCGGACTTCCGTCCACAGGCTGGCGACATCGACCACTCGCGACTGTGCTGATCGTTCGAACGCAACCTCGGAGAATCGGGCCTCGATCTGAATCCTGGTGAAGTCGCCGAGGAGCACTCGCCCGGCGGACGTCGTGTGCGCTGGAACAAGACGCTCCTCCCAACCCATCGGATGTTGAACAAGGTGCTCCAAAGTGCGGGTGGCGAGCGTGCGGACCATCGTGCCGACGAGCGTGCAGAGATGGACAGGCTCGTGGATGCGGAGTGCGAGCGTCTCGACGGTGATCATACCGACCCGGAAGAGGTGATCTTCTGCGGCGAGCGCGGCGAGCGCGAACAGTGCCGGTCCGATTCGGTAGTTACGTTTCGAGTCACGTTCGACGAGGTTGACGTTCTCGAGCGCCCGCATGACCCGTGATACCTGACTGCTATCGCGACGAGTGGCTTGAGCGAGCCGAGTGACACTCATGCCTCCATTTGCGAGCGCCTCGGGAGTTGCCAAGCAGCGAAGCAGCTCAACGTCGCGCGAGAGCCCAGACGCACCACTTGGTTGATCACCCGGGTCATTCAGATCTGCGGACGCAGTTGTCATGTCCTTCCAGGACTGCATGAGTCGTCATCATAGTGTTTGTGAAACAACCTCCCCCGCCGCATGGTCGAATCGATGCATTGGCCGCATCCTCCCATGCACTCGTTGCAATTACTCTTGCATAGAACGACCGTTCAACTTATGCTGATGCAACGAGAAGGCGGTCGTGCCCGGGGTCGAGCCGTAACGCTGGAATCGGAAAACTGGGAGGGGACCATGAACAGTTCGGATCCGGGATACGACGGCAGCGACGGATTCTCGCGCCGTCGATTCATCCAACTCGGCGCTGCTCTTGGGGGGGCTACGTTGCTTGGGGCCTGCGGCTCCGACGACAACAAGGCTGGGTCCCCAACGACAATCGCAAGCAGCGTCGGCGCGACCGCTGGATCAACGCCCGTCGAGTCGATCGCGAGCACGACGGTGAACTCAGCGTCGAATTCGGCTCCGACCACGGGCGCTGGCACGCCCCGGTCGGGTGGTCGGCTACGCGCCGGCATTGCCAACGGCGGCGCGAGCGACACTTTGGACCCGACCAGGGCCGCCTCAGGCGCTGATTTCTTCCGTGTGCAAAGCTTGTTCGATGCGCTGACGCGAACCACGGCCGACATCAAGACCGAGATGCAGCTCGCGGAGTCGATCGAGCCAAACGCTGACGGCACACAATGGACTATTCGCATTCGCGATGGTGTGACCTTCCACGACGGTAAGCCGTTCACGCTCGACGACGTCATCTACTCGCTGAACCGTACTCAGAAGGTTCAAATCGTGGGTCGGGCGGCAACCGCGGTGATCGACTTTGCCAACCTCAAGAAGTCTGATGCACGCACGTTGGTTGTGCCACTCACGAAAGCCCGTGCCGAGTTCCCGGCCGACTTGACCCAGGTGTGGATTGTTCAGGACGGAGCCGACGACGCGTCCTTCGCCAAACCGATGGGGACGGGCCCGTTCTCGTATTCGGCCTTTACCCCGGGACAGAGCAGTCTGTTCAAGCGCAACACGAATTATTGGCAAAACGGTCGGCCGTATCTCGATGAGCTCGAGTTCATCACGATCTCTGACGGCACGGCGCGAGTCAACGCGTTGCTCGGTGGTCAAGTCGACGTAGCCGATCAGCTCCTCTACACACAGGCGAAGCAATATAAGAACTCCAAGGACATCGTCGTGAACGTGTCGGAGCCAGGGAACTGGGTTCCGATGACGATGGCGTGCGACACAGCGCCGTTCGACGATGTCCGTGTTCGCCAGGCGATGCGGTTGATCGCCGATCGCAACGAGCTGCTCGCCAACGCCCAGCTCGGCTACGGCGAGATCGGCAATGATCTGTGGGCCAAGGGTCTGCCGGGGTACAACGATTCGCTGCCGCAGCGGGTTCAGGACATCGATCAGGCCAAGTCGTTGCTCAAAGCAGCCGGCAAAGAGGGCCTCAAGGTGTCGCTCGACGCATCTGCAGTTGCGCCAGGGATGCTCGAGTCGGCGACGCTGTTCGCCCAACAGGCCAAAAAGGCTGGCGTGGAGATCACGATAAACAACGTGCCTCCCGGTGACTACTACGGTCCCAACTATCTCAAGTACACCTTTGGTCAGTCGAGCTGGGTCGCCGGCACGGTCAGCGGATTGATGCAGGCGTCCGTCGGGCCTGATGCGACGTACAACGAGACGCACTTCAACGATCCGGCGTTCAACAAGCTGTACACCGAGTCGCAGGGAACTCTCGACGAGGCGAAGCGGAACGAGATGCTGTTCGAGTGCCAGAAGATCCTCTATGACACAGGTGGTTACATCATCTGGGGGCTGTCCCCTTACATTGATGGCCTGTCGCCGAAGGTGCAGAACATGCTGTCAACACCGACGTACCCGCTTGGCGGAGGAGACTTCACCAACGTATGGCTGCAGGCCTGAGGGGGTCGGTGGCTGCTTCGGGACTGACTGATGAGAGCCTCGCCGACGGGGCGTCGGCCGACCCCTTGGACGTCGCCGTCCCTGAAGCTGCGTTGCCGTCCGACCGGCGGATTCGCCGGGGTTCGCGCCATCCGCTGTTGCGGTACGCGCTCCGACGGTTGATCGCCGGTATTGGATTGGCGATCGCTGTATCGATGCTGATCTTCGCTGCGACGCAGGTGCTACCAGGTGACAGCGCTCGAGCGATCCTCGGTCGCCAAGCCAACCCCGTTGCGCTCGCCAACCTTCGTCACCAACTGGGGCTCGACCGTTCACTCGTGCGCCAGTACGCCTCGTGGTTGTGGGGGATGATGCGAGGCGATCTGGGCACGTCCTATGCCTCTCACGGGCCGGTGTCCAAGCTCCTCGCAGGACGAACGTTCAACACGCTCGTCCTCGCCACAGTTGCGCTGATCGTGATCATCCCCCTGTCGCTCGTGCTCGGCGCTCTCGCCGGGGTCCGCCGCGGCAAGGCGGTAGACCACGTGATCTCAGGATTGACCCTCGGCGCTGTGGCAATACCCGACTTCGTGACCGGAACTCTGCTAGCCGCTGCGTTCGCCGTGTCACTGAAATGGTTGCCGGCCGTCTCCCTCGTGCCCAGCGGCAAGAGCCCGCTTGATACTCCCGACATTTTGATTCTGCCGATTGCGACGCTATTGATCTCCGGCCTGGCTGCGAATATCCGCATGGTGCGCGCCGGCGTGGCGACCGAGATGGAATCCGACTATGTCGAAGCGGCACGGCTCAACGGTGTCCCGGAGGGTCGCATCATCCGTCGTCACGTGTTTCGCAATGCGCTGGCACCAAGCGTGCAGACGTTTGCGATGACCGTGCAATGGCTCGTTGGTGGCGTGATCGTTGTCGAGGCCGTATTCCAGTATCCGGGTATCGGGCAGTCGTTGGTTTCAGCGGTAGGGCTGCGCGACGCAGCAGTCGTGCAGTCGCTCGGCTTTCTCATCGCCCTCGCCTACATCGTCATCAACATCCTCGCCGACGTCGCCGTAGTGCTGCTCGTACCACGTCTTCGGACGGCGGCATGAAAGGGGTGCATCCGCTCAGCGGCGGTGCCCGCCGTCTGACGGGTGGAACCGTTCCGGGAGCGATTGCGCTCGCCGTCGTCTCGGGCGTCATGTTCGTCGCAATCTTCGGACCGTACCTGTCTAAGTATTCCCCGTCGGAGATCGTCGGCGTCCCGTTCCAGCACGGTACCGGCGGTCACCCATTCGGCACGGACTTCCTGGGACGCGATGTCATGGCCAGAGTCCTCAACGGCGGCCGCAGCGTCGTGTTTCTCGCAGCGGCATCAACAGTGGCTTCGTACCTCATCGGCGCAACATTGGGCCTCGTCGCCGGTTTCAAGGAGGGGTGGATCGACGCACTCTTGATGCGTAGCGTCGATGTGCTTCTGGCGTTCCCACCGATCCTGTTCCTTCTCGTCATGGCGTCGGGGGCGGGACCAAGTGCCTGGGCATTGATCATTGCGATCACGGTCATCTTCGTTCCCGGGGTAGCTCGCGTGATTCGTTCTGCGACGCAGACGATGATCCACAGCGGCTACGTCGAAGCAGCGGTCGCTCGCGGCGAGTCCACGACCCGCATCATCTTCCGCGAGATCCTCCCGAACATCACCTCGACGGCAGTCGCCGATGCTGGGCCGCGTCTGACCTTCGCCATTCTGCTCGTCGCCGCCGTCAACTATCTCGGGCTCGGGCTTCGCCCCCCGGCTGCAGATTGGGCGTTGATGATCAGCGAGAACCGCGCAGGCCTGAACCTGCAACCGTGGGCACTCGCAATGCCGGCGACTCTCATCGCGATACTGACGGTCGCCGTCAATATCGTCGCCGATCACGCCAGTAGTACGGCGCACTTAGCAACAGCACCCACCGCTTCGGTAGAGGTCACAGGATGAGCGGCGCGATCCTCTCGATCGAAAGGCTTCGCGTTTGCACCGAGGCCGGTGGCGACGTCATCGCCGACATCTCATTCGACGTCTCCGCCGGCGAAGTGCTCGGGATAGCGGGTGAGTCCGGATGCGGCAAGTCGACGCTGGCGATGGCGATGCTCGGCTACTGCAGGCCGGGTCTGCGGATCGCGGACGGTGCCGTGCGAATCGGCGGCGACGACATCCTCGCTCTTCCGGAGCGTGATCGCCGCGCCATCCGCGGTCGACGCATCGCGTACGTGTCGCAGGACGCGAGCAAGTCACTCAACCCCTCCTATCGAGTCCGTGATCTCCTGCGCGAAATCCTGGAGACGCACGATCGAGATGCCGATGTGCCTGCGGTCCGGGCGGCCCTCGAGCGCGTGTACCTCCCGAGCAATTCAGCCTTTCGGAGGCGCTACCCGCACCAGCTCTCCGGCGGGCAGCAACAGCGCCTCGCGATCGGTATCGGGCTGGCTTGCGGACCGTCCGTCCTCGTGCTCGACGAACCGACCACGGGCCTGGATGTGCTGACGCAGGCCCGCATCCTTGGCGAAGTCGAACGCATCTGTCGTGACGAGCAAGTTGCGTCGGTGTTCGTCTCGCACGACCTCGCGGCGATGAGTTCGATCGCAACGCGGATTGCCATCATCTATGCCGGCCGGATCGTCGAGGAACGCGACGCCCACGCCCTGATTCGCGACCCTCGTCATCCGTACTCAGCTGGCCTGGTCGGCTCCGTCCCCGTGCACACTCGCCCGGAGAAACTTCCCGGGATCGGCGGCATCGCGGTCGGCGTCAACGAACGGCCGACAGGATGCGCCTTCGCCCCACGCTGCTTACAACGTACGGACGATTGTCAAGCAGCGATGCCGCCGTTGGTCGAGGTCGGGCAAAGACATCGCATACGTTGCCTACACTGGACCTCGACTCCCGCACCGGTGCGCTTTCCGCGACAACCCGTTTCGCAATCACTCGAGGACCCGTTGCTCCTCGTGCGCTCATTGGTCGCAACGTACGGTCGCGGCAACAAGGAGGTTGTCGCCGCCAACGACGTGTCGTTCTCCATCGGTCACGGTGAATGCGTCGCACTGGTGGGCGAATCCGGCAGCGGTAAGTCAACGATCGCCCGTTGCGTCGCCGGTTTGCACCGCCCCGACTCGGGGATCGTCACCTTTGCCGGCCAGCCTCTAGCTGCCGCTGCGCGCGATCGAACCCGTGAACAGCGTCAGCGAGTGCAGATCGTCTTTCAAAACCCTTATGACTCGCTCAACCCAGCGCAAACCGTTCAAGAATCCATCGGGCGACCCCTGCGAATGTTCCTCGGCCTCAGCCGACGGGACGCTCAACGACGTGTACCGGCGCTGATGTCCAAGGTGCGTCTGCCCGCAAGGCTCGCCACGCATTACCCGCGTGAGCTTTCGGGTGGCGAGCGTCAGCGCATTGCGATCGCCCGCGCGCTCGCCGCCGAGCCCGAGCTGTTGATATGCGACGAGGTGACTTCGTCGCTCGACGTGTCTGTCCAGGCCGCCGTGCTCGACCTGCTCGACGACTTGGACATCGCGTTGTTGTTCATCACCCACGACTTCGGCGTCGTCGCGACGATCGCCGATCGCGTCCTGGTTCTCCAGCAAGGCCTCGTGCGTGAAGAAGGAAAAGTGGATGTCGTGCTCAGAACGCCCGTCAGCGACTACTCGCAGCAACTGATCGCTGCGATCCCCGAACTCCCCGAACTCCCCGTACTCGGGACGGGCCCAAAATGACGGGCCCGAGCCGCCGGCGCGACGTCAAAGTGATCGACAACGCATGGGTTGTGCTCGAGGACGGATGTCGAATCGCCATCCGAATCTGGTTGCCAGTCGACGCACTAAAGCGTCCAGTCCCGGCGATCCTCGAGGCGCACCCGTACCGCAAATCCGATTGCACCGCGCCGTCGGACGAGAGTCGAAATCGCTACACAGCTGAGCACGGCTACGCCACAGTCCGCATGGACCTTCGAGGATCGGGTGACTCCGACGGCACGCTCGACGATGAGTACCTCCCTCAAGAGCAACTCGACATCTGCGCCGTGATCGAATGGCTCGCTGCACAGCCCTGGTGCACTGGACGAGTCGGCATGACAGGCATCTCTTGGGGCGGATTCAACAGCCTCCAAGTCGCCGCCCGGCGACCGCCCGCTCTCAGCGCCGTCATCAGCGTCTGCGGGACCGATGATCGGTACGCAGATGACGTGCACTACATGGGCGGGTGCGTGATCGGTTCGGAGATGCTGTCGTGGTCCAGCACGATGCTCGCCTACAACGCCCGGCCACCGGATCCTCACGTCGTCGGCGACCGATGGCGAGACATGTGGATCGAGCGCGTCCAAGCGTGCGAACCACCGATCCACACGTGGCTCTCCCACCAACGACGCGACTACTACTGGAAACAGGGCTCCGTCTGCGAGAACTACGAGGCGATCGCTTGCCCCGTGTTTCTCGTCGGCGGATGGGCTGACGGCTACCGCAACTCCGTGATCCGAATGCTCGAGGCGTGGCCGCAAGGAATCACCCGAGCGCTCCTCGGCCCCTGGGGCCACATGTACCCGCACAACGGAGCGCCCGGCCCGGCTGTCGGATTCCTACAAGAGACAATCCGATGGTGGGACCACTGGCTCAAAGACCTCGATACAGGCCTCCTCGCCGATCCACCGATCAGAGTCTGGATGCAGAACGCAGTCGAACCGAGCCCCACCTACGCCACACGACCGGGACGGTGGATCGGTCTCGACACATGGAAGGCCGATCGATCTATCCAGCGACTGCACTTGACCGCTGCTGGCCTCGGACACGAACCGGCTGGACAATCGGATTTCTTCGTCCACGCAGCTCCGACAACGACCGCATCGCATCCCGGCTCGTGGTGCGCGGCGGGACGAGAGGGCGACATGGCAAGCGATCAACGCGGTGAGGACGGACAGTCGCTGACATTCACGTCAGCTCCATTGAAGACCCCCGCGGAAATCCTCGGCTGCCCGACCACTCGCCTCGTGATCAGCGCCGACCGCACACAGGCGAACATCGTCGTACGCCTCTGCGACGTCGCCCCCAACGGTCGTTCGACACTCATCACCCGAACAGTGCTCAACCTCACACACAGCACAGATCACGAGCGTCCGGCAGCATTGCGCGCCGGCTCGTTCCAAACCGTCGATTGCACACTCAGCGCAGCCGGATACGTCGTCCCTGCCGGCAACTGCATTCGGATTGGTGTTTCCGCCGCACTCTGGCCGCTGGTCTGGCCCTCCCCTGAGCCAGTCACCCTGACCCTCGATGTCGCAGGGAGCCACCTCGACATTCCGCTACTCAGCTCAGATGTGCCGAGTCCGGCATTGCACCTGACGCCGTTCGGGCCTCCTGAAGCATCACCAGGCCTCGAGGTCGAATACATCGGTGAAGCCCGCGACGAACCAAGGAGAGAAATGCGCGACGTCGCCACCGAACGACAGACCCTTGTCGTTCCGCGCGGCTATCCAGTGGTCGTCAAGTTCGTCAACGCTGACACGACCTACGACGACAGTGGCTCCGACGTGTTCGAGATCACCAATCACGAGCCCCTCTCAGCGACCGCTCGATCCGAGCGATTCGTCACCATCTCCCGAGACGGATGGTTGACGCGAGTCGAGCTACAAGCAACCATGACCGCCGACGGGGCGGACTTCATCCTTGATCATTCTCTCGACGCATACGACGGCGACGATCGCATCTCCAGCCGAACCTGGTCGACCCGGATTCCTCGCGACCACGTCTGAGACTCGAAGCGTCGACCAATCAAGGAGCGCTCAACGGACGATGCCGCGCGGTTTGAATGATGTCAGAACCTCGACGTGACAGGGCCACCTCGGGATTCCAGTTGGCTTCACGTCGACGGCCGCGCCGAAGCGGGGTCTGACTCGCACTCCCAGTCGTACGCTTGGGTCATGTGGTGGGACTTAATGGTCTCGTTGGAGACCGAGTCACCTCGGTCTCGTCCCCGGAACGTTCGAACTGATGCGGCTTCTCGCCGATGCTTCGATTCCGTGCCGGCTCGCTACGCCGGTCAACGCGTGGCCGTGGCGCTCGAGGCGGGGACCGTTACCTCATCGCGACGGCGTGCGGGGAGTGACGGCCTTTCGTGGTCGGCTACGGTCGGGCGGTGGCGCTGTCGGACGTCATGCCGTGGAACGAGTTCGAGCGGCGGTGTCAGGACGCTGTGGGGGCGACGTCGCCACTGATCGGATCGTCGACAGCTTTCGTTCCTTTGCAGGTCGCCGTGAAGATCGACCCGGCGCTCGGCGCTCTCATCCGTGGCGGCGCGAGTGACATGGAGCTGGCGATTGGTGGCGGCTGGCTCGTGAAAAGACGGGCTGTCATCGCGCCGCCCGGTGGAATCGAATTGGATCCGTTCGTTGTCGGCCACGAGTTGACCAGACGAAGCGTTGACGCTCGGCTGCTCTGCGTCAGGACCGAAGACGACCCGGCTCGAATCAGGCGAACGACAAATGAAAGGGAGGAGGTCGTCGATTTCGCCGCGCTCAACTCCATGCAACGAAAACCCCGCGGTCTGATCTCACAGAACGCAGGCCCTCCTTCGACTGAGCAACTACTGACCACTGTCAACGTCTTGGCCAGCTCGATCATGCAGCCATCAGTGATGGCGACGGAACTCCGGCGAGATATTCGCCAACGACTCCTCGCCACCTACGAGACCGTGTGTCAGCCGACGTTCGACGCGCTCGAAGACAACGGCCGGATCGCACGTCGACTCTTCGATTTGATCGAATCCATCGTTCCCGATGACGACAGATGGACGGACAACGAAGATCTGACGATCGCTTCAAGTCTGTTCACCCTTGTTGCACTGGTCGTCGATCGTGGCTCGTCTGAGAGCCGGCACGCTGAGCAGACACGCCAACTGGCGGCCGACCTAGCCCTCCGCCCAGCGCAACGCATGCGGCCCATCTTGCTCGCCCGGTGTCGGCAAATCGTCCACGAATTCCGCGGCGACGATGAACTCGACGCGACCGTCATCTTGTCGATGGCGGTCGCCGCCACCGGCCACGTCGCTCTTGCGCTCACCGACATCATCCCGCTCGATGCGCCGAGTCTGGGACTCGACACCGAAATCGACAGCGTCGATCCGGTCGAAACGGATACAGCGACCTCGGTCGGAGATGGTGCGGCAAGCCTCTCGCCGTTCACCTCCGACGGGATTGGCTCAGCGTTACCGCCAAGCGAATTTTTGCCGTTCGAGATGGGCGGCCACATCGAACGCGTCGACGACCTGGTCGACCCGCAAAGAGCACAGGTCATGTTGGCTGCGGTCGAGTCCCTATTGCATGTCTTGGAGCCGTCCGTAACGAGGAGACGACGCCGCTGAACCCGGAAGAGTGGGCAGTGCTCGACTCGACAGCACGGACCCTCGAAGTGCAGAGGCGATCCCCGCGCCCCAACCTCGTGGCCCTGTCGGCGGCGTTCGCTGACGCTGTCGAAATTGTGGGACCGCAACTGCCCGTGGACCTGAACGACCCCTTCGAGATCGTCGCGGCAGAGATCGTCGAAGAGGCGACGCACCTCGGCACTGACAACGCTCTGGAATTTGGTGAGATCGCTAAGGAAATGATCGAGACAGCGGTCGAAGCAGGCGACGCCAAGCTGGCTGACGAAGTCGGACACGCCGGGCCGCATGACGGCGGCGAGGCCAAGGGGCCGGGCGAGGACAGACGCTGGCGGGACGCGGCAAAGCGGGGGGTCGGGTCAGAGATCGAGCCGGCCTTCGAGGAATTGACGAGGAAACTGATAGTCGGTTTGCCCGGCCATGTCGGGACTGCCGCCGTCGCCGGTGCCGCTGCATATGTGCATTTTTGGAGCTGAGCAAGGCGGGATCGCCGCCTTGGCCGCCCTCATCCTGAAGTTCGTGATCTCCACGGTCAAGAAGGTCAAGACCCCGTAGAGCGGCCAATGCCCAAAAGACCGTCGGAGAATAAGTCCCCGAGTTTGCGTCGATTCGCTTCCCACGCGTCATCTCGGGTTGCAAGAATCGAGATGAGGGCGCAACACGATCGGCAGCGACAGTCATTGTGGGCGACAGTGTCTGACGACTCGTCCTCTACCGGTGACTGTCACCCACGACGTGACCAGGCCTTATATGCTTGGAGATCCAATGAACGAGCCTCGATCGTGCATCTGACCGGAATGAATAGGCGTCGCAGAGGCGATTCTGTCGCTGGCATGACGATCTCGGCGGCGGCAAGCGCCATCAAAATCCGCTCACGCTCGGATCAACGCCAACGGCAACTCAGCCGTAGACGCAGGTGGAAACCAGGTACGTCGTGTTGCGCCCGCAGCGGTCTCAGCAATTGCGCTCGGAGAACGTGCGGGTACAGCACGAACCTGACGGACTCCTCGGCTACCCCCCGGGTTGCGCGCATGTAAGTGGCTATCTCGATCCGG
>JAYTOM010000304.1:0-5566 GCA_043747765.1 Actinomycetota bacterium
CTAAAACAACCACCAGCAAAACGATCACGCTGACCTGCAAACGATCCAAGCCCACAGCAGGCCACCGCCAGCCGAGCAACAACAGAAAATCGCGACCAAGATGAGCCCGAACAGACATCGCATTCACCGCCTCGTCACATCAGGGCTCAGTCGCGGAGTGATTGCCGGTGCCCTCGGCACCATCGCCATGGACGCACTCTGGTATCGCCGCTACCGAAACGAGGGCGGCAACGCCTCGCCGCTCAACTGGGAGTTCCATCCACAAATCAACAGTTTCGACGACGCTCCAGCGCCAGCGAAAGTCGCCAAACACATCGCCGTTAGCCTCCACGTCGAACTTCCCGACTCGTCGGCGACTGCCAGCAACAACGTCATGCATTGGGCAACCGGTCTCAGCTGGGGGATCGCCGCCACGCTGCTGCACACGATGCCACGCATTCGTGCTTTCGACGCCGGGCTCCTCGCAAGCATCGCCGCATTCGCAACGAGTTACACCGTGCTCCCCCGACTACACATCTACAACAAGATCACCGACTACGACACCACCACCCTCGTCAAGGATCTGTCCGCCCACCTGCTATTCGGTGCCACCGTCGGCCTCGTCAGCTCAATCACATCGCAACGCGATTGACCACAATCGGAAAGGTTTCCCTCGACCACATCTGACGACGCCCCTGTCGAGGAAGAATCCCGTACGTAGCCCGATCGTCATGGGGAGGGCGGATGGCATGTCGAGGGACTGCCCGCTCGACCGACAGCCGACGACAGTTGGTTCAGCTGTCCGAGTCGCTCTGATCGCTTCGGCCCGATAGTTCGACCCAGACAATCTTGCCAGAATCAGTCGCCGTGACACCCCACGCCGAGGCCAGGCTCGCGAGGATCTCCAATCCGCGCCCGCCCTGTGGACTGTCGCCTGCGTTGGCGACCGGCGCCGGCCGTACGTGGTCCTCCACTTCGATACGAAGCGTTCCATCAGGCAACGGGCCCCACGCCCGGAGCACGCCTCCGCTGCCTGTGTGTTGTACGACATTCGACACCAACTCACTCGCTGTCAACATCGCGTCCCCGGCAATACCGGTGTGCGAATACGACAACAACCCAAACGCTCGCCGCGCGCGCCGAGGCGCATCAATCTCACACCCGAACTCGAATACCACGTCCGGGGCCTTCCGCTCCCCGTCGACCGCCACCAGATTTTTCTACCCAGCGATCGGCCAGTACATACCCAAAACTTCGTGTCGATACGGTCAAGTTCCGCGACCGGCGCGACGAAATGGCCGAGTGGACGCAACCCGGTCGTTCCCTCCGGCAACCGAACGGACGTGACAGTTGGCGACATGCGCCCACGCTGTCGTACTGGTTGATCCCCGGAGACTCAGGCCGAAGAACGCTGCTTGTTGGTAGCCTGACAGGGCGGGCGAAGTTCGTGCTCGTAGCGTTGCTTTAGACCACTGGTTGCGCCTCCCCCTCAAGAACGAGGTTGCTCGTGCACTATGACGGCGCTCTGGTGAACCGACCGTACCGACAGAGGCGTCGAATGACGTCGTTTGGTGCCCCTGCGAACCCTGGCCGGGCACCCATCACCCCACGCCTCGATCGGGACTCGTTCGAACGTGTGTATGGTCAACACAGTAAGGCGGTGTTCAACACAGCGTTCTGCACAGCCGGTGCAGATCTTGCCAGCGACATTACGCAGGAGACGTTCATGCGGTATTGGCAGTATCCGGAGCGGTTCGATCCCACACGTGGTTCGATACGAATGTACCTGCTGACGATCGCCCACAAGCTCGGCGTCGACACGATCCGTTCCCGCAACGCACGCCGAGTCCGCGAGAACCGTACGTGCGACTCGTTTGACCAGCCCGCACACGGCGTCGATCACGATGTGCTGCGCGGCGAACGAGTCGAGCGCCTCCTGCGAGCCGTCGAACGGCTCAGTCCGGAACATCGAACGGTGATCATCACGATCTGCTACGGCGAATGCACCTACAAATCGGCGGCGTTAATCCTCGATATCCCCGAGGGAACCGTCAAGTCGAGGATCCGAGCTGCGTTCACCGAGCTGCGCTACGCACTCCACGACCCCGATACCAGCGCCGGCGCTTCGCCGATCGGCACACCGGCAATCGTGCGCTGATGTCGCCACGCCCGAATCCGCACTGGTTTGAGGAAGTCGCACTCGAGATGGACCTCGCTCTGACAGGGCGCTGACAATCGATCTCTCGCCGAAATCCCGATCGGTCGGCCGAGTGTATTGCCTTGGGGGTCCCGGACCGGACGGCGCAATATGCCTGGCCCGAGGCACCCCGTAGTGGGGTGCCTCGGCGTCAGGTCTGTGGTTGTCAGGATTTGGCGGCGAGGTCGATCTTGGCGAACGTGTCGGGTACCGGGTAGTCCCCGAGGACGTAATGCAAGATGGCGGCGTGCTGCGCGTCGATGATTTGGATGGACCCAGCGAGTTTGATGGCGTCTTTGCCGGTGAGCACGCTTTGAGCATTGTTGTAGGTCGCTGCGGCGATCTCTTCGAGTTGCAACGCCAGTTTCGCTGCGCCGGTGACGTCGGTGACTTTGGCGAACGCTGCGTCGACTGTCGGTTTCAACGTCGCGTTCGGAGCGCTCACTGCCGGCGCTCCGGCACCCGTGAGGACCTTGTTCCATGCATCCAACTGGGCTTGATGCTGTTGCATCGCCGTCGTCACGAACTGTCCAACCGCCGGGGGCACGGTTCCGAGCTTGCCAGCGGTGGCCGCATCGAGTGCCGCCTTGTAGGTTCCGACAGCGAGCACTTCGAGTCCGGCAGCGAGTGCCGCTACTTTGAGGTCGCCAGTGGCCCCGGCGGAACTCCCAGCAGTCGTGCCACCCGTGGACGAGCCAGTGGTTGGCGCTGTCGTCCCAGCACCAGCCGTCGTCCCGGCACCGGTTGTCGCTCCCCCACCGGTCGTACCAGTGGTGGCCGGGCTCGTTGCTGTTTTGCTGCTCCCGCATGCTGCAGCAACGAGCGCCAGTCCGAGTGCGCCGGCACCGCCGAGGATGTGGCGGCGGGTGAGGGTGGTGTTGGCGTTCTGTTCGGTCATTTGACTGCTCCTTCTGCGGGTGGGCTGGCCATCGTGACGCCCTCGAAAGCGTCTGGAAACGCAACGTTGCCGGCGGCTGCCGGGAGTTTGGCGACATCGGCACCGAGCGGGATTTTGATCAGGTCCGGTGCGCCAGCGAGCAACGCGTTGACTGCTCGGAGGGTCGCGAGGTGCTGACATTCGACGCCCATCACACTGGCCATCAACACCCGAGATTTCGTGTCCGTGAACATGTTCAGATCCGACAGATACGTCTCCGTCGCCACCTGTTCGAGCGTCATTGCCAAACCGACGACATCTGCCGCTGTCTTCAGCTTCGGTTTCGCCGCCTCCACGACCGGCGTGTACTTCGGGTTCGTTGCCGTCTGATCCTTGCCACCGAGCGCCACGGTCTGCGCCGAGAACGCGGCACGATGCTCATCGTGCTGTTTCATCGTCGTCTGAGCGAACGCCACGATCACTGGGTTACCGCTCATGATGAACGGCAACGTCAACGCTGCGCCATAGGTGGCGATAGCGAGCAACTCGAGCGACACGGCGGTCTGCAAAATCTGGATGTCGAGCGGCTGGTCCGCCGCCGCCGGCCTGGCAAGCAGCGACGCGATCGCACCGAACCCGGCGACACCGCCAGCGGCGAGACCGAGCTTGCCCAGCAATGCCGAACGTGACTGGTTGTACGACGCGGCATCAGTCGAAATAAGGGTCTCACCGCCGTCACGCTCACGGTCGACAGCCAGGTCACGAAGATCGGGCAACAGCATCTCGGTATCACGCATCGCGTCGAAGTGCAGATCCTGCGATTCGACGATCAACTCTTCCAACGCACGCTCATCGAACGCGCCTTGCTTACGGTGAAGCAACTTCATATCACTCTCCCTTGTAGGTTCACGAGGTGACGACTCGAACGCCAGCCGCGATCGGATCGTCATGAAGAAATACGAAACAGACGCCGACTAAGGATCAAATCTTCAGGATGAAATCGTCTGATGCTCGTCAAAGTCCGCACACGATCGACCTGCCAGACGGGAGGACTGTCAGGGGCTCGACGGCCGACGGTGTCGTCGGCGTTTCACTGCTGAGGCGTATCGAGCGTGATCTCCGCCGGCAGTACGACCGATGAGTTGGCGACCGGATCAACGTCGGCTCGCCGGGCGAACTTGAGAGTCGCGAGAGGACGGTGACTGGTCGACTTCGCTGCGGAGTACGCGTAGGCGACGGCGAACAGGACAAAGTTGACGAGCACGATGGTCGCGCCGGATGAGATGTCGGGGTGGTAGCTGAGGTACAGGCCGACGAGCCGGAGGCTGCTGCGATGGAGGTGGAGATGATCAGCATCCGTTTGAACGAGTTGGTGAGCAGTCGGACGACGGTGGGGGGTATGACGAGCGCAGCGGCGATCAGGGTGACGCCGAGGACTTTCATGCTGGCGAGGATCGCAAACGTGAGGAGCAGCATCAGGAGGGCGTCGATCCGTGCGGTGTTGACGCCGGACACGTCGGCGACTTCGGGGTCGAAGGTGGTGAACAGCAGTGGGCGGTAGAACGCAATGATGACGACTGCGGTGGCAACGGCCATGGCGATGATGGTCCACATGTCGGTGAGTGAGTCTCCGAGCACGCTGCCGAACGAAGCTCGACACCTGCATGGCGCCAATGATCTTCCACCCGTGCCCGCACTCTCGTCCTTGCTGGTCGAACTGCGGCTCCCACACCCGGCCAGCAAGCCACACAACGAAACGAAGGATCTCCCACTGCCTCCAAGGTCATCGGCGGGCGAGCGGGGGCCTCGGCTGCAGTGGCCCGTGCCGACGACGGGATCGCCGAGCATCGTGAGTACCGTCGTGTCGTTGTTCGACTGCACGTTCCAATAGGTGATGTGGAAGTCAATCTGCAGTTGATCTCGGACGTAGATATGTACGTTGTCGTGGGCCCCAGCCGTCGAGGTGACGGTTTTCGTTCTGGTGCCGGAGCGGATCGTCCGCTCTACGACGTCGAGCTGGCCGGGGGCCGAAGCGGCCGGGTGGAGCGGCGTCGGGAAACCTGGCGTTGTTGACAGCATCGTGACGTCGCTGCCGGTGCTGGTGAACAGCACCGGATCTGCGACTGTCCGCCAGAGAACGACGGAGAGTCCGCAGCTTCGATCTCCGACCGGCCCGCACGGGTTGAACCTCGCCTCGATCCGAGCGGGGGGACTCGGAGAGGCGAGGTCAAAGACGCTCGTACCCGCGCTCGCACGAACGAAACATCGAATCGGATCAATTCCACACCAACAGCGCGGCAGAAGCGACCGGCAAAGCGCAGATCAAATGGGGCCGCAAGAGTTTTTGCTTTGCGTCCCCGCGGTGCTCGACTGCTTTCCTCTTTATGCGAGATCGTGTCTCGATGTTCACCCTCGCTCGGGCAAGCGCGGAACGAGACGACCGATTTGCGCAACAGCGTGGCTTCGACGCGTCTCCAGCGATCAACGAGCTTGTCGAGGCCCTGGCGAATACC
>JAYTOM010000305.1:0-3777 GCA_043747765.1 Actinomycetota bacterium
AGCCACAAGACCCCCTTCGAAACCAATGCGGCCTACGCTACGGCCACGCCACCGAACCACACCGCTGGTTCACCGTCGAGCGAATAGGACTCTCGGACGCTCTGTCGCGTTGTTGAGTGAGGCCACGACGCCGTCTGCGAAGCAATCACCCGGGCCTGACGCGATGACGCGACGCGACTCGTGTTCGACATGTCAGAGGTCGAATCGTGGACAGCTCCGGCATCACAGCGTTGTTGGAAGGCCGCGACCAAACGAGCGGTCGCCGGTCGAGAACGTCGGTGGGCGCGTCGGAAATGCTGTGCAACTTGTGAAGCGGCAGAGTCGTTTCAATTTGTGGCCGAAGCCAGTCGTCGCCGGCTTGCAGCACCCGAGCCGACACGGCGGGCGCGCAGCACGATGTCGTCGACGTGATGTGAGGCGG
This sequence comes from Actinomycetota bacterium, assembly GCA_043747765.1. Lineage (GTDB taxonomy): Bacteria > Actinomycetota > Acidimicrobiia > Acidimicrobiales > Ilumatobacteraceae > WLMZ01. The sequence goes on from JAYTOM010000305.1 coordinate 422, forward strand.
AAGCGGCGCCCGGCGGGCGGGGTCGCTTCTCGTTGACCTCGATGTACCACTCGGACGAATTCGTGATCGCTTCGACGAAGTCGTCCACGCGAACGAAGGCGTCAGGGTCGAACAGTCGACTGTGGTTGGTCGTGTCGACTGGGCGCCGCATCGGTTCCAGGTCGTGGCCGGCGACGAGAAGCGTGCCGCCGACGCTCACGGCAGCAAGGATGTTGTCCATGCCTCGGCCATCGGGAGTACGCGGGATGGACGCGGGATGGACGCGGGATGGACGCGTATTGGGCTGATACGAGATCGAACGACTGTGTTGCATACGCATCGAGGGTGTTGGCGTCGGCACGGTGGCAGGTGATCGCCAGGCTTCGCTCTTCGGCGACCGCGGCGATGCGGTCGAGCGCACGCTGCGAGATGTCGGTGGCGGTCACTGTCCATCCTTGTTCAGCGAACCAGACGGCATCCCCGCCTTCGCCGGCGCCGACATCGAGAACCCGACCCGCCTCCTCTCCGTCGAGCTCCCTGACGAGGGTGCCATTCGGATTACCGCTCCAGATCTGCGCATCGTCATAGCGATGATCCCAGTCGGCTTCGTTGCCCGACGGCCGCGCAGCAGATGCGATGTCGTCGCTGACGAGGCTGAAGCTGATCATGCCGCCGACGCGACTTCCGTTCGCGGCCGCCTGCAGCACCTGTTGGCTCGGGTCGGTCAGGTTCCCTGCCGCGTAGACGCCGGGAACCGAAGTCTCACCGGTCGCGTCCGTCTCGACAAAGTCGCCCAGCCCGGTCGAATGCGCTACCGGCGTCAGACCGAGCGATGTGAACGCGTCAGCGCGGACTCGAAACCGGGCGCCGACCACGACGGCATCGGCGTCGATGCAGTCACCATTGACCAGTTCGACGGCAGTCACGTGTCCGTCGTCGTCGGTGACGAGCCGCTGCACGTGTGCGTCGATGATGGTCACGCCGACCGCGCGTAGCTCTTCGATGCTGGGATCGTCGGCATCGACGCCGTCGTGCAGCACGATCGCGAGACGAGCGGTGAGCTGGTGGAACAATCTCGCGGGATGCAGACCCATAGGATCCGTGACGATCTGGACGATACGGCGGTCGCGGACCTCGTACCCGTGGCAGAACGGGCAGTGGATGACGTCGCCGCCCCAGTGTTCGGCGACACCTTCGATGTCGGGGAGGTCGTCGATCAGCCCGGTCGCAGCCAGCACCCGCCGGGCGACCACGGTGCCGCCGCCGATGAGTTCGACGCGGAAGTGGCCGTCGGCGAGGCGGGTGACATCGACGGCGCGTCCTGCGAGGACTTCGACACCGTAGCTGCGGACTTCCTCGCGACCAATGGCGGTGAGTTCCGCTGAGGGCAGACCTTCGTGCCCGAGGTAGCTGTGCATGTGCGCTGCCGGGGCGTTGCGGGGTTCTCCGGCATCGATGACGATGACCGAGCGGCATTGCCGGCCGAGCTGTAAGGCGGCCGCCAGGCCGGCTGCCGAGCCGCCGATGACAGCGAAGTCGCAGTGGCGCTCGATGAGGCGTGATCCATTTTCACTCATGTCGAGGACGATATGCGTCCATCCCGGAACTGCAAGCTCTCTCTTGCCGTATTGGCATTGCTGCTTCCGCAGCGAAGTCGTCAAGGTGGCCGGTCAGGCGGACGTGACGACGACGATGCGCGAGTACGACCCGTTCAAGCTGATCGGCGCTGCCCTGATCGTCGGCACGGGTGGGGCCTCGTTCATCACGGCGATGCGGATCGTCTTCTGAAGTCGGTGAACCAGGCGAATCTTCCTACGTTGAGCCAGTCGGTGGTCGCACAAGCCGATCAGATCGGCGCGAACATTGCCAACGCGCGCACCGAACACACAGAACCGATCAGTCATGACGAGCTCGTTGGCCGTCTGTCTGCCTTGGCCACCGTCGCGCGGATCGCCGGAACGAACTCAAAACCCTGATCAGCAGCCATCCAACACCCACCCCGTCGCCCAACTTGTCGACCGATACCAGGTTTCGTTGGTCGTCCTATTTGCATTGCTCTTGGATCGTCGCCCGCAGTTTGACCAGATCAGGGGTGTTGACGCCGAGGAGTTCGTGCACGACGAGGCGATGGTTGTTGGTGTTGGCCAGCTTGGCGCCGACGCATACGGCCACCTGCTTGGTGTCACCCTGTTTCGAGGCAGTCGCCGCGTCGGCGATACATCTGCTCTCCGTGAAGGCGGTGTGCCCGGCGCCCTCCCATGTCAGTTCCACCGAGTTGTTGCCGCGGGCAGCAGCCATTTTCGCTGAGTTGGCGTACACCGTTGCCGGATCGCCCTTGGTGCCGATGACGACGATGGGCGGTGCACCGACGGCGGTCGTGATGGCTGAGATGGGGTTGGGTGCTGGCGAAGAGTTCTGGCACCCGAAGACCGGACCGGTTCGGTCGGCGAAGTCAGCGCCTGTGACGCTGAACAGGCCGTAGGTGATGGACGGATGGGCGTTCATCTACGCCGGATACCCTTATTCCTGGAAGTTGATCAGGGCGGCGAGTGTCCAAGCGTCGCCGTTGGCGGCATCTGCGAGTGCGATGCCGAGGTTGGCCCAGTCCTCGATGTTGTACATCGACGACCGTGAGCTTTGCTCACCGTCGCCACCGAATCGGTCGCCGTCGTCGGCGCACTCCTCCTCGCCCACGATCTCAGCGACTTCCTCGCGTTCGTGTGCCGCGCTGCGTTCTGCCTCGACCTCGTGTTCTACCTCATCGTCATGACCATGGAGTTCCTCCGCTGGACGTTCCAACCGCTCGAATCAACCGAAGAAGACCCACCCGCGTGGATCGCCGCCGGCGCCATAGCCATCACCGTCCTCGCCGGCGCCAACCTGCTCGCCGCCCGCGCCCGTCTCACCGCGCATTGATCGCCTCGGACCGCTCATCGAGGGACTTGTGACCCCCGCCTGGGCTACCGCTACGTTCTGGTTCCCGGTCATGGTCGCGATCGGCATCTGGCGTCACATCGTCCGGCACGTGCCGCTCCGCTACCACCCCTCCTACTGGGAGCTCGTGTTCCCCCTCGGCATGTACGGCGCCGCAACGTTCAAGATGCGCGCCGTCATCAAACTCGAACAACTCGAATGGGCACCGAAGGTCACGTTCGCGGTCGCCCTTGCCGCGTAGGCCGTCGTCGGTGTAACCGCAGCATCAGCCGGAGCCTGGATTCTGGGCTTCCGAGCGGCGTTCGGCCCGGGCGCCTTACACCGGTGAAATTGTCTGCAGCACCACTAGCTACTTGCCCCGGAAATAGTGGTTGAGCTGGTGTGTTTGGGGTTTTGAGGCCCGATTTTTGGCGGGTTCGGCGGGAAAACCGTCCTCCACGTTG
>JAYTOM010000306.1:0-11604 GCA_043747765.1 Actinomycetota bacterium
TCACCGGCGAGCGCCAGTTGAACCATGTCGGCGATCGTGTCGCCGGCTTTGTCCTGTGCCTCGCGGGTGCTGGCTCCGAGGTGTGGGGTGATGACGACCGAGTCCAAGGCGAACAAGGGTGATTCTGTCATCGGTTCCTTGGAGAAGACGTCGAGTGCAGCACCGGCGATCAGCCCGCCGCTGATCGCCTCGGCCAGCGCTTCCTCGTCGACGATGCCGCCACGGGCGACGTTGATGACCCGGAGATTCGGCTTGGCCTTGAGGAACAGGTCACGACCGATGATGCCGGTGGTCTCCTTGGTCTTCGGCAGATGAATCGTGATGAAGTCCGACTCGGCGATGACCTGATCGAGCGGCAGCAGTTCGACGCCCATTGTCCGAGCCCTGTCGACGGAGACGAACGGGTCGAACGCGACCAGCCGCATACCGAACGCCTTGGCCCGGTCGGCAACGAGCTTGCCGATCCGACCGAGACCGACGATGCCCAAGGTCTTGTCGGCCAGCTCCACGCCTTCCCATCGGGTGCGCTCCCAGCGACCTTGCTTCAACGCGGCGTGGGCCTGGGGGACGTTGCGGGCCTGGGCCAAGAGCAACGCCATCGTGTGCTCGGCGGCGGAGATGATGTTCGACTGCGGTGCGTTGACCACCATCACGCCACGCTTGGTGGCGGCTTCCACATCCACGTTGTCGAGGCCAATACCGGCCCGACCGACGACGACGAGGTCGCTTCCGGCCTCGAGCACTTCGGCCGTGACCTGCGTTGCGGAACGAATGATCAGCGCATGCGCGCCGACAACGTTCGTGAGCAGGTTGCTCAGGTCGAGTTGGACGTCGACCTCGTGCCCGGCGGCACGGAGCCGATCGAGGCCGCCGTCGGCGATTTCTTCGGTCACCAGGATGCGAGACATGTCCCCATCCTTATCTGCTGTGTCCCGATCTCGCTGGCCTTTGAACGTTTCGTCAAGCACTCGGACGCACGTCAGGGCGAGCAGAGCTTCGATGAGCTGAGCTAGGGTCGGCGCCGTCCACGACGTTCAGCGTGCCCCAGCGTGTCTCAGGAGAATCGATGCCGTACCCATTTCTGTCCGACGAGTGGATGACCGAGGCCAAGGCGATCCGGGCCCGGTACGAAGGGCAGACCGGCAAGGTCACCGCATCCATCCGCGCCAACCAGGTCATCACCGACGTGCCGTTCGGTGACGGAACGATCAACAGCTACATCGACACCTCGTCGGGCGACGTGGTGATGGAGATCGGCACGCTGGACGCACCAGACGTCACGGTCACCACCGACTACTCGACCGCCAAGAAGCTGTTCGTCGATCAGGATGCGGCCGGCGCGATGCAGGCGTTCATGGGTGGCAAGATCAAGGTGCAGGGCGACATGATGAAGATGATGGCCCTGCAGACGGCGATGCCGACCGACGATGCTTCGAAGAAAATCGCCGACGAGATCAAGGCGATCACCGCCGACTGACCCGTGGACATCGAACTCGATGCGATCTGATCGTCCGAAATCTGGAGAGTGTGCAAGGGGACGAGCGCGACGTGGTGATGATCCCGGTCGCCTTCGCTCCGATCATCCGAACAGGTACCGACGGCACTCCGTCGCGCCGGCTCCCGTTGAACTTCGGTCCGCTCAATCGGCGGGGTGGTGAGCGACGCCTGAACGTGGCCGTGACCCGCGCCCGCTGCGAGGTGACGGTCTTCTGCTCGTTCGATCCCGAGGAGATGCAACTGGCCGAAACCCCGGCCAAGGGCATCGAACTGCTGAAACAAAACCTTTCGATCGCACGCGACGGCACCCCTGATTCCGCGACCAGGTCATCGGGTGATCTCGTCGCCAGAGAGCCCACCGCACCCGATCACCACAGAGCGGAAATCGCTGGATCGCTGCGCCGACGTGGGTTGGGTGTTCGCGAGAATGTCGGTTTGTCGAAGTTCCGGATCGACGTCGCAGTCGGCGTTGCCGGCGCCGTCGACTGGGATGTCGCCGTCCTGCTGGACGGTCCTGGATGGGCCGCGCGGAGCACCGTCTACGATCGCGACGCTCTGTCGCCGAACGTGCTGAGCATCATGGGCTGGCCACGGATCGTAAGGGTCTGGCTGGCGTCGTGGATCCAGGAAACGAACCGTGTTCTGAATCAGATAGTCGCGGCAGTCGAAGCCGCCAATGCCGTGCCACCTCCACCTCCACCTCCACCTCCACCTCCATCCACAACGCCACCGCCACCCACGTCACGCGCCCGGACCAGTCCCGCGCTCGCACCCGTGGCAGCCGTGAGCTCTCCCCCGATGCCTCCGCCCGTCGCCAGCCGAGAGATCGCGAAGTGGAGCAACCGTTCGTTGCTGCGCTGACCACCATCGCCAGCGATCGCGAAGTATTGGACAGGCTCGACGACCCGGATGCGATCGCCCATGTCCGTTCGGTGATCGCCGACACGATGATGGCCGAAGCCCCTGTCCACGCAGCGCGGCTGGCCAAGATCGTCATGACGCGATTCGGTTTCGAGCGCGCAACGCCGAAGCGGACGGACCAGATCATCGACCTCGCCACTGATGCAGAGCTCCGACGAGGGTCGACCGGAATCTTCCTGTGGTCGAACGGCGTCGACGTCGACAGCTGGCGGCACTATCGGCGAGCTGTTCGCCGTCATCGGCCTGATCCTCGGAACGCACAAGTTGACGCCGGCCGTGCGCGAACACCTGGAACCGGTACTGATCGCAGCCGTCGGCGGTGGCCGATTACTCCACGACGCAGGTCGCCTTTGTGTCAGTCGCGCTTGAGCGGCGCCAATGCAGTGGCCAGAGCAGCGACGGTCCAACGATCGTTCTGCTCGACCTTGTCGCCCATCGCCCACGTGTCGACGCGGGTGACGTTGCCGCCCTGGACGAAGAAGGTCTCGCCGGAGAACGCACAGTCGGCGGTGGCGAGGTAGGCGACCAGCGGTGAGATGTTGGCCGGATCCCACATGTCGAACGCACCGTCCTTGGGTGTCATGATGTCTTCCAGCCCGGGGGTGGCAAGGGTCAACCGAGTCCGTGCACCAGGCGCGATGCAGTTGCTCTTGACGCCGTAGCGAATCAATTCCTTTGCACAGATCTGGCTGAACGTCGCGATGCCGGTCTTCGCCGCGCCGTAGTTGGCCTGCCCCGGGTTGCTGAACAGCCCTGACGTGGACGATGTGTGGACAACATTGCGCGGCTTGTGCACGCCGGCTTTGGTCTGCTCACGCCAATACGCTGCGGCCCAGCGGGTCGGAGCGAAGTGACCCTTGAGATGGACATTGATGACCGCGTCCCATTCCTCTTCGGTCATGTTGACCAGCACCCGGTCGCGGAGGATGCCCGCATTGTTGACCAGGATGTCGAGATCGCCGAAGGCCTCGATTGCACTGTTGACCAGGCGCTGCGCACCTTCCCAATCGGCGACGTTGTCGCCGTTGACCACGGCCTCGCCGCCCATCGCGCGGATCTCGGCAGCAACCTCCTGCGCAGGCGTGCTGTCGGTACCCGTGCCGTCGTTGGCGCCACCGAGATCATTGACGACGACCTTGGCGCCTTCGGCTGCGAAAAGCAGGGCGTGCTCTCGACCGATTCCCCGGCCAGCTCCGGTGATGATGGCTACGCGTCCGTCAAGTGATCCCATGAGCGCGAACGCTAACGACTCGGTGGTCGACTCAGCCAACCGAAGAAGACGTCGGGGCCGCAACCGCCGCCGTCGGCGGCGGAGGTGTGGTGAACACCAGGTCGATCTTGGTATTTCGGAGATACATCTGACCCGGAACCGCAGAAACGCCGGCGACGGTCGCATCTGAAATCGTACCGAGAACCTTGTCACCCGTGATCTTGCCGACCCGCAGCCCGGCCGTCGTCAATGCTGCCGAGATCTGGTCGTACGTCAGACCCCCAAGTGCCGGGATCGCAACCAGGTCCGGACCTTTCGACAACGCAACCGTGACGGATTGGCCACGCTGGATCGCGGTTCCGGCTGGCAAGGACTGAACAGCGATCGTGCCGACCGGATAGGTGGAACTGAATTGCTCGGACGGGTCCTGCACGATCGTCAGTTGCATCGCCGCGAGCGTGGACGTTGCTGTGGCGACATCCATGCCGAGCAGATTCGGAACAGACCGCGGCGCCGGGCCCTGCGACACGATTGCCGAGACGACAACAGAATTCGGCATCACCTGAACGCCGGCGGCCAGCCCGAGTTGAGCAGGAACCGACCATGAGATGATCGTTCCGGACGGCACCGTTTCGCTGTACACCTGACTGCCGACCGCGATGCCGAGCTTGTTCTGTGTCAGGAGCGCGGTGGCCGCATCGAGCGTCTGACCGGCAATCTCGGGAATGGTCGACAGAGTGGGACCTGCGCTGACCACGAACGTGATCGATGCCCCGCGCTTCAACGTCGTCCCCGCCGGCGGATCAGTGCGGATCACGTTGTTGGCCGACTGCACGTCACTGCGTTCAGTGGAAATGAGAAGGTTCCAACCGTTCTGAGCGATCTGGTTCTGGGCAACGGCTTGGCTGACACCGCTGAGATCGGGTACGACGAAGGACTTCTCCGTCGCCGAGCCGAAGACCACGAAGACACCGACCACCAGCGCCGCGATCGCGAGGACGATCGCCAAGATCCATCCGAACCGGCGGGACGAACGAGCCCGCGGTTCGGCGTCGTCGAAGATGACCGCAGCTTTCGTCGGCTCGGCTGCTCGATCTGATCCAGCGATCACTGGTGCTGCCACCACTGGTGCTGCGCGCCCCGCGACCATTGGTCCTGCGAGCGCCGCGCCCTCTGGTCCTGCGAGCGCTACGAGTCCCGGTTCTGCTGGCGATCCGGCAGCGGACTCGACGGTGCCGGCAACGACCTCGGCCACGAGCGGCTCGGCAGCCTCGGATTCGTGTGGTGCAGCAGCGCCGGTCTGGAGTGGCGCGGCGGTCGGGAGTGGTGCGACGCCGGGTCGCGCGAACGGTCCCCGGTCGGAGGACAGCACAGGTGGAAGCATCGCACGCGACACGAACACGTCTTGCTCGAACGCCGAGCGGGGGAGCTGAATTTGCGCTCCATCGACGTCTTCCGTAGCGGTCGCCGATGCGTTGACGCTTTCGGGGTCGGTCGGTAAGGCCGATGCAGCCTCCGACGGTTCGACCTGGTCTGACGGTTCGACCTGGGCTGACGGTTCGACCTGGGCTGACGGTTCGACCTGTGCTGACGCCGCGACCGGGAACGATGGCGCGACCTGGTCTGACGGTTCGACCTGGTCTGACGGTTCGACCTGGGCTGACGGCGCGACCTGGTCTGACGGTTCGACCTGGGCTGACGGCGCGACCTGGTCTGACGGCGCGACCAGGGCTGACGGTTCGACCAGGGCTGACGGTTCGACCAGGGCTGACGGTTCGACCTGGGCTGACGGTTCAACCTGGGCTGACGGTTCAACCTGGGCTGACGGTTCGAGCTGGGCTGACGGCGCGACCGGGAACGACGGCGCGACCGGTGCCACGACTGGCGCGAAAGCTGGATGTGGCGCTGCCGGCGGAGGGGTTTCGCCGAAGGGTGCATCGGCCAACGTGCCCGTACCCACGATGTCGAGTGGTGTCGGCCTCGGCAGCTTCTCGGCGGCTTGGACAAGGGCCTGGCCGAATTCGGCCGCTGTGTATCGGGCATCGGGATCTGAACTGCCTGCCCGGGAGAGCACCGAAGCCAGCGGGCCGAAATCAGCAGAGACGGGCATCAGCTTGTCCATGCGCGCATTCAACGTGGCCACCGTCGAGTCCGACGAGAACGGAACCTGGCCGGTGACCGCTTCGATCAGGATCAGGGCGAGCGTATAGATGTCGGTGGCGCTACCGAGTGTGCCGTCCTCCGGGCGGCCACCACGCGCCTGTTCCGGCGACGCATACCGAGCCGCATCGAGGCCGGCCGCGGTCGGCTCCTCCCAAGTCTGCTCGGCAACGAGACGCGACAGTCCCACGTCGAGGATGCGCACGTGTCGATCGTCACCGAACGCCAGGCTGGCCGGCTTCAGATCTCGGTGGATGACACCGTGGCGGTGCATGTGATCGAGGCCGCGGCAGACATCCAGTCCAACAGTCAGGGCCTGCGACGGCGACAACAGGCGGCCGCGGTCCAGCATGTCGCGCAGACTGCCCCCAGGCACGTACTCGAGAACGAGGAACGGGACCTTGGCGCCCTCGATTTCCTCGACGCCCCAGTCGTACACGGCATTCAGGTTGGGATGCGATATCGACGCAGCCGTCTGCGCTTCGAGACGGAATCGGGCTTCGGCGGCGCCGGTGGCAACGAACTGGGGGCGCAGGATCTTGATCGCGACCTGGCGATCCTGCTGCTCGTCGATGGCATCGAGGACGATGCCGTGCGCGCCTGTGCCACGTCGCTGGCGCAGTCGGTATCGGCCCGCAAGGAGGCGACCGAGAAGCGTGGGATTCGTCGCCATGGGGCCATGAACCTAGCGTCTCGGCCTCCGAGATGGACGGCAGGTCAGTTTTGGCCGAGCAACGGTGGGAAACCGCTCGTGACCGATGAGAATGATCAGCGTGAGCAGGCTGAGCAGGCTGAATCCCAAGATCAAGAGGTTGGGCGCCAGTATGGCGATTGCGATCGGCATCGTGCTGGTGTTTGTCGGCCTCTCCAGCGCCGTCACCGGCAAAGCGGCCCAGAAGCTGCCCAAGGAGATCGTCAGCATCACGCCGGTTCGTAGTGCGACCCAGGTGCAATCGCAAGAGCGGATCCAGGTCAATCTGATCACCGGATACACGGGCGTGCTGGTGGTCAACGGAATCGAGTTGCCGACGTTCGCGCTGAACAACCTGCCAACCCCCAAGCCCGGTGAGCAGGTCTCGCTGCCACCAGCCGTGATCTTCGAACCCGGCAACTACACGCTGTCGTTCACTCCGACCAAGGGCGCCCTCGTCGACAAGTTCGCAACCGGGATCAACACGGTGACGGTCATCTACTGGAAGCAGGTCGAGGGCCGAAACTTTGCCCGGCCACCGTTCACGTGGCAGTTCGACGTCGTCTGACGGTTGCTACTCCGGTTCTGCCGGCGGCAGTTCGCCGGTCTCGAGCAGGTGTAGGAATCCTGGGTCGTCCAGGATCGGCACGCCGAGGTCGGTGGCCTTGGTCAACTTCGACGCCCCGGGTTCGGCGCCGACCACCACGGCGAATGTCTTCGCGCTGACACTTCCCGGATTCTTTCCGCCCCGGTCTTTGATCGCCGCCGCTGCCTCCTCACGACTGAAATTCGCCAGCGTGCCGGTGACGACCACTGCTTTGCCGGCCAAAATCTGGGGTTGACGGCTGACGACCACATTGCCGAACTCGACCCCGGCTTGCCGGAGCCGCTCGATCACGGCGCGATTTTCGGCGACCGCGAACCAACGCGTGATCGACGCAGCGATGATGCCGCCGAGCCCATCGGTCAGTGCGAGGTCGGCCTCGCGGGCGTCCATGATCGCATCCAGATTCCCGAACGAACGGCTGAGACCCTCGGCAGCCGACGGGCCGAGGTGTTTGATCCCGAGTGCCGTCAGCAGTTTCGGGAGCGGACGGTTCTTCGAGCCCTGGATCGCGGCGACGAGCCGCTCCGCACTGATCGTTGCGAACCCCTCGAGCTGCAACAACTGCTCGACCGTCAGGAAGTAGATGTCGGCAGGGCTGTGCACCATCCCCGCGTCGCTGAGCTGGAACACCGTCCGTTCGCCGAGGCCTTCGATGTCCATCGCGCCACGGGTCGCGAAGTAGATGATCCGCTGGTCGCGTTGGAATGGACACGACGGCTCGACACAGGCGATGTTCGCTTCACCGTCGGGCCGCACCAGCTGGCTCTTGACCGGACACGGACAGATCGTTGGGAACGTCCAGGGCACGCTGTCGGCTGGACGGAGGGACATCACCGGACCAACGACCTCCGGGATCACGTCGCCGGCCTTGCGGACGATGACCGTGTCACCGGGGCGCACATCTTTCAGCGCCACTTGGTCTTGGTTGTGCAGCGTGGACATTCCGACTGTGGACCCGCCGACGAACACTGGCTCGAGAACCGCGAACGGCGTGGCCCGACCCGTTCGACCGATCGACACCATGATGTCTTTGAGCAGCGTGGTGCGCTCCTCCGGAGGGAATTTGAAGGCAATCGCCCAGCGCGGGGCACGCGATGTGAAGCCGAGTGTGTCGCGCTGAGCGAGGTCGTCGACTTTGACCACGCACCCGTCGATTTCGTACTCGAGGTCATGCCGCTCGGCCTGCCATCCGAGACAGAACGCTGTGACCTCATCGGCTGTCGTCAGCTGGCGGATGTGCGGATTGACCGGGAACCCGAGCGCAGCAATGTACTCCAACGTCTGATGGTGGGTCGCGAACTCAGGGCCGCCGACGACCTCGCCGAGTTGATAGCTCCAAAAGCTCAGCGACCGCTTGGCGGTGATCCGTGGATCCTTCTGACGCAGGCTGCCGGCCGCGGCATTTCGCGGGTTGACGAGCAGTTTCTCGCCCGCCGCCATGGCTGCTTCGTTCAACGCCTCGAAGCTGGCGAGCGGCATGTACACCTCGCCGCGCACCTCGAGCACGGCCGGCACAACGAAACCGTCGGGTGCCTGCAGCGAATGCGGGATCGCGGAGATCGTCTTGATGTTCGCCGTCACATCCTCGCCGACGCGTCCGTCACCGCGGGTCGCCGCCTGGACCAGCTCACCGCTTTCGTACCGCAGGCTCATCGCCAATCCGTCGATCTTCAGCTCACACACGAACGAGGACGGTTCACCGGCCAGGCCGCGCACCAATCGTTCGCCCCAGGCAGCGAGCTCGGACCCGTCCATCGCATTGTCCAAACTGGTCATCGGCACGCGGTGCACGACCGGAGCGAATGTGGCCGAGACAGACCCGCCCACCGCACCCGCCGGAGAGTCAGGGGTCTGGAACTCGGGGTGCAGTTCTTCCAAAGCGCGCAGGTCACGCATCAAGATGTCGTAGTCGGCGTCGCTGATCTCGGGGTCGTCGAGATCGTTGTAGCGATGGTTGTGGTACTGGATTCGGGCGCGCAGCTCGAGGATTTCGGCCTCTGGATCGGCGGCCATCAATTCCGCCGACTGGGGCAACTTCGACGGTTCGTCCACGAAACGAACCCTACAGAAGACCTGTGACAGCGATCATCTGCAGCTTGCGCCAACGGCGATGCCAGCACCCATCAGGTCACGCACCGAAAGAAAACCGTGTGGCCGTCGCCTGATCACGAACCCGAGCAGCCAACTCGCTGTTGATCCGCAGCACCCGTTCCGTCACCGCAGTGTGATGAAGTGCGAGACCACATTCGGGAGTGATCAGGCTCTGCTGGCGAAGCATCGCCGGGCTGCAACCACGCTGCACCAACTGGCACCACAGTTCGCACAGTTTGCGCCACGGACGCTCGGCCGACATCGGCACCGGACCATCGGTCGGCACCGCACCCCACGCAATCCAGCCGCCTGTTTCGAGGAAGCGTTGCAGATGTCCGGCACTGTCGACCAGCGACATGCTGACCGGAATCGACAGCAGGTTCGGCCCGGCAGCCAACAATGACTGAGGATCGGCGCCGCCACGACAGTGCACACCGGCAACAGCCACGGGCTCGATCACAGACAGTGCACCGGAGAGCAGATCGATCGCGACATCGGGCGCCAACGCAAAACCGGGCTCCATCAGTTGCCCCCACTCGGGCTCGTCCAGCACCACGATCTGCTCACTGTTCGGTAGCGCTTGACCGATGGCGGCAAGCAGATTGGTGATGTGCCCGCGGACGGAGCGCATCGTGATGTCGAACGCCGTGTCGCTGGGAACCCCGGCGCGCTGGAGAGCGAGACCGAGCGTGAGTGGGCCGACGAACTGCCATTTGACCGGACCGGTGAAACCGATTTCGACGGCCTTGGCGAGAAACGCACGAAAGCCAGCGAACGCGTCGTGGTCGAGGTCGGTGCGTACCCGCTCGGTCGCGCGAACGGCGGAGGCATCGATCGCAATCGATCCGTATTGACCGACGGTGACGCCGGGAATGCCCACGAGCGCTTGAGCGATCATGCTCTCCGCCGGTGATCGGCGGGGCAAGGTGGGAATCGTGACGACGTCTGTGGCCGTCAAGGCGAGTCCGACAGCTTCGGCCAGCGAGCGGTGCGGAAGACTGCCGATGGCCATCGACATTCCGCCCTGGACACATGGCGGCATCTTCGGCGCCGACTGCCGACCGGAAGTGGATCGAGTCAACACGACGCCTCCTTTCGCAAGTCCCTGACGCTCGTTTCGACCGTTATCGTGACACAGCCCGGAAGTTCGAGCACTACCGGTCGTGTTTCCATTTCATGAACGATGACGAGTCGAGCAGGCCACATGCAAACCGATTTGGACGCACCTCGATGAGCTTCTCCTCTGCTGTTCCTGCGTGGACCCTGCGGGTCGTCTGGCTTCTTCAGCCGCTGGCGTTCGTGCCGCTGCTCAGCTCGTCGCTGTCCACGCTGCCATCGTCAGGGCGTCTCGTTGTCGCCGTATTGGCCTGGGCCGCGTGGGCCGCTGTTCTCCTCGCGACACTCGTGCCGAGCACGGTCAGCATCACCGTCGGGCGAATGATGGCACCGATGTTGCCGGTCGTCGCACTCGTCGCCGGGCTCGGTGGGTCGGTCGACGGATGGAAACTCGCGGTCGGTGTCGGCGCGGCGCTCCTGGCCGTATTGGTCTGGTTCAGCGGCGAGACCGGTCTCGTGCTCGCCGGCGGGTCGGCCTACGGCGCCGAACAACGTTTCCCGTTGAAGCCCCCTGTGCCCTTCCTCGTCCCGATGATCGTCTCGTGGATCGTGCTGGCCTCTGCCGCTGTGATCGGCGCTGTGTTGGTCGCCAACGCGTCGTGGATCGCGGGCATCCTGCTGGTCGCGCTCGCGATCGCCGGGGGATGGTTCCTCGGTCCCCGCTTCCACCAACTTTCGCGCCGGTGGTTGGTGGTCGTTCCAGCCGGACTCGTCGTGCACGATCCGCTGCTCCTCGTCGAGAACGCGCTGTTCCGCATCATCGATCTCGCATCCGTGCACCTGGCTCCCGCTGACACCGAGGCCGCCGACCTCACCGGCGGAACACCCGGCGTCGTGATCGAGATCGTCCTGCGCCAACTCGACTCCGTGATCCTCGTCGGCGGCAAGGACAAGCCGATGGGCAATGCTCTGCACGTCTTGAGCGTGCTGGTCAGCCCAACCCGCCCCGGGCGTGCCTTGAACGCTGCCGCTGCGAAGAAGATGCCGGTCGGCTGACGTTCTTTGCGGTTCACGGTCCGTCCCGTCCGTCCGTACGTTCTTCGTTCCCCTCCTTGCGTTTCTTCTCGTCCTTCAGCCGACGATGACCGCCTGGATCTCTTTGACGGTGATCTCCCGGGATGTTGTCGTCACGAACGCCGGCAACGTCTCAGCGACCGCATGATTCGAATACCACCTGATCGACCACACGATCGACCACTGCGCCGAGAACGTCCCCGACCCCGAGATCTCCGACGAATGCAGATACCGATACGTGCACGCCGACTTCGCCTGCTCACCAAACGCCGGCTCCCACCGCTGCCCCGGACCATC
>JAYTOM010000307.1:0-7678 GCA_043747765.1 Actinomycetota bacterium
CCCATTTTGACGTGAGTCACCTCGTCGGCGAGCATCCAGTCCTCGCAGAACTCGAGGTACGGGTCGCCGGCCAGATCGCCGAACTCCTTCATCGTCGTGAACACGTCGATCGCCAAACCCTCGAGAGCCCGGTTGACCCCGGCCAGACGCAGCACCGGATCGCTGCTGCACGCCGCTGCGAACAGCACCGTGTTCTCGGCGTACTGGCCGATCTCGGTTCCCATCCAGTCGGTGAGTTTGATGCTGATCTCCACATGCCGCGCCTCGTCCCAGCACTGCCGAGCCATGTCCAGCTTGAGCGCGAACGGCACGTCCATGTCACTGGTTTCGTCGACGGCGGCCCCGGTCTTGGCGACACCGGCCGTCTCGAAGTCGAAGCACGTTCTCCCCGCGCCCTCGAGGGCTTGGATCTCGCCGACGAAGATTCCGTGCATCAGCCCGCGTGCGCCATCGCTCGCGTCGCGTCGTTCGGGTGTCAGTCGGAACTTCGTCTTGCCGGCGGGGGACGGGGCCGAACCCTCGTTCAGGTTCAGCGCGGTCCGCGGGTCATCGAAGCGGTCTCTCATGGTGATCGAATTGAAGCGCTCGTCTCGGGCGAGCTCGTCGGCGGGAAGGAACTTTCGCATCCTCTTGTCCTTTCGGTTACTGGGAACCCAACGTGCCGGGTCCGGCGATGCCACCCGCTTCGATCATGATGATCTCCAGCCGCTGCTGGTGTGCCGCTGCGCGAGCTACTTCCGCTGGCGTCTCGATCAGGCTCTGTAGGATCATCTCACCGTCCCGCCAGTCGTCGAACTCGTCCTGCAGGATGAACTTCAACGAGCGGATCGTCGGAGCGTCCGTGATCTCGCTGGTCCCGTTCAGGTGATACGTGTAAGCAGCGATGAAGCGCGGGATGAGGACGCGATAGACGCCGACCAGTTTCTCGATCGTCTTGTCAGGGGCCTCTGGTTCGGTCATCGCCTCGACGAAGCGGACCATTGCATCGTTGGCCGGCACGGTGAGCCGGTCAGGATTCATCTCACGCAGTTCGGGTAGCCGCTTGTGCCACAGCTCGGCGTGCCATGCGTGGTGGTAGCAATGCGTGCCGAGGCGCATCTTGACATCGAGTTCGGGCACCGTTGCGACCCACCCACCGAGTGCCTCGAACAGCTTCATCTCGGCCCACTTGTAGTTGCCGACGCGGCGCGCTGTGTCCTCGACATCGAACAGACCGGGCAGCGTGCGCCGGTCCCATGGGGCGAACGGTGCTCGTGCTTTGTACGGATCAGCCACCAGAGTCCCCCACGGATCGATGCAACGTGCTTCGCTGCTCCCGCAGGCTAGCCCCTCGAATTTCGCCAGGCGTTGTCGGCCTCGCCGAGTGGTGTTGCGGCCGGAGCGCCGTCTTGGTATTCGAGCAACATCGCCCGCCACGGAGCGTTCACTTCGAGCTTGCCGAGCAACGCCGAGACGCCCCACACGACACGGTCCAGAATGACGAAGCTGGCCGGGATGTTCAGCTTCTCGATGACCGGCGCGTGCGGCCCTTTGAGGTCGATCATCTTGGTCAGGGTGTCCTTCATGAACTGTCGTGTGAAAGTGAACGAATCGGACAGATACGGAACGTACGGTGAGCTGACGTAGGCGTAGACCTGCTCGGCGCGCAAGCCGTGGTTCGGGACCAGGAAACCAACGGCTTCCATCGCAGCCATCGTTGCTTCCGGGTCGCACTGGACGACGACAGCGTCGAGCGTCGGCGAGAGCCGTTGCCACTCGCCGGGTGACCACCGCTTGACGAGCCCGAAGTCGAGAAATGTCACCGAGCCGTCCGGCTGGAAGCGGTAGTTACCAGGATGCGGATCGCCGTTGAACGCGCCGAGGAAGTAGATGCTGTGCTGGGCGAATCGCCAAATCGACTCGCCGGCGCGTTGGCGTGCATCGCGATCAGCGTGGGCGATGAATTCGTTCCACGACAACCCTTCTGCCCATTCGCTGGTGATCACCTTCGTAGTCGAGTACTTCGGCACTACTGCCGGCACCGTGATGAAGGGGTGATCTCGGTAGTAGTCGGCGAACTCGGTCTGGTTGCGAGCCTCGATCTCGTAGTCGAGCTCGTCGCCCATTCGGTCGCGCAGCTCGTCGACCAGACCTTGAGTGTCCAGGCCCTTCAGTGCGAACATGCTCAGCATGGCGTACATCGCCTGCGCGTTGTTCAAGTCGGCGCCGATGGAATCACCGACCCCCGGGTACTGCACCTTGACGGCGGCGAGGCGCCCGTCACGAAGGACCACACGGTGCACCTGACCAACGGAGGCGGCGGCGATCGGCTCGGGGGACCAGTCGAGGAAGATCTTCTCCGGTGGCGCGCCGAGCTCGTCGATCACGACGCGACGCGCAATCGCCGCAGGCATGGGTGGCGCATCGGCGAACAGCGACGACAGCGACTGTTGGGCCTCGTCGGGGAGGGTCTCCATGATGAAGCTGACCAGTTGTCCGGCCTTCATCATCACACCCTTCATGTTCCCCAACTCGTTGGCGAAGTCGTCACCGACTCGCGTCGCGAACTTCGAATCCATCTCGCTTCGGCGCGTTGCGCCGACGAACCGCCCGCGTACCTTCACGCTCGCGTAGCGCAATCCGTTGCGCGCCGAGAGCGCGGCGATCCGCCCGGAGCGTTGCAGCTGGATACGCACAGCGCGCCAGCGACCGAGGGCACGCAAGCTAGTTGCCAGGGAGGCGTCTGGCGGTGGGCCTGGCTGCGAGGAGCTCGTCGCTCAGCGGCTGGCCGGTGATCTCACACGTCCAGTACTGCCCGGACTCGAGACGGGCGAGTGCCACTTCGACATCGGCGAGGTCTGTCTCGATGACGTCCAGGTCGAGTTCCATGGACCGCAGGTTACCGGTCGGCAAACGGCGGGCGGCCGTCACATCCATGTCGCCGAGCGGTGACGTCGTGCTCGCTCGAGGGTCGCCATCGGGGCGGGTGATTGGCGTACCCTCTCGAACGTGGCGCACGTGCGGTTGGAGAACATCACCAAACAGTTCGATGGTGTGACAGCCGTCGAGAACATCGATCTCGACGTCGAGGATCGCGAGTTCATGATCCTCCTCGGTCCTTCCGGGTGCGGGAAGAGCACGCTGTTGCGGATCATTGCCGGCCTCGAGGATCCGACCGAGGGAACGGTCACGATCGGCGACAAGGTCGTCAACGATGTGTTGCCGAAGGACCGTGACGTGGCCATGGTCTTCCAGAGTTACGCGCTGTATCCGCACAAGACCGTGCAGGCCAACATCGAGTTTCCGCTGAAGGTGCGCGGCGTCGATAAGGCCGAGCGGGCCAGGGCCGCCAATGTTGTCGCCGAGTCCCTCGGTCTGAGCGAGTACATGCAACGCAAGCCTGGCGCCCTCAGCGGTGGGCAGCGCCAGCGAGTTGCCTTGGCGAGGGCCATCGTTCGTCAACCCGCCGTCTTCTGCATGGACGAACCGCTCAGCAACCTCGACGCGAAGTTGCGCGGCGAGACAAGGGCCGAGTTGATCGCCCTCCACCAACGTCTGCAATCGACGTTCATCTACGTCACCCACGACCAGATCGAGGCGATGACGATGGGCTCGCGCATCGCGGTGATGTCACGCGGTCACATCGAACAGGTCGGAACACCACAGGAGGTCTACGACAGGCCAGCGTCGGTATTCATCGCCCAGTTCGTCGGCACGCCACCGATGAACATCCTTCCGGCGGGGTCCGTCGAACCGGGGGAGCACCTCGTCGGAGTCCGTCCCGAGCACTTGCACATCACTCCAGACGGTCCGATCTCGATGACGGTCACCTTGGTCGAGCAGCTCGGTCACGAGATGTTGATCACCGGCATGGTCGGCGAGAGCAGGGTCGTCATCCGCGAGGCGGCCGACGCATCGGCGCCGGTGGCCGGTTCGAGGGTGCGCGTCGACGCCGAGGTCGCCAGGCGCCACCGGTTCAGTTCGCTGACGCAACGCAGGATCGACGTATGAGCCGAATTTCCGCGAAGCGTCGCTGGCGCGATTCGGGGCTTGCCCTGTTGATGCTCGGCCCGTCCGGGATCATCCTCGCGATGTTCGTGATCTACCCGCTCGTCAAGGCCGTGATCCTCGGTCGTCTGCGATGCAACCCGACGGGAAACTGCCCGACGACGGGTGGCTGGCAGCAGTACGTCGATGCGTTCCGCAGCAACGAGTTCCAGGATGCTCTGATCGTCACCCTGAAGTACGCACTGATCACCGTGCCGATCGGGCTCTTCCTCGGCATCGGCTTGGCTGTGCTGGCCGACAAGTACATCAAGGGCATCGGCATTTTCCGCACGATCTTCTCCAGCACAGTCGCGACCAGCGTCGCCGTTGCCTCGGTGATGTGGTTCTTCCTGCTCAATCCGAACGTCGGTGTGCTCGCCGACTGGATCGGTGGTGTCGCCAAGACGCCCGGCCTCCTGCAAAGCCCGAGCACCGCCCTCTGGGCCGTCTCGGCCAGTTCGATCTGGGCCAACCTCGGCTTCACGTTCATCGTCGTCACTGCCGCGTTGCAGAGCGTTCCCAAGGACCTCTACGAGAGCGCCTACGTCGACGGTGCCAACGGCTTCACGCGTTTCACGAACGTGACCGCGCCCATCATCTCGCCCGTGCTGCTGTTCGTGACGGTGGTGCTCACAGCTCGCGCCTTCGAGGGCTACGGCGAGATCGATCTGCTCACCGGCGGGGGCCCGAAGGCCAAAACGACCACCATCACCTACCTCGCGTACGGCAAGGGACTGCCGACATCGATCGACGATGGCCTCCGGGCAACGGTAACCGTGCTGTTGTTCTTCGTATTGCTCGTGCTGGCGCTCGTGCAGTTCCGTGGCCTCGAGAAGCGGGTCCATTATGGCAACTGACATGACGGCGCATCAGGGGATCCATCATCGGACGACTCCAGACCGGGCTGCAATCGATCAGATCCGGGGCGGCCGCAAGCTCGGTCGATATGCGTTGCTGACGGTGATGGCGGTCATCGTTTTGTTCCCCATCTACGTGATGGTGGTCGGCGCGCTCAAGCCGGGAACCAAGGTGCTCGACCAGCCGTTGCTGCCGAGCAACTTCACACTGCAGACACTGAAGGATGCGTGGCGCGACGGCCACCTCGGGCGGGCCCTGTACAACTCGGCGATCGTCTCGATGGTCGTCACGTTCGCGCAGGTGATCACGTCGATTTTGGCTGCCTACGCCTTCGTCTTCTTGAAGTTCCCGGGCCGCAACATCCTGTTCGCGATCTTCCTCGGAACGCTGCTAGTGCCGCTCGAGGCGACGCTCACCGTCAACCGTCGGACAATCCAGAACTTCGGCTGGCTGAACAGCTACAGGGGGTTGACGGTTCCATTCCTCGCCACGGCATTCGGCATCTTTCTGATCAGGCAGGTTTTCCTGACCATTCCCAAGGAGATGCGCGAGGCAGCGTCGATGGACGGGCTCGGACACATCGGCTTCCTCCGCGAGGTCGCGATACCGCTGTCACGTCCGACGATCGGAGCACTTGCACTGTTCGGATTCCTGACCTCGTGGAACCAGTACCTGTGGCCTGTACTGGTGACCACAGACTCGAACTACAACACTGTCCAAACGGGTCTGAAGGCGCTGAAGTTGGCCAGCCTCTCTCAACCGAACCTGGTCATCGCCGGTACGGTCATCGTCGCTCTGCCGATCTTCATCGTTTTGATCGCGTTCCAACGTCAACTCGTGCGCGGCCTCACCGCCGGCGCAGTGAAGGGATGATCATGTCGCACCGCCAACGCTCGGGTCGTCGATCGTTCGCACTCTCGACGCTCGTCATCGCTGGGGTGTTCGCAGCCGGCTGCCGATCGAACCAGAGCCTCAGCAACGCGGGAATCGGTGCCAAGCCTGTGGAGACCACGCAGGCGCCACCACCCGGCGCGACAACGACTGCGCCGACCGTCGCGCCGCCGAACACGCTGGCACCCGGGGCGACCCTGGCCCCCGGAGCGACCCTGGCGCCGGCGACGACGGCCGCATCGACAACGGCCGCACCGACAACGACGGTGCCGCCGCCCACCACGGTGCCGACGCTGCTCGATTCGCTGCCGAAGTGCAACACGCACGCGCTCGACTCGGCCACGGCTCCGGTGGAGATCACCTTGTGGCACGGATTGTCCGACGCCAACGGCACCGAGTTGCAGAAGGTCACTGATCAGTACAACTCCCAGCAGACCAAGGTCCACGTCAACCTGCAGTTCCAGGGCGGCTATGCGGACACGATCGACAAGTACCTGCAGAGCGATCAGGGCAGCCGACCGGACATGGTGCAGATGCCCGAGTACATGCTCCAGCAGATGGTCGACACCAAGAGCCTGGTTCCCACCCAGGCCTGCGCCGAGTCGGCGAAGTACGACCTGTCTCAGTTCCTGCCCTCGGCGCTCAAGGCCTACGCAACCCAGGGTGTCCAGTGGTCGATGCCGTTCAACGTCAGTGTGCCGGTGCTGTTCTTCCTCAAGCCGACACTGCTCAAGGCGGGGCTCGATCCGAACAAGCCGCCGGCGACCTTCGCCGAGCTGCTCGCCGCGAGCAAGCAGATCGTTGCGTCGAAAGCGGCCGCGTACAGCGTGGCGCTGGACAGTGATTTCGATGGTGGCGGTGGTTGGTATGTGGAGCAGTGGTTGGCCAAGGAAGGGCAGTTCTACTCGGACAACGACAACGGTCGGGCGGCTCCGGCAACCAAAGTGCTGTACGACGGAGCATCCGGAGTTGCGTTGCTGAAATACCTGAAGTCGCTCGTCGACGAGGGCGGCGCTGTGTACGTCGGTGACAATGCCAGCGGTACGGACGCATTGTTGAAGCTGGCTGACAAGACATCGCCGGCGGCAATGACCATCGCAACGTCGGCGTCACTCGGGCCGATCTTCGCAGCACTCGGCGGCGGGCTCATTCCGGGCCTCACCTCGACCGACGTGGGTGTCGGGTTCATGCCGGGACCAACGAGCGGGCTCGGTGCCCTGGTCGGGGGCAACTCGCTGTACATCGTCAACCACGGCAACGATCAGAAGACCGCAGCTGTCTGGGACTACATGCAGTTCCTGGAGACCGCGCAGACGCAATCCACCTTCGCTTCGACCAGCGGATACATCCCGGTTCGCAAGGATGCCCTGGCACTCGACCCGGTGAAGTCGGTGTACGCGAACGACCCGCGCTACAAGGTTGCCTACGACCAGCTCATCGGTTCTGCTGACGCACCGACCTCGCTCGGACCGGTGATCGGTCCGCTGGAACAGGTTCGCAAGGTCACGGCTGCGGCCGTTGCCGAGGTCCTCACCGGGGGCGATCCGCAGACTGCTCTGACCAAGGCTGCCCAGCAGGCCGACGACCTGATCTCGAACTACAACACGACCAACCGCGGCTGATCCGTCGAGCCTCGCACGTCGCGCACCGACCCGTCACGACCACCCGTCACGACCACCCGTCACGACCACACGTCACGACCCGATGATCGTGTGACTCGCCTTCGGCTCATGACCGTTGTCGACACACGCCGACATCCAGTGTCGGTTCCGCTGGCAGCCGGGCTCACTTGCGTTCTGGGACAACCGCTCGTGTCAGCACTTCGCGGCAAGCGACCATTTCCCGCAGCGACGGGTGATGGAGCGGGCGACCATCGCCGGTGATCGTCCCTACCTCACCCCCT
>JAYTOM010000308.1:0-3594 GCA_043747765.1 Actinomycetota bacterium
CCTGGCGAGCTGATCTGATCATCGCCGAATCACCGGTGCATCGTCGGCGAGGCGAAGGTGAACGGACGTACACCCTTCAACCGGACGGCCCGATTGCGACGAGCGAGGTAGCGCAGGTGGGCTGCTGTCTCGTTGACTGCCGAGCGACGCAGCCCGAGCGGGAACTGCTCCCACGGTCGGTTCCACCGCAGCCGGGCGGCGACCTGCCACAGCGACGTCGGGCCAGCAGCAAGGATCGTCTCGATCTCGGCGAGATGATCGTGGTGGTGCCGGGTGATCTCCTCGACGCGCATCGCGAGGTCGCCGAAGCGGTGACGGTGCGCTGGAAGGACTTCGTCGGCGTCGAGGACGGCCACCTTCTGCAATGATTCCAGGAAGTCGCCGAGCGGATCGCCGGCACGGTCGCTTCGCGAAATCGATATGTGCGGGGTGATCGACGCCAACACGTGATCGCCTGACAACAGCAGCCGGTGCTGCGGAACGTGGAAGCACAGGTGGCCTGGGGTGTGGCCCGGAGTCCATATTGCGTGGATGTCCCATCCCGGCACATCGGCCCTCGCACCATCGTCGAGGTGGCGGTCTGGTTTGGCGAGCGGGCGGAACTGACGCGCCTGCCGGCGCACGGCAGGAGCCGGCGCCGTCGCCAACTCGTCCTCGCTGGCACCTGCGTCCAACAGCACGGCGATCAACTCGTCGGTGAAGTCCGGCAGCGTCTGAGATGCCCGACGGTCCCTGGAGTCGTCGTGCTCCATCGCCCGGGAGAGTCGCCCGACCGTGACGGCATCACGCTCGTGCATCGCGACCCACGCATCAGATGCGTCGCGCACTCTGCCGGAAAGACCATGATGGTCAGGGTGGACGTGCGTGACCAGTACCCCGTAGCACTTGGACACATCGGTTCCAGCGGTCTTGAACCCAGCGACCAACGCGTCCCATGACTCCTCGTCGTCCCAGCCGGCGTCGACGAGCACCGGGCCGCGATCCGACTCGATCAGATAGACGAGGGTGTACCCGAGTGGATTATCCGGGAATGGGACAGCGATCGACCACACGCCATCACGCACAGTTTCGGTTCGAGGGAGAGAGGAAGGGACACGGACAGGCATCCCCGATATTGGCACCGACAGCTGCGAGAAGGCCGACTCAGCTCGGGCGGGCAGGCCCGTCACCGTGGACCTCCTTTGCGCGAGATGGTACAGCGCGACGGCATCGACGTCGGTGGCGGCTCTGTTGCCCAACCGGCGAGCGAGCGCCTCAGCGGTGATGGGTGCGGGTCAGGTGGACGACGGCCCGCACAGAGATAAAGAGGCCCACGGCGACCAGGATCGTGGTCAGCAGGATCCGCCGGTGCCGCAACGTCCATTCGAACACCGCATCCGATCGGCTATCCGCCCATGCCGGCGATGTGTATGTAGCGACGACAGGTGCCGCGACCATGAGTGTGCCGATGACAACGAACGTGATCAAACCCCCGACGCGCACCGCTGGCGCTGCGTTCGAACGCAGCAGCGTGGTGCCGGCGACGATCGCCGGTGGGTAGGTGGAGGCGAGCATGCCGGTGAAGAATGCCGGAATCCGTCGGATCGAGGTCAGCCGGCTGAGGCTTCGCGGAATATCGGCCGAGTGTGCCAGTTTCCGGTTTTGCAGCCAGTACCACGACGCCCAGACCACGAGCGCAACGCCGATCACCAACTCGAACACGAGCGTGACGCGCCGCGGGCCGCCGGCTCTCGGTCCGAGACCGAGACGGGCGAGGAAGCCTGCGCCTGCGGCCACCACGACCAGCGCAGTGATCCACCCGGCGACGAACGCAACACCCCGGTCACGCCCAGACCGCAGCACGACCAAGACGACCAGCAAGGCGGTCGGTTCGTTCGCACTGAGGCCGAGCACCGCCAACGGGCCGATCAGAGGCCACATAGGTTCATCCGCCTATTCGCCGTGCTTCGAGCTCTGGGAACAACGAGTGGCACGCCAAGAGTTTCCACGATCTGTCGGTTCCCATCAACTCCCCTGTCTAACCGCTCGGCGATCTCTCAGAGGCGTCCGACGACGTCGATCAGAGAGTCCGTTCGCCCGATGCATGCCGAATTGCCGTCATCGCGATGTACGCAGTCGAACCGCCCCCGTCCTCATAACGTGTCGGCGGTGGCCTTCCCGAGTGTGAAGCCCCGTTCATCACCGAGTGCGGGCCGTGTTCACGGACGGCCTCGATCCACACGTTGTAGTTCCCAGAGAGGACAGAGCCGTCGAGACCCTTGCCGTCCCAGTGCAACTGAAATTGCCCGGCGGATCGAGTCGCCCCGGTGACTGCGTCGATCTCGGCGGCGTTCGCATTACTCGCCACGGCGGAGTATTCCGTGAGTTCGCGCAGGTACTGAGCGTCGCCAACCGAGAAGAGCACGCTGACCAAACCGACCATTTTCGACGCCGAGTCCTCGACCCACACGGCGACGAACGGGTTGCGCACGCGGCCTGATGTGTCTGACGCCGCGTACGTGAACGCAATGCTCGCACCCGCCACCGCTCCACCTGCTCCCGTGTGCGGTGACGCCGTGCTCGTTCCGATTGTCGCAGGCACCGTTGGTACGCCTGGCACCGTCGGGGCTTCTGACCTGTCGGTCGGGCTGGCGAACGTCTTCGAATCGCTGTTACCGCACGCTGAAAGGATCGTCCCGCTTGCCAGCAGCGCTGCCGCAGAGGGGCCGTGGCGGAGAAATGTTCGTCGCGTCGCGCTTTCGAAGTGTGGCAATTCCAACTCGACCACGATGACAGCCACAGTTGGGCGGTCGATGCACATTTGCTGTGCGCTTGCTGGGTCTCGTCCTCCGCGCTCGTCGCCGCCGATGCATTCGACCCGAAGACCAGCCCTACACCGGTGGCTCAGATCGCGATATATGCGATCTCGAGCGCCGGCGTCTCAGGCTACTGGCGGCGAGCGTCAGCAAATGGCTGGCCGCTGGGACTGCAGCCGGTGAGCAGACGAGTCGACTGCATCATCGCCACCCTGCATTGTCGGCCCCCCGATACCTGCGTCCATATCGTTTCCTTCAACTGTCGCGGATGACGTCGAAGACCCGGCAACTGATCGGGTTCAGCAACGCCTCACCCATCGACTTCGGCCAGTTCGTCTGCAGGAATCGCGTGCCACGAGGCCTCGTCCTGCCAGGTGATCACGGCGAACACCTCACCTTCTGGGAGCTGAGATGCTCGATGACCGCATCGCCCAGCTTACCCAGTATTGAGCGTGTCAATATCTGGTTGGCGCTGCGTTAGGTTCCGGCAGCGATGGCGACGTTGGATCAGGACCGGAATTCGTGCACGGCGGCGATCGCCCTTTCCATCATCGACAAGGCACCGCCGCCGTCGACGAGTGCCAGCCCGATGGTGCTCGGCTGGTGACGGTCGACCAAGCGATGCATTCCCGCCGCAACGGCACCCGGTTCGCCGCACAACGAGGTCGGGTCGTCCGGTGCATCAGCATTGAATCGCGCCGAGGCGAACAGGGCGACATCGATGTCACGCACCGAGCGCGCCCACTCGATCGGTACGTCCAGTGCAGCGAGATCGAAGCCGGACAGGAAAACGCCATCG
>JAYTOM010000309.1:0-2244 GCA_043747765.1 Actinomycetota bacterium
GCGATCCACAGCGGGATGCTGCCGACGACGGCGAGCCACATCATCGGGCCGGACGGTGCCGCAGTGGGCTGGATCGTCGGCGATGCATCGCTTGGTTGCATGGCGGTGTTCATCGCAGGTGGGTGCTGAGGTAGAGCGAGCTGAAGACGAAGATCCACACGACATCGACGAAATGCCAGTACATCGAGAAGAGCAGGACGGTCTGGTGACGGTCGGCGTCGAACCATCCGAGGCCGGCTTTGATCTGCACCACTGCGCTCATCAACAGTCCGGCGATCAGGTGAAGCCCGTGCAGTCCGGTGATGACGATGAACAGCGAGGCGTAGGCGTTGTCCTTGGCACTGAAACCGAGGGTCCTGAATTCGTTGACCTGATTGAGAAGGAACGCCAACCCGAGCACGAAGCTGATCGCCAACGCCAGGCGCAGTTGGCGGATCTCGCCGCGACGGATGGCGATTTCGCCCCAGAACAGCGGCACGCTGCTGGCCAGCAGCAGCACTGTGAAGACACTGATACGCCCAAGGGGTGGGGCTGCGATGCCGCCCTGGGGCCAGGCGTTCGAGTTGGCCCTGACGAAAAAGTACGACGAGAGCAACGCAGCGAAGATCATTGCTTCCGTGGTGATCAGCAGGACCATGCCCCACCAGCCAACGCGTCGGCTGCGTGCCTGCGGACCAAGCACGGCGCTCTCGGCGATCTGACCGGCAACAACCGCGTCGGCCGTCATGGGTGGTCCATCTCCGTACGCCACGCCCAGGTCGTGATGCCTCCGAGCACGACCAGTCCACCAACGGCCAACACGAACGCGGCCGAGATCAGCATGCCGATGAAGAAGATCGTCACCCCGAGTGCAGCGAGCACCGGCAGCGGGCTCGGTGTCGGCACGAGCACCTCGAACTCCGGGAGTGAATCGAGGCCCGATGTGATCGGCGTCGTCCGTTCCAGTGCACCGACTTCGCCTTGTGTTCGCGCAGCTGTATCGACATCGGCCGGGGTGGCGAGGCGTACCGGACCCGGGAACCACAGCGGATGGAGGCTTTCGACGACAGGAACAGCGGTAAAATTCTGTTCTGGTGGCGGTGATGTGGTTGACCATTCGAGGGTGTCGGCCTGCCACGGGTCGTCACCGGCAAGAGCACCGTGTTTGCGGCTCCACACGATGTTGGCGACGGTCATCAGCGTGCCGGCTGCGAACAGCAGCGATCCGAGACTGATGATCATGTTCAGCGCCGCCCAACCGAGGCCGGCGTCATAGGTGTAGATGCGTCGTGGCATGCCGAGTTCGCCGAGTACGTGCATCGGCCCGAAGGTGACGTTGAAACCGACGAGCATGGTCCAGAAACTCCACTTCCCGAGACGCTCGCTGAGCATCCGGCCCGACATCTTCGGCAGCCAGTAGTAGAGCGCCCCGAAGATCGGGAAGACGACCGCACCGTTGAGGACGTAATGGAAGTGAGCGACGATGAAGTAGGTGTCGGTGACCTGCAGATCGAAGGGCAACGAGGCGACCATCACACCCGTGATACCGCCGATGAGAAAGATGATGAGGAACCCGAGCGCGAAGAGCATCGGCGTCGTGAAACGCACCTTGCCACCCCACATCGTGCCGATCCACGCCATATAGAGCACAGCGCTCGGGATGGCGATGACGAAACTCGCCGCCGAGAAGAACCCCATCGCAGTCGTCGGCAACCCGGTGGCGAACATGTGGTGGACCCACACACCGAAGCTGATGAAGGCAATTCCCATCAACGCGCCAACGGACCAGACGTAACCGGCCTGTGGCCGCCGGGAGAATGTCGTGATCATCGTCGTGACCATGCCGACGGCCGGGATGAACAGGATGTAGACCTCCGGGTGACCCCAGAACCAGAACAGATGTTGGTACAGCAGCGCGCTGCCGCCACCGTCGGGAACATAGAACTTGGTGCCGAACAACCGGTCGGCTTCGAGCAGCGCGGAGGACACAGTGATCGCAGGGACGGCGAACAACACCATGAAACCCATTGCGACATAGGACCAGGCGAGAATCGGGATGCGATTCACGGTCATGCCAGGAGCGCGAAGTTTGAAGATCGTGACGATGAAGTTGACGGCGCCGACCGTCGTCGAGATCCCGACGAAGGCGACACCGAGACCCCAGAAATCGAGATTGATGCCCGGCGAGAACGTCTTGTCAGTCAACGGAACGTAGGCGAACCAGCCACCATTGGGCGCCTTTCCGAGCACGAAACTCAACGACAT
>JAYTOM010000310.1:0-10152 GCA_043747765.1 Actinomycetota bacterium
GGTGGGCACTGTCGTCGATCGCAGAACGTCGTTCGTCGCCGACGTCGGTGAGCACGCGTACAACGATCTCGCCCGAGCGACGTTGGACCCAGCTGCCGACGATCTCACCGTCGACCCAGATCGTCGGCCGCTCGAGCATGGTGATCGACAACGGACGCTGAGCCTTCAAGAGGCCAGTCGTCGTCGAGGCGTGCGCAAGACGGGCCATCGCGGGCGACAAGACCCACAGCGTTCGCCGCATCGCATGGTGTCACACCAGCGAGTGATCTTCGTACAGTGCCCTCTCCAACGGTTCGAACGACGGATGTTCGATGCGCGCAGCAGCCGACAGGTACACGAATGAACAGGTGGTCACCGCACCGATGCAGTCCTAGGGTGTAGCCCGTGAATCAGACCAAGGCCCACATCGCCGCTCTCTCCCTGCTCGACCGCGCCCTCATCGCAGTGACCGACGACGAACTGATCGCACTGATGGCCGGATTGCCCGAAGATCACGTGCTGGCCGTGAAGCGGATCAGCGGCCTCCGGGAAGCAGACGCTCCGGCCGCAGCGATCGAATCGGCCGATTCCGACGATTCCGCAAAAGTCGCGGCCCCTACGACGGCCGCTGACACCGCTGAGGCCGCCGCTCCAGCGGACTCCACCGATATCGCCGACACGAGCAGCGACGCCGAGGTCGTCGAAGCCATTCGCGTCACGGCACACAAGGGTCGGTTGAACGGCGACCTGCAGCGACTCGGCGTCGTTCTCAGCGACGCCTGCTTGGCCGAGTGCGTCGAGGAGCTCGGCGACGCCGCCGAGCTGCCGACCGAAGCTGACCTCCAGAAGGTGATGCCAGGGCTGGTCGACAAGCACGGCGTCGGCGTCGTCCGCCTGATGCTCGCCTCAACCGTCGTCGGCGAAGCGCCGGCATCGGCCACCATCGTCGGCATGCTGAAGAACGACGAACTCGTCAAGCTCCCGCCGGCCGCCGACAAGCCACTGGCACCGCTGCTGCCGTTGAAGCAGGACGACGCCGACCGTCTGGCGCTGAAGGCCCAGCGCAAGGAGCGCAAGGCGCAAGAGCAGGCTGCCGCACGCCTGCGGCGCGAGCAACTCGCTCGCGCCAAGAACCGGGTCTGAACGGGATCTGACCGACCGGGCCTCGGCTCAGCCGGCGTTCGCCGCTGCCCACACTCGTCGCTCGTGGTCGAGCAGCCACGCCTTGGTCTGCACTCCCCCTGCGAAGCCGGTCAGCGAACCATCCGCTCCGACGACGCGATGGCACGGCACGATGATCGACAGCGGGTTGCGGCCATTCGCCGCTCCGACAGCTCGTGCCTTGCGCGCATCACCCATCCGTCGCGCCTGCTCCCCATAGCTGACCGTCTCGCCGAAGGGAATGCCACACAGCGCTTCCCACGCCGATCGTTGGAAGTCGCTCCCGACAGCGTCCAACGGGACATCGAAGTCGGTGCGGGTACCGGCGAAGTATTCGCCGAGTTGCGGGGTCGCTGTCACGAGGACGCCTGCTGGATCGTTCTCTCCACCGTCGACCGGGCCGAGCGGCACGCGGGCTTCGGTGTCCTGCAACCACATCACGGCCCGCAGGCCTCGTTCGCAAGCAACAAGGGTCAATGGCCCGACGGGACTCTCGATGATGGTCTTGTACAGGGTGGTCATGACGCTGTTTCCTTCTGATTGGCGTGTTGGTCCGACAGTTGAGCCCACAGGTGATGCAGCGCGTACGAACGCCACGGTCGCCAGGCCTGCGACAGAACGTCGGCGCTCTTGACAGAGCTGTCTCGTCCGAGCCGCCGCAATCCGTTGCGGACTCCGATGTCCGTCGGTAAGAAGACGTCCGGGTCGCCGAGCGCCCGCATCGAGATGTACGACACCGTCCATGGTCCGATGCCTGGAAGCGCAAGCAGCCGCGTTGACATCTCCGAGCGATCGACACCGACATCGATGGCGATCGCTCCCGACGCGAGTGCCGTGCACATCGTTCGCAGCGCCCGCTTCCGCGAATTCGGCATCGGCAGAAGTCGGGGATCGATGTCGGCAACCGCAGCAGCCGTCGGGAACGCGTGCGTCAACGCACCGAAGGGACTCGGGAGCGCATCGCCGATTGTCCGGACGATCCGTGCCGCCACGGTTCGAGCCCCGACGACCGTCACCTGCTGACCGAGCACTGCGCGCACGGCCAACTCGTTGCCATCCACGTGCGCCGGCGACCTCAACCCAGGTCGAGCGGCCACGAGGTCGGCGAGCACCGGATCAGAGCCGAGCAACGAATCGATGGCCACGGGGTCGGCATCGAGGTCGAGCATCCGGCGGCATCGTTGCACCGCTGCCTGCAGGTCGCGCCAATCGTCGAGACGGAGTTCGCAGCGGATCGCGTGATCGATCGGCGACAGCGCCACTGTGCCGAAACCATGCGGCAGACGGAGCACGCGCGCATACGTCGTGCCATCCCACGACTCCACGCCAGGGATCGCCCGGACGCCGACAAAGGTGAGTATCGAGGCCGCGTCGAACGGCTCGCGGTACGCGAGTTGCACGGTCACCGTTCCCGGACCGACCGGCTCACGTCCGCGTCGCGAGCGGAGCTCGGACGGGGCAACGGCGAACACTTCGCGCACGGTGTCGTTGAACTGCCGCACGCTGGAGAACCCAGCAGCGAACGCAACGTCCGTGAACGACATCGTGGTTGTTTCGATCAGCAGGCGGGCCGTCTGAGCCCGTTGCACGCGCGCGAGAGCGAGCGGCCCGGCCCCCATCTCCGCGTTGAGCACCCTGTTCAGCTGCCGGTCGCTGTAGGCGAGTCGTTCGGAAAGGCCGTGGACGCCTTCACGATCCACAACTCCATCGGCAATCAGGCGCATCGCCCTGCCGACGACATCAGCACGTACGTTCCATTCCGCAGAGCCCGGTGTCGCGTTCGGACGACAGCGCTTGCAGGCGCGGAAACCGTTGCGCTGAGCGGCGGCCGCCGACGCGTAGAACGAGACGTTCTCACGCTTCGGCGTGATGGCCGGACACGACGGCCGGCAGTAGATGCCAGTACTGCGGACTGCCGTCACGAACCATCCGTCGAAGCGACGGTCCCGACTGGACACCGCTCGATAACACTGCTCCGGGTCCTCGATCACGGATTCAGTCTGGCGGATTCCGGCAAGAAGACGAGCGGGAATCGGACATCACCGTCAAACGGCCGCTGGATCCAGTCTGGTCACGTCGACCTGGACGGTCATCGACTGTGTTGCCGACGGTCCGAGGACGACACCACGAAGCGGCGAGACGTCGCCGTAATCGCGTCCCCACGCAACGGTCACGTGGCGGTGCGGCGGGATCTGATTGTTGGTCGGATCGGCATCGATCCAACCGACGTCGGGCACATACACCGAACACCATGCATGCGACGCGTCGCTCCCGATCAGTTTCGTCTCACCGGGCGGCGGCTCGGTCTCGATGTAGCCGCTGACGTAGCGCGCCGCGAGGCCGATGGAGCGCAGGGCCCCGGTCATCAGATGGGCGAAGTCCTGGCAGACGCCGCGCCGATGCAGCAACACATCACCGAGCGGCGTGGAGACATCGCTGAACGACGGATCGAACTGATACGTGCTGTAAATGGCGTAGTTCAGGGCGTGGAACGCCTCCATGAACGGCCGGCCGGTGGTGAACGCATCCTTGGCCAACTGGTGCAACTCGAACAGGTACGGGATGAACGGCGACGGCAGCACGAACTGCTGCGCGTCAACATCGACCTTGCCGAATCCACTCGGCAACCGGGCCATGATCGTCTCCCACGGCTCGTCGACGACATGAAGTTCGGGGACGACGACGTCCACCTGCGACGTTGCGATGACCTCCAACGTCTCGTGGGGTGACGTGATCGTGAACGAATCGACCGGATTGCCGAACACGTCGAGCCATGCGGAACGATCCTCGGGCTCGGGATCGACCAGCATCGACGATGAGTTCACGGTCTGATGCGGCGTTGCCCGCGGTGTCAGATGGCCGAGGCTCTGTCCGCTGCTCATCTTCTCGCCGTACAGGTAGAACGTGCGGTGACGAACGAGATAGCGCATCACGACCCGCCAACGATCTGGCGAATGCGGCGCGGGTCATTGAAATACACGACGTTGAGTTGATCAGCGAAAGCAAGCAATGGGGCGCGCGCTGCGAGGACGAATCTGTCGATCACCTCGCGCCGGCCATTCGGACCGAGGTGGTCGGCGTCGGCCGGCAGCCAGCTGATGTCGATCAGCGCCGCGTTGCATCGCTCGATGTCAGCTGTGAGCTGCTGGCTCCCGTCCCGAGAGGGCAGAAGGGCGAGTTGGCTGCGCAGCTGATCCAGCTGGAAGGCAAGGGCTCGCGGATTCGCATCGTCGAGCAACAACAGGTCGACGAGCGCGTCGAGCACGGCGTCACTGCGGTAGCGCCGACGGTATGCAACGAGGCTCTCGTTGGCGGCCAGCACATAGTCGAACAGGCTGTTGCGCAAGTTCGGATCGGCCGGTGAAACCACCGTCTCGAACACCGACAGCAGACCCATGCACCGTTCGATGCGGCGGCCGATCTCGAGGAACCGCCAGGCCGGACCGCGGACCGTGCTCTCGTTGAACAGACCAGCCAACGAACTGAGGTGTACCAGAACGGTGCCGAGGTGCCGGCGTGCGCCCGGATCGTAGGCATTGCCGACTTCGCCACTGAGCTGGCTCCGTTCGTCTTCGAGCTCACCGAGCACTCGCCATGTCGTCGCGCTGACGAATTGGCGCGCCGAACTGGCAGCCCGCGACAACGAGCTCAAGGTTCCCGGAAGGCCGGATGGACCAACGAGAGCGGCCGCGACCGCTGTGCGGAAGTCCTCTTCCGGCGTGATCGTCGACCCGGTGTCGACCAGAACACCCGACGCAGATCGTGACGGAGCCTGCGCTCGCGCAAGAGCGATGAGGGCGGCCACCACTGGGCGCCTCCACGCACCGTCGAGCACCGTCAGCAGCGTTGGATCGCCCTGCATGATCGCCAAGGCCGAGGCGGTTGCTCGCGCCAGCGACTCGGCCCGTTCCGCAGAGCGGCCGACCCAGTACATCGCTTCTGCAGCACGAGTCGGCAGCGACTCACGGAGGTCGACCTGAGGCATCGAGCGAACGATGCGCGTCGAGATCGGGAGCGGCCGGTCCGGACGGTCATCGAGAACCCAGACGTCTTTGACGGCGCCGGTCATCTGATTGACGATCGGCACGCTCGGTTCCATCACGCGCGCCAGGCCGCCGGGCATCACGGTGACCCCGTGCTTGCCCACGACGGCCAGCACACGAAGCACCACGGTGCCGGGCTGCAGACCCCGTGGACCCAATATCGGAGCAGTCGCGAATTCGACCTTCTCCTGGGCGACGACGCGATGCGGCTGGCTTTCGATCAGTGTCTGCCATGACTGGACTTCCGCGTCGTCCAACTGCGACCCGAACACGGCGCTGGCGGGATTGATGCCGGCGACATCGTGCAACACAAACCGCCGCAGATCGGCGACCACCTCGGACCGGTCGTCTGGCGTGCCGCACCACAGCGTGCGCAGCGACGGCAACAGCAGTTCCTCGCCGTACGCGTCGGCGACCCGGTCGACGAACGGCAGCAGGGCCATCGTCGACGCGACTCCCGACCCGAGCGCATTGGCCAGCCCGACGCCACCGTCGCGTGCGCAACGGGCCAGCCCAGGTACGCCGATGGTCCCACGCCCTGACTCGAGGGGATCCGCCGCAGATCCTTCGATGCGCCGCAGCAGCACATCGACCGGTTCCAACCCACTCAGGGCGCGGAGCCAGACCCGGTCGCCGCGCACGACGAGATCACTCGGTTCGGCGAGGTGATATCCGAGATGAGCGGCGAGGTAGCTGTGCTCGAAATACGAGCCATGACCGAGGCTGGGCGACAACACGACCGTGCGCGGACTGGTCCGCTCTCGGGGAGCAACGGAGTCCAGCGCGGAACGCATGTCGGCGAAGAACGGAGCGAGCGACAGAGGGGTCATGTCGCGCACGACATCCGGCAGCAGTTGCGCGCTCGCGTTGCGATTGACCAGTGCGTACCCTGCGCCGGACGGTGCGTCCGTGATGTCCCGAAGCAATCGCCACTCGCCGTTGGCGAGACGCAACAGATCAGCGGCGTACACCGTCAGCCACCGGTCGTTCGATGGGTGCGTACCATGCGCGCCAAGCAGGTACCCGGGCGACCCGAACACCGCCGACGGGGCGACGACGTGATCGCGCAGCAACTGCTGATTGCCGTTGAAATCGCCGACCATCGCGTTCAGGATCCTGACCCGCTGGGCGATCCCCCGTTCGAGTTCGGCCCATTCCGTGCCGCCCAGAACAACGGGCACCGGATCGAGCCGACGCGGCCTGCTGACATCGGTTCCGTCGTCGTTGAACAGGTAGCTGGCACCTTCGGCCTCGACCAGCCGATCCGACTGGCGCTGCCGGTCGAGGAGATCGGCAGGCGTCAGCCTCGAGATCGTGTGGGACAGCGAACGCCACCGCGGGCGGGGCAGACCAGCGCCGTCGATCGCTTCGTCGTAGCCACCAGCCGGCACCGCATAGTCGAGGCGGCCGGGTTGATCGAATGTGGTGGTCTCGCTCGAGCTATTGCTGATGGGCGCCGACATACGTAGAGATGATGGCATTGTGGAGCTTGCCGATCGCTCGTTGAAGCAAATCGGTCTCGGAATCCAACTCGGCGCCGTCGAGCGCATCACCGCTGGCCTGGGCGGCAGTGGCGAACACCTCAGCCAACACATCGGACATCCTGTCGCCACGGGGCAGGCGCGAGAGACAGTCGCGAACGGCCTGCAGACACGACATGACACTGCGCGGAAATGCCCGATCGTGCAGCAGGAAGTCGATGACCGAAGTCCCGTCGATCGGCGAACGCGTCGCCCGCTGATACATCTGCAGGGCAGAGAGCGAGCGCAGCACTCCCATCCATTGCACCTCGGCGAACGTGTCCTCGTCGCTACCGATCAGTGCGGCAGCGCGTACCCCGAGAACGCGAGTCGTCATGTCAGCACGTTCCATCGACTGGCCCATCCGGAGAAACTCGTAGGCATGATCGCGACTCATCGTCGCGCTGAGCACGCCGTCGAGGCGCTGCGCATCGGCGATCACGCGATCGGCAAAACGAGCCCGACTGCGCCTGCTCACGCCGTCGGTGCGATGCGTGGCGACATAGAGGTAGAGATCGTTGACAACCTTCCACGCCTCACTCGGCACGACCTCGCGCGACGACCGCAGGTTCTCGCGAGCCAACATCACGGTGTTGACGACGCAGTTCGGATTGTTCTCGTCGGCGATCAGGAAATGCACGATCGATGATTCATCGGCGTGGTCGTGATGGGCATCGTGCTGCTCATTGGTACCCGTGACAGCGAGCAGGGGCTCCC
The DNA here is from genome assembly GCA_043747765.1 of Actinomycetota bacterium. Lineage (GTDB taxonomy): Bacteria > Actinomycetota > Acidimicrobiia > Acidimicrobiales > Ilumatobacteraceae > WLMZ01. The sequence continues at coordinate 7,421 of JAYTOM010000310.1, forward strand.
ACGAGCTGACGACCGAGGTCGGGAGGTCGACGATGACGTCGGTGTAGGCGCGAACGATGCGCACCGTGTCCTCGGCGCGCTCTATGTAACGCGCGGCCCAATACAACTGTTCCGCAACCCGGGAAAGCAGCGCCACGTTCAGCGCCGATCGGCTGGGGAGTCCGTGCCGGCTGTCTCGTCGGCATCGGCCTTCTCGCGCTCGATCACCCAGGTGTCCTTGCTGCCCCCACCCTGCGACGAGTTGACGATCAATGATCCCTCGCGCAGCGCCACGCGGGTCAACCCACCTGCCGTCACGTAGCTCTTCTCACCCGTCAGGATGAACGGACGGAGGTCGAGATGCCGCGGCTGGATCGAACCGTCGCACAGCGTTGGTGCCGTCGACAGCGAGAGGATCGGTTGAGCAACCCAATTGCGCGGATCGGAGAGGATTGCCTGAACTCGTTCGTCGATCTCGGCCGCCGTGGCGCGGTTGCCGATCAGCAGGCCGGCACCGCCGCTCTCGTTGGCCGGCTTGACGACGAGGTCAGCCATGTGCTCGATCACATAGTCGCATTCTTCCGGATACATGCACCGGTAGGTCGGGACGTTGGCCAGAATCGGCTCCTCGTCCAAGTAGTAGCGGATCAGATCAGGAACCCATGCGTAGACGACCTTGTCGTCGGCCACGCCTGCGCCGGGGGCGTTGGCGATCGCGACATTGCCGGCCCGCCAGGCCCGCATCATTCCAGCGACACCAAGTGTCGATTCCGAGTTGAAGCATTCGGGGTCGATGAACATGTCGTCGATCCGTCGATAGATCACATCGACCCGCTGCGGACCGTCAATGGTCCGCATGTACACCACCTCGTCATCGTCGACGAACAGGTCGCGTCCCTCAACGAGCGGCACGCCCATCCGCTGGGCGAGAAAGCCGTGCTCGAAGTATGCCGAGTTGTAGATGCCGGGCGTCAGCACGACGACCGTCGCGTTGCCGTGGCTGGCCGGGGCCAGCGACGTCAGCAATTCGAGCAGCTCATCGGTGTAACCGTCAACCGGCTGGATACTGTGCTTTTCGAAAACATCGGCGAAGGCGCGCTTGGCGATCAGCCGATTCTCGATCATGTAGCTGACCCCGCTGGGTACCCTGAGGTTGTCCTCGAGCACGTACACGGTGCCGTCACCATTGCGAACGATATCGCTGCCACTGACGTGGGCCCAGACGCCGAACTTCGGGTGCGCCCCGACGCACTCCGGGCGGAAGTTGACAGACCCTTCCAGCAATTCGGCGGGGAAGATCCCGTCGGCGATGACGCGCTGGTCGTTGTAGATGTCGTCGATGAAATGGTTCAGCGCGCGCAGACGCTGGATCAGGCCCGCCTCGATGCGCTTCCATTCCACGGAATCGATCACTCGTGGGATGATGTCGAACGGCCATGCCCGGTCGATGCCTCGGCCGTCGGAGTACACGGTGAACGTGATCCCCATCGTGAGGATGTCGAGGTCGGCATGGTCTTGCCGGGCCTGCAGTTCGTCGACGCCGAGTCGCCGTAGCGTCTCGACCAGTACCCGGGCGTGTGGGCGTGCCGAGCCGTCTGGCAGCAGGAGTTCGTCGTAGGCCCCGGCATGCACGCGCAAATCCGTCACAGTCACTGCGCCAAGTGTCGCACGTCTGCGATGCAGGTGTGTTGCCAGTCCGTTAACTCAGACCGCTCGAATCGACCGCCACATCACGGCTGTCGACAGAAAGAATTCTCAAACTTTCGCCCTGATACACCGATGAGGTCGGTCGGTTGAAGGATGTGTATCCGCGGCAAACGTGCCTTGAACTGGGAATATGACAGTTGTGAAATCAGTCGTATTGACCCGAAATCGGAGGCACCTTTTCGACGCGGACATTACACGGCCTGGACCGGACCGGCGGTTGAACTCGTTGCCGAAAGCGGTGGGTGTTGCTGATGTCGCCCGGCTGCTCGACAGCTGCGACCGTGAGACGGTGGCGGACGTCGCGATTTCGCGATGATCACCGTGTTGGCGAGGCTCGGACTGCGTGCGGGTGAGACGACGGTGCTGCTGGTGTCCGATATCGACTGGCGGCGCGGTGAGTTCTTGGTTCGTGGCAAGGCCAACCGGATCGCCCGGCTTCTTTTGCCTGTCGATGCCGGAGAAGCGGTGGTGGCGTGGATGGAACACGGCCGGCCAGACGGTGGGTGCGGTCATGTCTTCACCAGGCTGCGCGCACCTGTGGGTCCGTTGTCGAACGGAGACGTGTCGATGGTCGTGAGCCGGGCCTGTCAACGCGCTGGCCCGCCGGTCATGCACGCCCACCGTCTCTGCCATACCGTGGCCACTGAGACCCTACGTGCACGCGGCAGCCTTCTCGAAGTGTCCCAGCTGTTGCGTCACAGCAGTATTGGCACCGTCCGCGATCGTTCGGCCGTGGCCGGGGGTTCAGTCGTGAGCGCGCTCTGCCAGTCGGTCGAGGACCATCCGTCGATCCGTCGAGCTTTGGGCTACAAGCTCGTTGACGAAGGTCGACTCCTCATGGATTTCGTTGCTTTCGTCGACCAGAGCGGCGCTGTCGCTGTCACCACCTCGGCATAACCGCGACCTCGGCATAACTGAGGCTATGCCGATATCGGCATAGCTTGCGTAGCTTCACATGGGGTCACGTCCGCCAACTCGACAAGGTCACTGGCGTGTTGTTGGGGCGAGCGTGGGCTGCGGGTGGCGGACCCGGTGCCAGCCCGGTG
>JAYTOM010000311.1:0-14362 GCA_043747765.1 Actinomycetota bacterium
GTGCGACTGTGAAAGGTGTAGTGATCGGTGGGGTATTCCTCGCATTCGGCGACGAAGCCTGCCAGCCATTCGACGAGGTCCACCACCGTTGGATCGAGACAGACGAAGATGAATCCTCGCCAACTCTGCGCGCGAATCTTCGTCAGACAAGTGCCGTCCGGGGCTTCGCCACCGAAGTCGCGAGCGTTGATCAGCAGACCCTCTTTGTCGAAGGCCCAACCGTGATATCGGCAGACGAGGTTGGCCTGATGACCGGTGCCCTCCCACACGATCGGGCCGGCGCGATGCGGGCACATGTTGTGAAACGCGCGAAGGCTGCCGTCGTCGGCGCGCTGGACGAAGATCGGCCAGCCGGCCAGGCTTTCGGCGAGGTAATCACCGGATCTCGGGATCTGATGGTCGAGACCGACCATGACCCATGTCTTGGCGAAGATCTGATGCCTCTCGATCTCCCAGATGGCGGGATCGAGATAGTACCGAGTCATCAGGGTCTCAGTCAGGCTCATCCCCGTCAGGCTACCCCGGCGGGATCTGTGCTCCCAGTGCGACCGGGACAGGCGTCCGGTCAGGACACGGCGGCTGCTGCGTATCCGAGTGGTACGTCGGTCGAGCCAGATGGCTGAACCGTCCCGTCGAGCAGCTCACCGTCGATACCGTCGATCGCAGCAGCCCAACCGGCGGAGCGTCGGCTGAGAATCAGCAGCACGGCGGTGAGGCAACCCGACACGGCGAAGGTGGTTCGCAGCCCGAATTGGTCGGCCGTGAACCCGAGCGTCAACAGACCAATCCCGTACGCCAAGCCATTGAAGCCTTGGTACCACGACAGGATCCGCCCGCGATGTTCGGGCGAGGCATCGCGCTGCACCACCGCGCCGAGCACGCTCTGGATGAGAGCGACGCAGGACCCCATCACGAAGATGATCAGTGCGGCCGTCACCCAGCCGGGCGCGTACTGGTGGACCGGGACGAGTGCGGCCACGACTGCCATTGCGACGGTGACCATCGAGGACCGTCGGAACCGCTTGACGAGGTTGGCCACGAGCAATGACCCGACGATGGCCCCGACCCCCTGCGCCGAGAACAGCCGCCCGGAGATCGACGTCACCGATGAATCGGTGATTGCCGCCCCGCCGCGCTGCAGAAGAGCGCGGGTGGTCGACGGGATCAGGCCCATGAAGGGAATCAGACAGAGGTGCAAGGTCGCCAGAGTGACAACGGCGGTCGTGCAGCCACGGCTGTGACGCAGTGCGCGTGCGCCGGCGGCGAGTTCGGTCTTGATCGACGACCATGCCGTGGCCACGGGCACGAACTGCCGTCGGCAACCAATGATGGCCAGCCACAGCACAGCAAAGCTGATGCCGTTGGCCGCGACTGCCCAATGCACGCCGAACGGTACCAGCGCCGTTGCGAGCAGGGGTCCGAGTACTCGTCCGCTGTTCCAACTGGTGACGCCGAGTGCGACGGCCGATGTCAATTCGTCCTTCGGGACCAGATCCGGCAGGATCGCCTGGAGTGACGGGGCGCCGAGTGCACCAGCGCTGCTCTGCAGGAGAACGAGGCCACTGAGGGCGAAGGGATTGCGTAAGCCGTCGGCGATCAGCACTGCAATGACCGTTGTAATCACGGCTTGCGCACCGAGTGTCGTCAAGAACGTTCGCCGGCGCTCGAACCTGTCGGCCAACAGCCCACCGATGGGCATGCACAGGCCCTGCGGGAGAAACGTGGCGGCGGCGATCATTCCGGTCGCCAAGGCGCTCCCGCTGCTCACCGCGACAAGTGAACCGATTGCCGCGAGCTGGACCCAGGTGCCGATGTCCGATGCCGCGCCGGCACCCCAGAACAACGAAAACTCCCGGTGGCGAAGGGGGCGGAGACCGGCGGGAAGCACGTGGACGCACGCTACTCAGCGAGCCCGCCTCCGGTCGTCGACATCATTGGGACACTCGTCACACAAAACTTTCGAGGTGCAAAAAGCGCGCCATGGGGGACGATTTTGCTCGGAGAAGTTAGTCGCCGAGGACTCTGCTGAGGAGCCAGTTCCTCGGGCGTTCGGGTCGGCCTGTGCGCTCCTCGTGAGCGTCCATCGCCGCCGGAAGCTTGAGCAGGCCGCGGATCGCGATCCAACGCAGCGGCTCCGGCTCCCAGCGCTTCGAACGGTGTCCGACCCATGGCAGAGTCGTGATCTCCGAAGGCCGATCGAGGATCAGATCGGCGAGCGTACGTCCGGCGAGGTTGGTGGTCGTCACGCCGTCGCCCACGTAGCCGCCGGCGAACGCCATGCCCGTCGTGCGGTCGTAGCCGACCCCGCACTGCCAGTCGCGAGGCATCCCCAACGCACCGCCCCAACGGTGTGTGATGTCGACGTCGCCGATCTGCGGGAAGAGCTCGCGTAGCGTCTCGCGCAGCGTGGCGTGGACGCGACTGTCCCGATCGAACTCAGGTCGGATTCTGCTCGCGTAGTGATACGGGGCTCCACGACCGCCGAAAGCGAATCTGCCGTCGGCGGTGCGCTGACCGTAGATGACACTGTGACGGGCATCGGCGAAGGTCGCTCGATCGGCCAGCCCGATCTCGGCCCACACCGCCTCCGCCAGCGGCTCGGTGGCGATCATCAGCGAGTAGATCGGCGCCAGGGTACGCCGATGCCCAAGGAGCGTGGGGGTGAAGCCCTCCGTCGCGCGAACCACGACACGGGCCCGAACGACACCGCAATCGGTGACCACACGATCAGGTTCGATCGACGACACAGCGGTCCGTTCGTACACCCTCACCCCGCGGCGTTGGACTGACGCGGCCAGCCCACGCACGACTCGCGCCGGGTGGATCACTGCGCAATTCGGGTTGTACACTGCGCCGATCATTCGCGAGGAGACCCCATGGAGTGCGGCCTCGTCGGGTTCGAGCCAGCGGACGTCGTCGAAGCCGTAACGCATCTGGTCGGCCACGACCTTTCGGGCCCGCTGCACCTGTGCGCCGTTGCGAACGAACTCGATCTCCCCACCTTTGGCATAGTGGCCGTCGATGCCCAGTTCGGCGATGGCTCGGCCGACCTCGTCGACGGAGGCGTTCATCTCCCGTTGCATGCGAACCGCTGCATCGCGACCGTGTTCGGCTGCAACGGTGTCCAGGCTCATCGGCAGAAGTGCCGATGCCCACCCACCGTTGCGACCGCTGGCTCCGAAACCGGCGATGTCTCGTTCGAGAACGGCAATGCGCAGTGTCGGGTCGGCGGCGATCAGGTAGTGCGCGGTCCACAATCCGGTGAACCCGGCGCCGACGATCGCGATGTCCACATCACTGTCACCGGGGAGCGGCGGCCGGGGCTGGAGCGTGTCGTCTGCGGGCAGCGTGTCGTGCCACAGCGACAATGACCGGTAGTCCGTTGGTTGCGTGTTCACCGCACGACCCTGTTGTCGATCAGCCGCACACCGCCGAACCAAACTGCGGCGAGCGCGAGCAGTGGCCCGCCGGCAACCACGGGCCGACGCAGCGTTGTCGGGTCGACGATCTCGAAGTATTCCAACTCGGCGAGCGGTTCTGCATCGATCATCGTGACGGCCATCCGACGGAGCTTGGACAGCATCTCTGTATCCCCGGTATCGCCAGTGGTGCCGGTGCCGGTGCCGATGTCGGTCGAGCACGATGTTCGCAGTCCCGCTGCTGTTGCAACCAGGTCGAGCGACCGTGGGACCACGACTGCCGCGCCTCGTTGGTCTGGGTTCAATCGTTGGTTTCGGCTCGACATCGCCAACCCGTCGTGTTCGCGCACTGTTTCGACGCCGATGATCTCGATGCCCATGTCCAGATCCTCGACCATCCGAGTGATGATCGACAGCTGCTGGAAGTCCTTGCGGCCGAAGACAGCGAGGTTCGGGCGGACAGCATTGAAGAGTTTGACGACGACGGTGGCAACGCCGCGGAAGTGCCCAGGGCGTCCGGCGCCTTCAAGTGGTTCGGACAGCGCGCCGGGCTCGACATGGGTCTCGAACCCGACTGGGTACATCGAATCCTGGGTCGGTGCGTAGACGGCCGTGACACCACGCTGTCCGCATCGAGCGAGGTCGTCGTCGAAGCGGCGGGGGTACCGCTCGAAGTCATCCGACCGATTGAACTGCAGTCGATTGACGAAAATGCTGATCACGACGACGTCGGCACGCCGTGACGAGATATCGACCAGCTGGAGATGGCCCTCGTGCAATGCCCCCATCGTCGGGACCAGAGCAATTGTTCGGCCGTTGCGACGCTGGTCATCGGACCACGTCCGCATCTTCGCCGGCGTTTCGAAGATCAACACGGCGGCAAGCCTAGGGGTCAGCGGAACGCCGACGGGCACACGTCGCGGTAGGCGAGGGGACCGCCGACCGACGTCGCGCTGAGGACTGCCTGGGTGCACGCGGCCGCAAAACACAGCGCTGCTGCTTCGAGGATGTCGTTGAGCACGGCGGGTCGTGTTCCTTCGGTTCGGAAGCCGGTGGTCGCCTCCGCTGGCAGCTCGTCGATTCCGGTGGCCAGGGCAAAGATCGTGTCGCCGTCGAACATCGAATGAACAGGGCGAATCGCGCGAGCCATACCGTCGTGACTGACCGAAGCGACCTTCGTGCATTCCGCCTTCGACAACCGAGCGGTTGTCGCCACGACTCCGATTGTCGTGTTCAAGGTCGGTGCAGGCTCGGACGGGGCTGCCGCCGACGTCAACCCGATCAGTAGTTCGCGGTCGGGGCGCGACGGCCGCCGAAGTCGGTGCGCTGTCGACTCCCAGGGCAGCGCGGTCGCCCGGTCGATGACCGATCCCGCGGCGTTGACGACGGCGAGGGCAGCGACGACGATGCCGCACGAGAGCCGGGTGCTTGCTGACCCGATGCCACCCTGCAGGCCGCCGGCGATCGCGCCGACGCCGGCGCCGACCGAGCCGTTCGCTTCCGGCGAACGCCGAGCGGCGCGTGCAGCGCGGATACCGAACTCGCGATCCGGACGATTGGACAGTTGCCCGCCGCGAGCGAGATCGAAGATGACAGCGGCCGGCACGATGGGGACGACGGCTCCTGCAAGGTTGCCGATCGGAAAGCCGATACCCCTCGACTCGAGATGGGCCATCACGCCGTCGGCAGCAGCAAGACCGAATGCGCTGCCCCCGGTCAAACAGATTCCGTGCACCTGTTGAATCAGGTTCTCCGGACGGAGCAGGTCCGTTTCGCGAGTGCCTGGGCCGCCGCCCCGAACGTCGACGCCAGCGGTCGCGCCGTCCACGGCCAAGACGACCGTGGTGCCGGTTCTCCAGCCGCGGCCGACACGATGGTGATGGCCGACGGAGATGCCCGACACATCGGTCAGCGAACCATCAGGATCGATCTCGATCATTCCCACAACAGTCGGATCTCGGGTTCGGGATCGTCGATCACAGCTGTCACCACATCGACCTGCAGCGTCGATCGACGCGTCGAGTCGAACTGCGACCAGCCAGCCCGTCCGGTCGTGGCGAGACCCACGATGGCTTCGCTGTACGCGTCCGCGACCTGGGTTCGCTCGGGCGATTCGCCGGTGAAGGCGGCAACGCCTTTCTTGTTCAGATTGTGGAAGGCGAATGGGACGTCGATCGCATGGCAGGATCCGAGGACCCCCCCGAAAGCAGTCGACGCCCACGTGAACCAGTACATCCACGTCGGCATCCCCGCTGCAGCGCGATCTTCGGCGAGCAGACGCGCAGGAACACGGAAGGTCTCATCGGTCTGGATCGCAGCGGCAAGTTGACTGTTGTTCGCCGTTGGACGAGCCGACCGGTATGCCTCGAGTGCCGTTGCGACGAGTTCGTCGCCGAAGCGTGCCCGGGCCATCGCCTCGAGCGTTGCGTCGTCGATCTGGGCGAGCGACGGGCTGAACGCTGTGAACATTTGCATTTCGTCACGGGTGGTTCCGAGCACCAGCGGCACAGGATTCGCCGCGGCCGCACGGCGAATCGGCATTGGGATCAGGCTGGTCCCCGACGTGGGCGAGAATCCGCTGAACCCGGCACCCACGTCGCGCAGCAGCAGTTGCTGTGCGTCCAGCATCTGATCGGGCGTGAGAGACAGCGCCTGCTCGCGGTCCGACACGCGTGCAGCGGCGAGGAACTGCGATTCTGCCTCAGATGCTCGGTGTGCGTTCCGCAACTGTGTGATCGACGGGCTCATTGCGAACGCGCGATGGAAGAGCCCGGTTGCTGGCGGTGTTGCCAGCAGCGCTACGACTGCCGACCCACCTGCTGACTCGCCGAAGATCGTGACGTTTCCGGGATCTCCACCGAACGACGCAATTGCGTCGTGAACCCATTGGAGCGCGGCGATCTGGTCGCGGGTACCGAGGTTGAGATCACCGAGATAGCCGAACGCTCCGAGGCGATAGTTGACGGTCACCACGACGACGTCGGCTCTGCTGGCAAGTTCGGAGCCGTCGTACCACGGGGTGGCGCCGCTGCCGTTGACGAAGGCGCCTCCGTGGATCCATACGAGAACCGGACGAAGAACATCCGCGTGCGCCGATGGCATGAACACGTTCAGGAACAGGCAGTCCTCGGTCATCGGCAACGATCCGCTGCCGAACGTTCGCTCGAGCATTCCCGGTGTTTGGTGGCACTGCGCGCCGTAGATCGTGGCATCCAGTTCGGTCCGCCAGTCAGTGATCAGGACGGGTGCTTCGAAGCGCTGTGCAGTCGCGAATCGAATGCCCTTGAACACGTGGGTGGCGTTGCGGTCGAGCCCGCGTACGTCGCCGAACGGCGTGCTCACGACCGTCGTTGGATTGCTGGCGGCGCTCTGCGAAATTGTCATGTTTGTCCCTCAGGTTCCGGTGAACGTGGCGGTGCGGCGTTCGAGGAACGCAGCAACGCCCTCGTGGTGGTCATCGCTCTTGAAGCACGCGGCAAGCGCCATCGTGTGTCGCTGCATGTGTTCGTCGACGTTGCTCGACAACCCTTCGTACACGAGCGACTTGATCAGTCGTTGGCTGTGCGCAGAGCCCGACGCGATGAGATGAGCGATCTCGTAGGCGCGATCGAGGAGGTTCACGGAGGGGACGATCTCGGCGATGTAGCCGAGGCCCAACGCCTGATCGGCGTCGATGAACTGCCCCGTGTACAGCAGTCGCAGGGCGTTCTGCAGTCCGACCAGCCGGGGGAGCAGCCAGGTGCCGGCCCCGGTGTCGGGGACGAGGCCGCGATGCACGAAGTTCCAGGCGAACCGGGCCTGGGGCGACGCGATTCGGATGTCGCACTGCGACGTGAATTCGGCGCCCATTCCAACGGCGGGGCCGTCGACGGCGCAGATCGTCGGCTGCGGACAACGCTGGAGTGGCCACCACGTATCGTGTGCATCAGCCGCGCCGCGAAGACCACGCTGGGTCCCTGGAATCGTCGCCAGATCAGCGAGATCCGTTCCCGCGCAGAACGATCCGGGACGGCCGGTCAGAACGATGACACGCGCGTCGACGTCGACTGCAGCACGATTGACCGTGTCGATGAAGTCGCCGAGCATTGCATAGGTCATCGCGTTCTTCTTGAGCGGCCGATCGATCGTGATCGTGCCGATGCCGTCTGCGACGTGATACTCGATGTGTTCCATGCTGCGCAAAGGATAATCGGTTGTTGTTGCAGGCCAGGTAGCGTGCCCGACCGTGCTCGAACGGACACCGCAGGACAACACGTTGGCGAATCGAGCGCGGAGCGCAGCAAAACGAGCAACCGGCGAAGCGGTGCATTGGGCATGGGAGACGGCCGTCGAATGCGCGGCGATGGGACCGGACAGCCGCCGTGGTCGACGCTTCGGCAAGTTCGGCAGGAACAGCGTGATCTGCTTCCCGATCACCACGATCTTCAACGAGCGGTTCATCCACATCGGAGCGGGGACCATGATCGGGCCCGGCGTGTCGTTGTCGGCGGGGATGGTGCCAGGTCAGGAGTGCATCAGCGACCCCGTCGTGTCGATCGGCGACCGTTGCCTGATCGGCAAGGGCAGCGGCATCGTCGGGCACTTCGAGATCGTCATCGGCAACGATGTTTGGACGGGTCACAACGTGTACATCACGGATCAGAATCACGACTACCGAGATGTCACCCGGCCGATGTCACAACAGTCGATGCCGGAGCAATCGGTGAGGATCGGTGACGGCAGCTGGCTCGGGTACGGTACCGTTGTCCTGCCTGGCGCGCAGATCGGCAAGCACGTGGCCGTCGGCGCCAATTCGGTGGTGTCGGGCTCCCTTCCCGACTTTTCGGTGGCGGTCGGCAGTCCGGCTCGAGTGATCAAGCAGTGGACGCCGGAGAACGGCTGGCACACAGCATGACGATCCGCCGCTTGCGGCGCTGACCCGTTGCCGATCAGCTGCCCGTCGGAGCGGAACACGACGGCATCCGGTTGACGCTCGTGAAGTCAGCGATCGATGAAGAGATGGGCGCGCCGTTGAGCGTCGTCTCGTTGAGCTCTGATGCTTGGCCGGCGGCGAGCTTCTTCTCGGTCAGGCGGCGATCGGAGATGTAGATCCGGTAGAGCTTGTTCCACTCGGAGATCAACTTCTGGTCTCGCGCTGACGAGGGCAGAACAGCCTGTACCTGGTCGAGCGCGGTCTCGATGATGTCCGTCGCCTTGGTGACGCCCACACCGACCGACTGGGCGCTGCCGTCGGATTTGAGACGAGTGTTCTTTGCGTTCTGGTCGAGCAGATCGTTGCGCCTGCTACAGATTTGCTCGGCCCGTTTGCTCCACGCCGTGTCGCTCACCTTGGCAACGGCGTTCGCGGACGCAAAGACGAACGCGTACAGCCACATGAACAGTATGAACAGGATGACCAAGCCGATTGCGGTCCGTGCTGCCAACTGACCACGGCTGACACTGCGCCTGGGCGTGCCCTCTGCCATCGGTGTTTGCGGAGTCACGGCTGTCACGGCGTCCTCATTTCGCAGCGGCCGCCGCCGGAGCCTTGGCCGGCGGCCGGTAGCTCGTCGCGAGCTGAGTCAGGCCACCGAGGGCACCGACGATGACAGTGATCGATGCGCCCGTCCAACCCGTGATGTGCCGGTCGAGATTGATTGCGTGATCGATCGAATATCTACCAGCGCCGATCGTGCCGAGTGCGAACGCAACCACGGCTATGGATGCGCAGTACTCCCAACCCTGTCCTGCCCGGAACACGAAGAAGCCAATGCTCCAGTGGGCCGTGACGATGGCAACCAACATCAATCCGATGAAGCCTGCGGCGGCCAATTGGGTGAGTAGACCAAGGGCGAGGAGCAGTCCGGCCCCGATCTCTGTCGTCGCCGCTATCCGGGCCTGCCACTTCGGCCACTTCATGCCCATGCTGGCGAACCAGCCCGTTGTCCCGGTCAGACCGCCCGGGCCGAAGAACTTGTTGTAGCCGTGCGTGGCGAGGCCCACACCGAATGCCACACGCACGACGAGGAGCGCCAGATCGACTTGTTTCACGCCGTACACGCTACGTCCTGAGCCTGGCAGCTAGCTATTTCACGGGGTGACGAGCGGCGCAGCGGCACCCTCGCTCGCCTCATATCGGACGACAAAGGGCGACGCTGGTTGGTAGAACAGACGACATGTCCGGGGGGAATCCACCTTCAACGCGTTCGCGCCGACAACGCTGGAAGGCGGCAACGCGCCTCATCCGCGACCTCGTTCGGATCCATCCGAAACCGTTCTTCATCGCTGTTGGGGGTGCGGCGGTCTTCGCACTCTGCACCGTTGCGTCGGCCATCGTGCTGCGTTGGATCATCGACCACGTGGTCGATCCTCGTCTCCGTCAGGGGCACGTCGCGGTCGGGACGGTCATGATCGGTATCACGTTCATCATCGGTGTCGGACTGATCCGTGCTGCCGGCGTCGTCGTGCGCAGGACGTGGGCCGGCAGGGCACATTGGCGGATTGCCGAGACACTCACTGTGCAGGTCCTCGACCGACTGGTGCAGCAGCCTGTTTCGTGGCACCAGACCCGTCCGAGCGGCGACCTTGCAGCACGCGGAGGCGTCGATGTCGATGCGGCTGTCGACTTCTTGTCGCCGCTCCCGTTCGCGTCGGGCGTCGTTCTCCTCGTCTTCGTGTCGTCTGCCTGGTTGCTGATCATCGACATACCGCTCGGCCTGTTCGCGGTGGCTGTCTTCCCGATCCTGATCGTGATCAACGTCATCTACCAGAATCGCGTCGACCGGTTCTACACCTTGGCCCAGGATCATCTCGGCGACCTCTCGGCCGCCGTCCACGAGAGCTTCGAGGGCGTGCAGGTGGTGAAGGCCTTCGGTGCCGAGGCGCGCGAGACCGAACGACTGTCGGTCATCGCCAGCCGGTTGCGCGAGGCGCGGACGTCAGCAGTGTTGATGAAGGGCAGCTTCGACGCTGTCCTGGATGCGATACCGGCTCTGGCCAACGTCGGTCTCGTCCTCTTCGGTGCGTACAGGATCCGGTCCGGGGCGATCACCATCGGCGACCTGTCCAGCATGATCTACATGTTCACGCTGCTCGTCTTCCCGCTTCGTCTGATTGGGTTCGCACTGTCCGCGCTGCCACACTCGATCGCCGGATGGAACCGCGTTCGCGAGGTGCTCGATGCTCCGATCGTTGCGGATCCTGAACTGAGTATCGGTGTACCGGCAGCCGGCGTCGGTCTGTCTTTCGGCGACGTGACGTATGAGTTCGAACCGGGGCGTCCGGTGCTCAGCGGGATCCAGATCTCCGTGGCCAAAGGCAGCACGGTCGCTCTCGTCGGCACGACCGGCAGCGGCAAGACAACGCTGTTGCGTCTCGCCGCTGGACTGATTCCTCCGACGTCAGGCAGTGTCGCCGTGCACGGGGACCGAGCGATCGTTCTGCAGGAGGCCTTTCTTTTGGCAGCCTCGCTGCGCGAGAACATCGCGTTCGGATTCCCGTTCGACGACGACGAGATCTGGGCAGCTTTGACCACGGCGGAGGGGCGTGACTTCGTCGAAGACCTCCCCAAGCAGTTGTCCACCGAGGTCGGTGAACGAGGCGTGAGTCTGAGCGGTGGGCAACGCCAGCGGGTCGCCTTGGCTCGGGCGCTCGTCCGGCGCCCAGCGCTGCTCCTGATGGATGACACCACGTCGGCGTTGGACCCGGCGACCGAGGCTCGTGTCGTTGCTCGATTGCGTAGCGCACTGACTGACGCCACCGTCTTGATCGTGGCATCCCGCCCGAGCACGATCGCGCTCGCCGACAGCGTCGTGTTCCTCAACGACTCGCGGATCGAGGCGACAGGAACCCACGTCGACCTGATGCAGACCAACGACACCTACCGGTCCATCATGGAAGCGTTCGAGTTGGACCGCAACGAGTCGAAAACACCAACTGGTGGTGAGTGATGGAGGACGAAGAATTCGGCGGCCGTCTCGGAGCGGCACGGATCCTGAGCCGGGGCGTGCAGGAGGCCCCCCGGCTGCGCCAGGGGTTCGGATTGACGCTTGGCTTCGCCCTGATCGGCGCCGCCGGTCGCGTGGTGATCCCCATCACCGTGCAGCAGGCCATCGACCACGGCTTCACATCCAACGGTGTCCGGATGGGTTTCGTCACGATGTTGTGCATCATCTCCGCCGCAGCGATCCTTGTCGGTTCGGCGGCCCAGCGCGCAGCGGTGAGAAGACTCGGCCGACGGAGTGAGGGAGCCCTGTACGACCTGCGCGTCCGGGTCATCTCCCACATCCACAAGCTGAGCCTTGCCGATCACAGCGAAGAACGACGCGGCGCGCTCGTCGCTCGAGTGACGTCGGATGTCGAGACGCTCGCCGAGTTCTTCCAGTGGGGTGGTCTGGCATGGTTGCTCGATGGTGCGCTGATGCTCATCGTCGCTGGAGTCATGCTGTCGTACAACTGGCTGCTCGCTCTGATTGCGTTTGCCGTCGGAATGCCGCTCATCTGGGTGCTGCGAGTCGTGCAGCGGCACCTCGGCGCAGCGTACGACACAGCACGGTCACGCAATTCGGAGATGCTCGGGGCGATCACCGAGGTCGTCACCGGAGCAGAGACGCTTCGGGCCTACCGCGCCGGGCCCGTCTTGGCCGGCCGGGCGCAGGCCGTCGCCAGGCAGCGCGGCGATGCATTCGTTCGAGCCGGCACGATCGGTGCCTTCCTGTTCCCCTCGGGCGAGGTGTTCGGAGCCCTCACCGTGTCTGCTGTTGTCGGCGTCGGTGTCGCACGCGGGACGGCCGGGGGCCTCACCGCCGGAGCGTTGGTCGGATTCATCTTTTTGACCTACCGCTTTCTGGAACCGATCGCCGAGTTCACAGAAGTGCTCGACCAGACTCAGACGGCCGTGGCCGGGATGCGTCGACTGCTGGGCATTCTCGACCTTCCGACAGGTCCACCGCAACCGAACGCCCCGCTGGCGCTGCCGGCCGGACCGTTGTCGATCCACATCAACGACGTCACGTTCCAGTACAAGACCCGCGACGAAGTCGCCGACGACGAACCCGTGTTGATCGGAGTGTCGGCCGTCATTCCCGCCGGTCAGCAGGTGGCCCTGGTTGGTTCGACGGGTTCCGGCAAAACGACGCTCGGCCGACTCTTGGCCCGATTCGCCGACCCGGTCGCCGGCCAGATCGTGCTCGGCGGTGTACCACTCACGTTCGTCTCGAACGACGAGCTGCGCCAGCGACTCGTGGTCGTGCCCCAGGAGCCGTTCCTGTTCGACGACACCATTGCTGCCAATCTCGGATTCGCCAAACCGGGCACGTCGCTGGAGGACCTCGAACGTGCAGTCTTCGCTCTTGATCTCCAGGACTGGTTGGCGTCGCTGCCGGATGGGATGCTGACCCAGGTCGGCGAACGTGGTGCCCAGATGTCTGCAGGCGAGCGCCAACTCGTGGCGTTGCTTCGTGCGTCGGTCGCCGACCCTGACGTTCTGATCCTTGATGAGGCGACATCGTCGGTCGACGCGTTGACGGAGGTCCGCATGTCTCGGGCATTGGAGCGACTGGCCGAGGGACGGACGACCATTGCGATCGCCCATCGTCTGTCCACGGCGATGCGCGCCGATCGAGTGCTGGTCCTCGAAGGCGGCCGACTGCTCGAGGACGGCCATCACGACGAGCTGGTCGTAGCCGGAGGGCGATACG
Organism: Actinomycetota bacterium; assembly: GCA_043747765.1. Classification (GTDB taxonomy): domain Bacteria; phylum Actinomycetota; class Acidimicrobiia; order Acidimicrobiales; family Ilumatobacteraceae; genus WLMZ01. The sequence goes on from JAYTOM010000311.1 coordinate 13,097, forward strand.
CAGAACTGTTCGCAGCATGGATCTCGTCCACGTCCAGCGACGCCTGACACGTGTCGATCGAGGTTATGGTTCAGCCATGCGCGTCCGGTCCCTCGCGTCGATGTTGTCGCCGACCCTGGCCTGCGCCCTCACCCTCGGGTTGATGGCGTCGTCGTGCTCGGGTACGACGCTGAAGACTGCATCGTCGGATCCGAAGCAGACATTCTGCGTGCTGCTCGTCGCGTTCCGGGTTTCCAACGACTCGCTCGACACCGATGTCACCTCCGGTGATCCCGCCAAGACAGAGGCGGCCGTCAAGCGGCTCGTCTCGCAGGCCAACACGTTGCAGCAACGGGCTCCTGCCGACATCGTCAAGGACGTGACCGTTGCCAGTGCGTTCCTCGGCCAACTCGAAGGCCTGTTCGCCAAGTACGGCTACGACCTGACCAAGCTGTCGGCGGACCCTGCCGCTGTCGAGCAGTACACGACACTCAACAGCGCAGCGGTGCAGGCCTCGCTCGATCAGCTGCGCGCGTACGGTGACCTCGATTGCGGCGACACTGCCGCGTCGAGCACGTCGGTCGGGGCCAGCACCAGGTCGAGCACCCCGGGCGCAGCCAGCACCACGTCGAGCACGCCGGCTGCGTCCGACACGCTCGTCCCATGAGCGTCAGTTCTGGCCGAAGGGAACAGGTCCGGTCACGTTGCTGACCGAGCAATCGACCTGTGCTGCGCTCACCGCGGCCGACGCGTTCCACGTCGCCGCTGCGCCTGCTTCGACGTTGTCGACCGAGACGTCGGCAGACGCGAGGCGCGCCGATGTTCCTTTACGATCGAACTCGACCACGAAATGATACGAACGGCGAGTGCTCGAGTCGTTGGTGATCGTCCCCGCAGCCCTTGCCGATCCGGCTTCGACATCGCACGTTCGAGTGATGGTGTACGCCCCGACGTTGGTGAACCGGTCGACCTCGCGCAACGTCACCACACTCAACCACACGCCGACGCCGGCCAGGACGAGACCGAACGGAGCGAGGATCACGCCGGTCAGTGCATAACCGTGGCCGCGATGGTTCTGGCCCCCCTCACGCCGGCTCGCAGCGTCACGTCGGAGTGCTCGGATGCCGAGGATCAGGCCGACGATTGCGCCGACGCCGGCGAGCACACCCAGGAAGGGCACCCATCCGACAAGGACGGAGGAGACGCCGAGCACAAATGCGGCGAGCGACGCGCCGATCGGCTCCAACCGCTGATGAGGTCCGTTGATGTCTGGTCCGGGTCCGGGTC
>JAYTOM010000312.1:0-32720 GCA_043747765.1 Actinomycetota bacterium
GTTCGTGATTACCTGGAGGCACTCCGGAACAACAAACCAAAGCGGGGTCGCAAGCGGACTCCCGATTCCATCGCTCGACGGCTCGAGGCACTCGAGGCAGAGTTAGCAGATGCCGACCCCGTCCAAGAGCTGCGACTCGTGCAAGAGCGACTCGATCTGACCACCGAATTGGCAACTGCCGGGTTGGCGATCGACCTGAGCGCAATCGAGGCAGCATTCGTCAAAGTGGCCAAGGGGTACAGCGAGCGAAATGGCTACAGCTACACCGCATGGCGCACGATCGGTGTCGACGCAAGCGTGCTCAAGAAAGCCGGGATCGGCCGCAGCGACGTGTGATCAGAGGGCGTCGAGGACCTCGAAGATCCGTGAAACGTGGCGGAGGCTGCGTGCCACATCGAATGCTTGGTCGAGCACAACAACATCCACCACGACTCGACGATCTTCTTCGAGCAAGGTCCGAAAGCTTCGACCCTCGTCCCACGCGCGCATCGCGTTGTCTTGCACAATTCGGTACGACTCATCGCGGCTGATACCGGATTGGACGAGGGCGAGCAGCACCGGTTGGCTGAACACCAAGCCATGACTGGCCTGAAGATTCTCGATCATTCGTTCCGGAAAAACCTGTAGACCGATCAACAATCGGCGGAGGCGATGCATCACATAATGGGCAAGGATCGCCGAATCGGGCAGCACGATCCGCTCGACCGAACTGTGCGAGATATCACGTTCGTGCCAGAGGGCGACGTCCTGCATGCCGGCCTGCAGATTGCTGCGAAGCACGCGTGACAGTCCGCTGATCGTTTCCGCCGATATCGGATTCCGTTTGTGAGGCATTGCCGATGAACCCTTTTGGCCTGGCTTGAACCCCTCTTGCACTTCGCGCACTTCGGTGCGCTGCAAATGGCGCAACTCGACGGCGATCAGTTCCATTGTCGATCCGGCAGATGCACACGCGTAGAGGAATTCGGCGTGGCGATCACGAGCGATGACCTGTGTCGCAGGCACCGGCGTGAGGCCCAACCTGTCTCCGACGAATCGCTCGACCGACGGGTCGATGTTCGAATAGGTACCGACCGCTCCGCTGAGCTTGCAGACACCGATGGTCGTTCTCGCCGTGCGCAGACGCTGCCGATCGCGATCGATCTGCAGTGCCCAGAGGGCCACTTTCATCCCGAATGTGGTCGGCTCGGCGTGTACTCCGTGGGTGCGGCCGATCATCACCGTGTCGCGGTGGGCGATCGCCAATTGCTTGACGACGACGAACAGTTGGTCGGCCGCATCGATCAACAGGTCGCACGCATCTCGCAGCATCCAACACCACGCCGTGTCGACCACATCGCTACTCGTCAATCCGTAGTGGATCCACGAACCGGCCGGCGCACCGATCGAACTCTGGACGACGTCCACGAACGCGGCGACATCGTGGTCGGTGACGGCTTCTCGGTCGAGCACGGCCTGCACGAACGCCTCGTCCACCTGCGGTGCGCGTTCGCGACAGCGAGCACTGTCGGCCTCGGGCACCAACCCGAGGGCGACGTGGGCCTCGGTGGCCAACAACTCGATCTCCAACCAGCGTCGGAACCGCTCGACGTCGGTGAAAACATTCGACATCTCCGGGAGTGAGTAGCGCGGAATCATCGCAGCACGGCCGAATCGGCCCCAGCCAGCGACGCTGGCGAAGGCAACGAACCGGTGGACCGGTCGTCCCAGAGCAGGTAGTCATCCCGTTCGGCTCCGACGCCGACGATGCGCACAGGCACGCCGATCTCCTGCTCGATCAGGCGCAGGAAGGACTGGGCCTGCTCCGGGAGGTCGGCGGGCTCGCGGACTGCGGCGAGCGACTGCTTCCATCCGGGGAACGTGGTGTACACCGGTTCGACGTCGGCCAGGAGCGACATCCGGTCCGGATAGTTGGTCAACAACGTCCCTGCGATCCGGTATCCGGTACAGACCTTGATCTCGTCGAATGTGTCGAACACGTCGAGCTTCGTCAAGGCGATCTCGGTCAGCGAGTTGAGTCGTACGGCCTGACGCAACATCACGCAGTCGATCCATCCCGGCCGACGACGTCGCCCGGTGACGGTGCCGAATTCGCGGCCGATCTCGACCAACGTGTCACCGAGGTCGTTCGTCAGCTCGGTCGGGAACGGTCCCGCTCCGACACGCGTCGTGTACGCCTTGGTGATGCCGACGATCCGGTCGATGTCCCGTGGCCCGAGCCCCGTCCCGACGCATGCTCCCCCGGCCGTTGGGTTGCTGGACGTGACGAACGGATACGTCCCGTGGTCGAGGTCGAGGAATGTCGCCTGGGCCCCTTCGAGCAGCAGTTGATGACCCGCCGCCAGAGCATCGTGCAGTTCACTGACCGTGTCGCGAACGTATGGGGCGAGACGTTCGGCCAGTGTGGCGAAGCGTTCGACGATCTCGTCGACGTCGAGCGAGTCCACGCCGGCGGCGGTGAGCGCGCGGTCCTCGATCATGGCCCGAGCCTTCAGGGCCGTCACGAACGCCGACGGATCCAGCACATCGCCGACCCGCAGACCGATCCGGTTGGCCTTGTCCGCGTACGCGGGTCCGATGCCTTTCAATGTCGTGCCGATCTTGTCGTCACCACGGCTGGCCTCGGCCAACACGTCCCAGGCCTGGTGCCACGGGAAGATCAGATGGGCATGGCTGCTGACGATCAGGCGCGCACAAGAGATTCCCCTTCGCTCGAGCGTGTCGATCTCGTTGAACAGCGTGGGCATGTCCACGACCACACCGTTGGCGATCACCGGAACGACATGGTCATACAAGATTCCGCTCGGAATCAATTGCAGTGCATAGCGCTCGTCGCCGACGACCACGGTGTGGCCGGCGTTGTGGCCACCCTGGTACCGCACGACGTAGCCGTGCTCCTTCGACAACAGGTCGATGACCTTGGCTTTGCCTTCATCGCCCCATTGGGCTCCAACAACAACGGTGACAGGCATGCACGCTCCAAAGCAGCAGGGGAACGTGGCGTGATCCTAGCGGGTACCGTTTCGCGTCGTGACTGCAAACGACTCACCGGTGATGCGACGGATGACGTGGACGTCGATGTCCGAAACTGAACGCGAGGCTGTCTGCCATCGCGGACTCGACGACATCTTCGATCCCACGTTGCGGAGCGCGATCGGCTTGATCATCGAGGACGTCCGGGCGAATGGTGACGAAGCCGTCTGCCGGGCCCTGCGCGACTTCGATCACATCGAACTCACGCCGGCTCAACTGCGCGTCAGTCCCGAGGAACTGGATTCGGCACGCGTCTCCGACGATGTCGATCGCGCTCTCGACGAGGCGATCACGAACCTGCGTACCTTCAACAACGCTGTACGGGAACGCGCCGCCGACTGGTGGATCGAGAGTGCGCCGGGGCTGTTCGTCGGCGAGAAGATCACGCCGATCGCGAGCGCAGGACTGTTCGTCCCGAGTGGGAAGGCCAGCTATCCGTCGGTCGCCTATCAATTGGCCGTGCCGGCGGTCGTGGCCGGGGTCGGCGAACTCGTCCTCGTGGTGCCCCCGGTCCCCGGCGGTACCGGAGATGTCGATCCGGCAGTGCTCGTCGTGTGCCGCAAGCTCGACATCACGAATGTGTTCCGCGTCAACGGGCCCGCCGGCGTCGCCGCACTGGGTTTCGGTACGCAGTCGATTCCGAAGGTGCGCAAGATCGTCGGGCCAGGTTCGCCGGCGGTCACCGCTGCCCAGGTCGAGATGCAGCGCCACGGTGTGGCCACGATGATGCTGCTCGGACCGACGGAGAGCGTTGTCATCGCCGATGAACACGCCGACGTGATGCGGCTCGCGGCCGACTTGTTGATCGAGGCCGAGCACGGCACCGATTCCGCCGTGCTCCTGGTGACGACATCTGCGGCCCTGGCCGACGCGACCGACATCGAACTCGGCCGTCAGATCCAGGATCTGCCGGAGACCCGCGCGGTCGCCGCACGCGCTGCGCTCGGAATCAACGGGGGATGTGTTCTGGTGGATTCGTTCGCACACGCCGCAGCAGTCGTCAACCGGTACGCGCCCGAGCACCTGCAGCTTGCACTGGCCGAGCCCGACCTGCGGTCGACGCTCGGTCTCCTGACCGAGGCCGGCGAGATCCTGCTCGGGCAGCACACGCCGTTCAGCGCGGCCAACTACCTGATCGGATGCCCCGCCTCGCTGCCGACGAGCGGCTATGCGCACGTCTCGTCCGGCATCACCGTGGAAGCGTTCCTGAAGCGCACGGCCATTGCCCAGTCCGATGCAGGTGCTCTCCGGCGGATGACGCCTGCGATCCTGGCGCTGGCCGATCACGAAGGTTTCGCCGCTCACGGCGCCGCCTTGCGTCGCCGCAACGCCTGAGTGGCCTACGATCCTGGCGATGATCAATTCGACGGACGCGTATGAGCAGACGAATGGCTCCGCCGAATGAGTTCGCTGCTGCTCGTCGAGGACGACGAACGGATCAGTCAACCGCTGGTGCGAATGTTGCAGGCCGAAGGTTTCACGGTGCAGCACGTCGACGGTGGCAACGCGGCCTTGATCGCTGTCAATGCGGCGGCACCTGATCTCGTGCTGCTCGATCTCAGCCTGCCGGACATCGACGGACTCGACGTCTGCCGCCGGTTACGGGCGGCGCATCCCGTACTGCCGATCGTGATGCTCACCGCACGCGACGAGGAGGTCGACGTCGTCGTCGGACTCGATGCTGGAGCGGACGACTACATCACCAAGCCATTCCGAGTCGCCGAGCTCACGGCGCGAATCCGTAGTCGGCTGCGGATCAGCGCCGCGCTGGTCGCGATCGAACCGGACAACGTCGGAGCATTGCGGATCGACCGCGCCGCTCGCCGAGCGTGGATCGCCGACGACGAGCTCGTCCTGCCACCGAAGGAGTTCGACCTCTTGGTGCTGCTCGCGACACACGAGGGCGAGACGCTGCGGCGCGAGTTCATCATGTCGGCGGTGTGGGACGAGAACTGGTGGGGCAGCACCCGCACCCTCGACACCCATGTCGCTTCACTGCGCCGAAAGCTGGGCGACACCAACGATACGCCCGAGCGGATCATCACCGTGCGCGGCATCGGATTCCGCTACGAAGCAGGCTGAGCCGTGCGTGGGCGCCTCGTGCGCAGCACCGTGCTCGTCGCCACGCTGGTGATGATGGTCCTTGCGACGCCCGTGGTGTTGCTGATCAAACGGGCGACGGAGGACGAGTTGCGCAGCAGTCTTGCGGCGCAGGCCTCTGCGATCAGTACGACACTCGCCGGTCTTGGGCAGGGCCGACTTCCAGACCCTGTGCGCATCGCCGGGATGGTTCCCGATGGCGACCGCATCGAGATCCGGGACAGCACCGGAGCGGTGATCATGGCCTTCGGGCCGGCGATCAAGGACGGCTTCAGCGCCGTCGCCAATGGGCCCAACCGGACCGAGGTCGAACTCGGCACGAGCGGCAATGACCTCCGCCAGCGACTGACCCGGCAATTCATCCTCCTCGGTGTGCTCGCCGCTGGGGGCGTGCTCCTCGCAGCCGTGCTCGCCGCGATCTTCGGGGCACGATTGTCCCGACCATTGGAGCAACTCGCCGCGTCGGCCGGTCGTCTCGGAGCCGGCGACTTCAGCGCTGCCCTCCCGCCGCCGTCGGGCATCCGTGAGATCGACGACATCCGCGCGACGTTGGCGATGAGCGCCAGTCGCCTCGACAAGACGCTCAGCTCGGAACGCAGTTTCACCGGCGACGCAACGCACCAGTTGCGTACCGGGCTGACCGGCATTGCGCTGCAGTTGCAGCTGTTGGCCACCCACCAGGACGAGGCGGTTCGAGCCGACGCCAACCACGCCCTCGTCCAGACCGACCGGCTGACCGCGACGCTCGATGAACTGCTCGATCTCGCTCGTGGAGGTCGCGGCAGTCAGCGGATCACGGTGCAACTGCACGAGATCGCTCTCGAACATCGTGGTGACTGGCTGCACCGGTTCCAGTTGGCACGCCGCGGTCTGCTGTGCCACGGAGTCGGCGTGAAGGTCCTCGCCACGCCGGGATTCGTCGGGCAGATCATCGACATCCTGCTCGACAACTCGCTGCGCCACGGACGCGGCGACGTGCGGATCGAGGTCGTCGAGCGGACGTTGCGGGTCACCGACAACGGAATGATCACCGAGCGTGTGGCGGAAGGTCTGTTCCGTGGATCGGACGACCCAGCAGCCCCGCACGGGCGCGGACTGGCTCTCGCCAGGCGACTCGCCCAAGCCGACGGAGGCCGCCTCGAACTGGTGTCGCGCTCGCCGACCACCTTTGTCGTGACGATGCCTGTCGCCCACTCGGAGTGACGTCGGAGGGCACCGGTGTGGCGAGGTGCCCGCTCTGAGCGATGTCGTCACGGTATTCTGGCGAAATGAGGCGACGAATCGTTCGGTTCGGCGCGGGCTTGGTGGCAATCTTCACACTTCCGCTCGCGACGACATTGACCACCCAAGCAATCCCCGCGGCGGCCGCAGGCGTCACGCCATCGGCGTTCACCGCGCTGGCCACTCCGATTCGCCTCGCCGACACTCGCATTTCCGGCGCCTTCTCCGCCGGCGCGATCTTCCCTGTCGCCGTCACCGGAGCATCGCCTCTCCCCGCGACCGGCACCGTCACCGCCGTTGTCCTCAACGTCACCGTCGTCGGCCCGGCCAACCCTGGTTACTGGACCGTCTACCCACACGGTGGTGCAGTGCCGACTGCATCGAACATCAACGTCGACAACATCGCCGCGTTCTACGGCAACGACCTGGCTCTGCCGAACCTCGTCACGGTGCCGGTCAACGCATCCGGACTGGTGGACGTGTTCTCGTTGGCGGGCGGCAATGTTCTCGTCGACATGCTCGGCTACTACGCACCAGCGTCATCGGCAACTGCGGGCCGCTTCGTGCCGCTCGCGGCACCGAGCCGGATGCTGGACACTCGTGTCACTGCCAATCCAATCGCCGCCGGCGAGACCCGGAAGTTCACCGCTCCTGGCGCAGCCGGGGCTTCGGCCATCGCGCTGAACGTCACGGTGATCGGCAACAACCCCGGCTACTGGCAGGTCTTCCCCAGTGGGGCGACCCCTCCGAGTTCGTCCAACCTGAACACGACCTTCGCCGGACAAACAACAGCGAATCAGGTGATCGTCCCGGTCGATGCGCAGGGCAACTTCTCCGTGTTCTCGGCACAGGGTGGTGACCTGATCATCGATGTCGTCGGGAGTTTCACCGGCGTCACAGCACCGATTGGCACCGATGGACTGTTCGTCCCGCTCGACTCGCCGACCCGCTTCCTCGACACCCGCACTGCCACCCTCGACCCACTCGGTGCGAGCAAGCGACTGCTCAATGGCTGGGATGTCGAAGTCGCGGTCGCCACCAACCCGGCGATCAATCGCCCCGACGTGGCGGCGCTCGTGATGAACCTGACCGTCACCGACAGCTTCGGTGCAGGGTACGTCAGCGTCACGCCCGCCGGATCAGCTGATCCAGCGTCCAAGGCCCGTACCACCTCGAACATCAACATCGACCGAGTCGGTGAAACCCTCGCCAACCACGCCATCGTGCCGGTCTCGGCTCGCGGATTCGACGTCTTCTCCCAGACCCCGATCCACGCCATCGCCGACATCAGTGGCTTCTACATCGGCACGCCGGTGGCCGCACCGTTCGGCGTGGCGACCAACGTCGATCCGACCCCTGCTGGGTGCCAGTCGTTCAGCAGCACGGTCATCGGATCGGCCTCGTCGGGCGACAACAACCCGAACATCGCGATCGCCCAGCAGCGTCTGTTGGACCTCGGCTTCTGGCTCCAGGCCGCTGACGGCAACTTCGGTCTGACCACGCAGCAATCCGTGATGGCCTACCAGAAGTGGAACGGCCTTTCGCCGACCGGCAAGTTGGACGGACCAACGGCGCAACGGCTCAGCTTCCCGAACTGTGCCCCGACCGCCGGACGGCCCGGCAACGATCTGCTCGAGGTGGACAAAGGCAAGCAGTTGGCGATCTTCGTCAAGGCCGGAAAAGTGGTGGCAGTCCTCAACACTTCGACCGGTGGCGGGTATTCGTATACCGCCGTCGACGAGAACAACGGCAGCCCGATCAGCGGTACTGCCATCACCACGAACGGCACTTTCCACATCTATCGCGTCGCCGATCAGCCGGTGTACCACGGCTCGCTCGGCACGCTGTATCGCCCCCGGTTCATCGTCGGCGGCATCGCGATGCACGGCTATCCGAACGTGCCGAACTACCCCGCCTCCCATGGCTGTGTGCGCGTGACGAATCCCGCAATGGACATGGTCTGGGACCAGAACCTGCTACCGATCGGCGAGACGGTCATCATCCACGATTGATCGAAGCGAGCGAATCATCATCCACGAGGAGCCGGCGTCCATCGGTCGCCCGCTCCTTTGGTTTCAGACGTGAACGCGGCGGCGCAGGATCATCAACCCAGCGCCGAGCACCGACAACAGTGTGGCGACAACAGCCGAGTCGTCGACGGCGACACCAGTGGACGGCAGAACGCTCGGCACCGCCGAAGGCGATGCCGAGGTGCGAGCCGGATGGACATTCGATCTCACGGCGAGGCTCGGCACAACAACATCCGGCACGACAACATCAGGCACACCGACCTGAACGACAACGGTCTGCACGCAAGCACCGGCCGAGTTGTTCGACGGGTTCGGATCAGCAGTCGCCGACGAAACATCCGCGGAGTTCTGAACCGTCGACGGAGTGGTACTCGGCGGCAGCATCACATCGATCTCGATCGAACCACCGGCACCCGCCGCCAGTTCGGTTCGGGTGCACTTCACCGTGTTGGCGGACATCGAGCACTCGAACGCGTCCGACGTCACCCCGATCAGGGTCATCGAGGCCGGCACGACATCGCTGACCACAACTGACTGGGCGGCATCAGGGCCGCTGTTGGTCACGCTGAGCAACCAATCGAACGACCGGTCGACGTACGGCCCACTCGTGCTCGACCGCATCGAGATCGCCAGGTCTGCCTGCGGCGCCGACTCGTCGCTCACCGAACCGGCGGCGGCGTGCGCACTCGTCAGGCTGCCGACACTGCCGATCGCGACACCTGTGACGGCGACAGCCAATGCAGCGCGCTTCAAAACACGGCCGACGATCTCTCGACCTCGGCCACCAATACCACCGATGCCACCGATGTCAGCGACATCCACCCGCCGTTCTGCATCCATGTCCGTCGCCCTTCCGTCAGGATCCACCGGTGAACCCATACGTAGAGTAGTCAGGCCTCCAAAAGATCCGAGGAAAGATTCCCTCAAGGTCCGCCCCGACTTGCCGATACATCCACGATTGGTCACTCACCAACGACCGCAATCGTTGCAATTCGGCTGTTCTTTCGGCCGTGAGCGGAACGGTGTCACCACCGCCCCAGAGCTCAGAGCCCTCGCTCGGACTCGGTGAACGCGGTCACGTCCGCTGGCGAACCCGCGATGACCACGCGGGCCAGATCCACCGGCCGACCGAACGCGATCAGCACGATCTCGCCGGGCAACCCAGTCAACGTCACCGACGGATCACCCTTCCTGGCGACGATGTCGGGCCGGCCGGCACTATGCAGCGAGACCCCGACCGGCGAGTGCCGCAAGAGCATCCGAGCAGCGAACTTCAACGACTTCCACAGGGCATCGTCCCTGCTCACATCATCAGCAGCGGGCTGCCAGTCGGGCTGGGCTCGACGGACGTCCTCGAGATGGACGAAGAATTCGAAGAGGTTCGCCTGATCACCGATCACCGGCCATCCGAGTGGCGACCACAGGGGAGCGCCGCTGCGAAACGTCGCGACCAACTCGGCGAACGGGCGAGCTGCGACCTCGGCCATGACGGCTTCGGTCCGCTTGGCCAGAGCAGGGATGAGGATGCCACCGGCAGCATCGAGCCGACGTTCGCGGACGAGCAAGTGCGCTACGAGGTCGCGAGTGGTCCAGCCGCCACACAGCGTGGGAGCGGACGGTCCCACGGAATCGAAAAGATCTGCCAATTCATGTCGTTCCTGAGTGGTGACGCTCATCATCTGCCTTCCTCGGCTTCACGGTTGTTGTCGTGGTGACCACGATCGTTGTTTGACGTGCCCGGAACGGCAGTCGGCGAGACCACGAGCGGGCTGTGAACTGCCGGGGCCTCGATCACTGCAGCGCGTTCGACGGTGATCCGGCCCTGATCGACATCGACCAGGATCCCGTCGCCCTCTCCGGCCCCTCCCTCGAGGATCAAGGTGGCGGCCCGGTCACTGATCTCGCGCTGGATCACCCGCTTCAGCGGTCGTGCGCCGAACGCGGGATCGAACCCCTCGTGGGCCAGTACGTGCATCGCTTGCTCAGTGACCTCCAGGGTCATTCGTCGCGCCGTCAGACGGTTACGCAGGGACTGCAGCTGAATGGCAACGATGCGCGAGATGTCGGCCTCGGTCAGCGACCGGAACCTGATGATGTCGTCGACGCGGTTGATGAACTCGGGTTTGAAGAACGAGCCCGGATCGCCCTGCAAGTTGCTGGTCATGATCAACACCACGTTGGTGAAGTTGACGGTACGACCCTGGCCGTCGGTGAGTCGACCGTCGTCCAGAACCTGGAGGAGGACGTTGAACACATCCGGGTGGGCCTTCTCGATCTCGTCGAGCAGGATCACGCTGTACGGGCGCCGACGCACCGCTTCGGTGAGTTGGCCTCCCTCGTCGTAGCCGACGTATCCGGGAGGAGCACCGATCAGCCGGGTCACGGAGAACTTCTCCATGTACTCGCCCATGTCGATCCGGATCATCGCCTTGTCGTCATCGAACAGATACTGGGCCAGCGTGCGCGCCAACTCGGTCTTGCCGACACCCGTTGGTCCGAGGAACATGAACGAGCCGATCGGCCGGTTCGGATCGCTGAGGCCGGCACGGCTGCGCCGAATCGCGTTGGCGACGGCGGAGACGGCGTCGTCCTGACCGATCACGCGCTCGTGGAGATGATCCTCGAGATGGACCAGTTTGGTCATCTCACCCTCCATCAGCCGGGTGACGGGAACACCCGTCCACTTGCTGACGACCTCGGCGATGTCCTCGGCGTCGACCTCTTCTTTCAGCATCCGGTTGCCGCTCTGCAGCGAATCGAGGTGCTGCGTGGCGTCGTCGATGCGGCGTTCGAGCTCCGGAACTCGGCCGTAGCGAATTTCTGCGGCCACGTTCAGATCAGTTTCGCGCTCGAGTTGGATGCGCAGACCCTCGAGCTCCTCTTTCAAGGTACGGATGGCCGTGATGGCTTCCTTCTCGGCCTCCCAGTGGCCCATCATGATCGCATTCTGCGCGTTGAGCGAGGCCAGCTCGTCCTCGAGTGCCGCGAGGCGCTCGAGGGACGGCGCGTCGGTTTCCTTGCTCAGCGCGACCTGCTCGATCTCGAGTTGCAGGATCCGTCGTTGGACGACGTCGATCTCGGTGGGCATCGAGTCGATCTCGATCCGCAGCTTGCTGGCGGCTTCGTCCATCAGGTCGATTGCCTTGTCGGGCAGGAACCGATTGGTCAGGTAGCGGTTGCTGAGCACCGCCGCGCTGACAAGAGCATTGTCCTGGATGCGCACACCGTGGTGGACCTCGTATCGTTCCTTCAGCCCGCGCAGGATGGCCACCGTGTCCTCGACCGACGGCTCGCCGACGAACACCTGCTGGAACCGCCGCTCGAGCGCTGGATCCTTCTCGACATACTTGCGGTATTCGTCGAGGGTCGTCGCGCCGATCATGTGCAGCTCGCCGCGCGCGAGCATCGGCTTGATCATGTTGCCGGCATCCATCGCGCCCTCGGCTGCACCGGCACCGACGATCGTGTGGATCTCGTCGATGAAGGTGATCACTTCTCCGTTGGAGTCCATGATCTCCTTGAGCACGGCCTTGAGACGCTCCTCGAACTCGCCGCGATACTTGGCCCCGGCCAGCATCGACCCGATGTCGAGGCTGATCAACCGCTTGTTCTTGAGGCCTTCGGGAACGTCGCCGTCGGCGATCCGCCGGGCCAGGCCTTCGACGATGGCAGTCTTGCCGACACCGGGCTCGCCGATCAGGACGGGGTTGTTCTTGGTCCGGCGGCTGAGCACCTGGATCACACGCCGGATCTCCTCGTCGCGTCCGACGACCGGATCGATCTTGCCGTCCCGAGCGCGCTCGGTCAGATCTTGGCCGTACTTCTCCAATGCCTGGAACTGCTCCTCGGGATTCTGACTGTTCACCCGGTGGCTGCCGCGCACTTGCTGCAGCGCCTGCAACACTTCCTCACTACCGATACCGAGGCGAGCGTTCATCGCCAAGAGCAGATGCTCGACGGAGAGGTAATCGTCCTTCAGATCCTTGCGATAGGTCTCGGCGTTGTCGGCGACGTTGTTCAGTTCGCGACTCATGCGCGGTTCGTTTCCGCCGTACGCACGTGGCAACTTGGCAACGGCCTCTTCAGCCTTGTTGCGAACCATCAGGGGCGCCAGGCCGAGGGCCTGCACGACGCCGGGAACCACGGTCCCCTCCTGCCCCATCAGAGCAACCATCACGTGATCCGGAGTGATCTCCGGGTTGCTGTTCGACTTGGCCTGGTCGATCGCAGCGGCGAAGGCCTCCTGGGTCTTGTGAGTCCACTTCTTCGGGTCGAGCGCCATGCCCCGATGCTATCCACGGTCAGGAAACTTGATACGAGTTGTATCAAGTTTTCGACGCCCTGCTTGACCGACTTCTGACCGGTGATCTCACGCAGTGGGTGTTCGGGAAGTCGTCGGCGTGTGGCGTACCGAGAGTGGATCAGGCCAGGTTCAGGCCGAGACGGACGTGGCTGACACCCTGCAACCAGCAGACCGGCCACAGGAGACCGGCCACTGGTCGGATCAACTTTGTGACAGGCCGTCTGTACCTTGACAGGATGGCTGTTCCGACGAGGCTCCCGGCGCATCGGCGCGACGAGCCATCTCGATTGCTCCAGCTGACGTGGCGAGAATCGGCTCTCCACCTGTGGGCGGTGGATCCCGGTGACGGCACGGTCGCGACCTCGTCGGAATTGATGCGTGTCGCCGACCAGCAGCTCGGTTTCCACGTATCGGTGCTCGCCGCCACCGGGCGGATCGTGCTCGATCTACCGGGCATCGCTGGTACCACACACGCAGCGTCGTTGCGGGTCTCGCCGGCCACGCTGACCACGTTCGGGCCCGTCAGCGGCTCGGCATCGATCCGGTGGTTCGCAGCAGTCTCCGACTTGGCACAGCGCACTGTCTCGGCTGGGCGGTTGCGACCGATCCTGCAGATCGACGGACCGATCCACCACGCCCGGTGGAGGCCGGTGATGGACGAGTCCCTGGCGAATCAACTCGTCGCGCTCCACGCCGAAATGCCGCCTGCGTGTGGGGTCGACGATCCCGTCCCGTTGTTCGACATGATGGTCGATGCCGTTGCTCGCAGGCAATTGAGCAAACTCGCCTGGCGACCACCGCAGCCACGTCACGGACGCGGCACCGACTACCGCGCGGCGCAGTCTGCACTGCGCGCCCTCGCCTCGGATTCGGGCAACGTGCTGTATCGCAACGACGACATCGACGCCCTCGCGGAACTCGAGCGGACCTTGGCCCACGAGCTCGAGCGAGCCAGCGGCATGCCCGTTCTGGCCGCCCAACTGCGGCTTCAGCTGCCGGACGGACTGGATGATCCGTGGCTCGTCTCGTTGGAACTCGTCGACGTCGATCAACCCGACCGTTGGTGCACGGCCACCGATGTGGTCGCCGGCACTCCACTGGCACTCGACCTGGCTCGCTCCTCGGCGCATTTGCCACGACTCCTCGACCGGCTGGCCGAAGCCGGAGCTGAACTCGACCTGCACCTCGCCCCGGTCATGGAATCGCTCGAGGGCTTTGGCTCTGATCCGGCCTTCGCCGCTGAACTGGATATCGACGATGTCGAGGATTTCCTGACCCGCGCCCCGGAAGTACTGAGCCGGCTCGACATCCGCCTTCTCGGTCCGGAACAGTTGCTGAGGGCCAAGACAGGCGTACGCGCCAACGCGACGCCGCAAGCGCTCAGCGCCAACACCGGCCGATTCGCAGCAGGCGCGCTCGTCGAGTGGAACGCGACGATCGACGACTCACCGATCGACGACGCCCAGCTGGAACGGGCCGCTGCTGCGGGTACGTCGCTGATCCACGTCAACGGACGTTGGGTCCGGCTCGACACCAAACAGGTCCGCAGCACGCTGGACCGACTGCACAAGCACCGCGACGAACACTCCGAACTTGACGTCAGCACGCTGATGCGGATGGCCGCAGAGGCATCGGTCACCGGCAACGGCGCCGACGGCGACGGCGACGGCGAGATGACGGTCGGCGGCGACGGCTGGATTGCCGATCTGCTCGCCGGCCTGCCCGACGAACGCCTCGTCGAAGTTTGTGAGCCGGACAACTTCGTCGGCGAGCTGCGCCACTACCAGCGTCGTGGACTGAGTTGGATGGGCTTCCTCGGACGCATCGGCCTCGGCGGGTGCCTGGCCGATGACATGGGCCTCGGCAAGACCGCCACGACGCTCGCTCATCTGTCCACTCGACCGGGGCCGCACCTCGTCGTGTGTCCGCTGAGCGTCGTTCACAACTGGTATGCGGAAGCGGCTCGCTTCACGCCACACCTCCAGGTCGCGATCCATCACGGCAACGAACGGGCCCGTGGCGTCGACGCGATCGATCAGCTGATTCCGTCAGACATCGTCGTCACCACCTACGGCACGTTGTCCCGCGACGTCGAAGCGCTGTCCACGGTGCGATGGGGAACATTGGTTCTCGACGAAGCGCAGGCGGTCAAGAATCACCTTACGCGCGCTGCCAAGGCGGTCCGCCAGATACCAGCGCTGCAGAAATTGGCGCTCACCGGTACGCCCGTCGAGAACCACCTCGGTGAGCTCTGGTCGATCCTCGACGCCGTCAATCCTGGCCTGTACGGAAGTCATCACCAGTTCAGCGAGCGCTACGCCAAACCGATCCAACGCGACGGTGACCCAGAAGCAACGGCCGCGCTGCGCACACTGACCCAGCCGTTCATCCTCCGCCGCACCAAGGCCGACAAGACGTTGCTGCCGGAACTTCCGGACAAGATCGAACAGATCGCGTGGGCGACCCTGACACGCGAGCAGGCGGCGATGTATCAGGCCGTCGTCGACCAGTTGCTGGCCGATGCCCAGGCCGAAACCGGCATGCGTCGACGAGGGCTGGTTCTTGCCGCGCTCACTCGTCTCAAGCAGATCTGCAATCATCCCGCTCACGCGGCTGGTGACGGATCTCGAATTGCCGGTCGGTCGGGCAAGCTCACCCGGTTCGACGAGATCACCGACGACCTGCTCGCTGTCGGCGAGCGTGCGCTTGTCTTCACCCAGTTCCGAGAGATGGGCCTGTTGTTGCAGCGCCACTTGGGCGAGCGCCTGCAGATCGATGCGCCGTTCCTGCACGGTGGCATCTCCCGTACCGGACGAGACACGATGGTGCGCCGTTTCCAGGCCAACGAGGGCTCTGCGATCCTGCTCGTGTCGTTGAAGGCCGGCGGAACCGGCCTCAACCTGACCAGCGCATCACAGGTGATCCACTACGACCGATGGTGGAATCCCGCTGTCGAGGATCAAGCCACCGATCGCGCCTGGCGGCTCGGTCAGTCGCACACCGTGCTCGTGCACAAGCTTGTCTGCGAAGGAACGCTCGAGGAACGGATCAGCCAGTTGATCGACGACAAACGCAGGTTGGCGGCCTCGGTGCTCGGCACCGGCGAACAGTGGCTGACAGAACTCTCCACCGATGACCTCCGTTCTCTGGTGATGCTGCGCCCGGGTGACTCGCGCTGAGTCGCTGGCACAATGATTGCCGGCCGAGCGACGAGAGGAACCCCCGTGGCGGCAGCATCATTCAGCTCACCGGGCGCTGATCAACGCGAGGGCAGGCTGCTCGAGACGATGCTCAACGTGCTCATTGCCGGGCTGAGCGACCCCAATCGACTCAGTCGAGGACGTACGTATGCCCGCCACGGTGCCGTCGACGACCTCGATGTCGAGCCCGGTCTGCTGACGGGGTCCGTGCAGGGCAGCAGCTCGCAGCCGTACGACGTGGCCATTCGGGTCGAGCCGGCGGAGTCGTTCGGATCGATCAGCGCACTCGTCCCCGGTCGGCGCGAAATCCGGTTCAGCTGCTCCTGCCCGGACTCGAGCGAACCGTGCAAGCATGCCATCGCCGTCGTGATCGCCTTCGCCTCGCTCGTCGCCGACGATCCGCCGATGCTCGGTCTCTGGCGCGGCGCAACTCGGCCCAGGGCGGGCGGCCGTGCCGTTGTCGGCTCGCGAGCCGGACAGACCGGTGTCGTCCATGGCGCGATCTCGCAACCCGGGCTCGACGACGAGGCGCTGGCCAGCCTGCACGCCTTTCTCGGTGAACCCGTCGATCACCAGACAAGTCCGGTCACCCGCCTCGGTCCCCCGAATGCAGCCTGGGGCGAACTGTGGGCGGAGATGCTCGCCGACGCAATCGACCACGTCGTCAGCGACAGCTGAGACGGAGCCGAGGCACCGAGCCGAGGACCTCGATGCTGTCGGGCTCAGCCGAAGGGCTTGGAGCCGTGACCGAAGACGGACACCGACTGATGGAGCGGAACCAGGTCGCGACGTGGCGCCCGGCTTTCCGCTTCAGCCCGTGCGGAGGTGGCCAGGTTGCGGAGTTCAGCATTCTCGGCACGCAGATGTTCGACTTCTGACTCGAGGGCCATGACCCGTCGAATGCCTTCGAGGTTCATTCCCTCTGCGGCCAATTCCTGGATCCGGCGCAGCCGATCGATGTCGATGTCGCTGTAGCGGCGGTTGCCGCCCTGAGAACGAGCCGGCTGCACCAGACCACGGCGCTCGTAGATGCGCAGGGTCTGAGGATGCATGCCCGCCAGTTCAGCGGCCACCGAGATGACATACACGGCGTGCGATCTACTGCGCATGATCGTGACCTCCTCCGCTCGACTGATCGGCGTCTGCAGTCGAATTGGCCGCTGATGCCTTCGATGCCGGCGCGCCGGGCATGTGGGCTCGCGGTGACACCGTCGTTGCCGCGGCAAACGCCTCGACCGCCGCACGCTGCTCGGCGTTCAGCGATGTGGGAACGTGGACATCGACCGTGACGATCAGATCGCCGGTGTGCTTGGTCGTCTCGATGCCCTTGCCCTTGACCCGGTGCCGGGTGTTCGACTGGGTACCGGACTTGAGACGGAGCTTCACCGTCTGGCCATCGAGTGTCGGTACGTCGATGTCTCCGCCGAGCGCAGCCTCGGCAAACGTGACCGGTACCCGAACGGTGAGATTGGTGCCGTCACGCCCGAAAAACTTGTCGGCCACGACATGGCACTCGACGAGCAGATCACCCGCAGGACCACCGTTGCGCCCCGGACCCCCACGACCCTTGAGCCGGATCTTCTGGCCGTCGGCGACGCCCGCCGGAAGCCGGACCTTGACCTCGCGAGCCTTCTTCTCGACACCGCTGCCGTGACACGTCGGGCAAGCCTGTTCGATGATCACGCCGCGGCCTTGGCAGTTGCGACACGGGCTGCTCATCGCAAAGAAGCCTTGGTTGTCGTCGATGACACCACGGCCACCACAGATGGAACAGGTTCGCGGATGTGTTCCGGGCTTTGCGCCGGACCCGTTGCAGGTGCTGCATTGGGCGTCGCTGGTCAGATACAGCGTGGTGGTCAGACCCTGGACAGCATCGACGAAATCGAGCGTCAGGCTGGCTTCCAGATCCTGGCCGCGCTGTGGCCCGCCGCCCGCCGAGGCCCCACGACCGCGGCCACCACGATTGAACATGCCGCCGAGCAGGTCGCCGAGGCCATCGGCGCCGACATTGAAATTGAACCCACCGGGCTGACCGCCACCACCACCGAAGCCACCACCACCCTGCCCACCAGCACCGTAAGGCCCGACGGGACCGAGCTTGCGGACCTCGTCGTACTCCTTGCGCTTGGCATCGTCGCCGACGACGTCGTATGCCGCCGAAGCGTCCTTGAACCGGTTCTCGGCGGCCGTGTTGCCCGGGTTGGTGTCTGGGTGATTTTCGCGCGCGAGCTTGCGGTATGCCTTGGTGATCTCCTTCGGTGTCGCGGTGTCGCTGACACCGAGCACCTTGTAGAAGTCCTTCTCGTACCAGTCTCGCTGCGCGGCCATCTCAGCCTCTGACCTTGACCATCGCAGGTCGGAGGGTCTTGCCCTTCCAGCTGTATCCCGTACGCAGTACGTCGCTGACGACGGGTCCACCACCATCGGCGGCCCCGTCGCCGTCTTCGTGGACGACGGCATCGGCAAGCGCGGGATCGAATGTCTTGCCGGCCAGATCGAGTGCCTCGAGGCCCTGCTTCTGCAAGACGCCCATCAGCTGCGACCAGATCGGCTCGACGCCGTCGGCTCCGTGCGCGAACGCAGCTTCACAGGCATCGAGAACCGGCAGCAGCGACTCGACGACCTTGCCGGCGGCGCGGTCGATCTCGACAGACTGCTGCGCAGTGACGCGTTTGCGATAGTTCTCGAAATCGGCCTGCAGGCGCAGCGCCGTGTCCTTGAACTGGTTGACCTCGCGGGTCAAGACGTCGACCTCGGACTCCGGCTCGAGCCCGGCGAGGATGTCGTCATCGCTGGTGTCGCCGTCCTCGTCGGCGGCGCTGGCGCCAGTCGAGGGCGCAGCGTGCTCGGCTGCGCCCTCCTCGAGGAACTCCTCGAACTTGGTCGCGGCGTGGTCGGAACCATCATCGGTCGGGGTGTTCGGGCTGTTCTGATCAGCTGTCATGTCGGGTCACTTCTCGTCGTCGACGATCTCGGCGTCGACGATTTCTTCGTCGTTCGCCCCGCCGCCTGATTCCTGCCCGCTCGCCGACGATCCAGCGGCGTTGGTGTCACGTGCCGCTGCTTCGTACAGTTTCTGGCCGAAGGCCTGCAGGGCGTTGGTCAGGTTGGTGGTTGCTTGCTTGATGGTTGCGTTGTCGTTACCGGTCAACGCCGTCTTCAAGCCGGCGAGCGGTGTCTCCACCGACGCCTTGTCTTCTTCGCTGACGGTTGCAGCCTGATCACGGATCATCTTCTCGGCCTGGTAGACGGCGGAGTCTGCGTTGTTGCGGACTTCGGCTTCCTCACGACGCTGCTTGTCCTCTTCGGCATGGGCCTCGGCGTCTTTGACCATCTGCTGGATGTCGTCCTTGTTCAGCGTGCTCTGACCACTGATCGTCATCGACTGCTCCTTCGAGGTCGCCCGGTCCTTGGCGGAAACGTGGACGATGCCGTTGGCGTCGATGTCGAAGGTGACCTCGATCTGCGGGACGCCACGGGGCGCCGGCGGCAGGTCGACGAGCTGGAACTTCCCCAGCGTCTTGTTGTAGCCGGCCATCTCGCGCTCGCCCTGCAGAACGTGGATCTCGACGCTCGGCTGCATGTCCTCGGCCGTGGTGAAGACCTCGGTACGCCGGGTTGGGATGGTGGTGTTGCGCTCGATCAGTTTGGTCATCACGCCACCCTTGGTCTCGATACCGAGGCTGAGCGGAGTGACATCGAGGAGCAGAACGTCCTTGACGTCGCCCTTCAACACGCCGGCCTGGATGGCGGCGCCGACGGCGACGACCTCGTCCGGGTTGACGCTGCGGTTCGGTTCCTTGCCCGTCAGGCTCTGGACCAGATCGGCAACGGCGGGCATGCGCGTGGAGCCGCCGACGAGGATCACGTGATGGAGCTGACCCTTGCTGACGCCGGCGTCCTTGAGCGCCTGCTCGAACGGGATCCGGCAACGCTCGATCAGGTCGGCCGTCATCTCCTGGAACTTGGCCCGGGTCAACTGCTCGTCGAGGTGCAGCGGGCCTTCGGCGGTCGCGGTGATGAACGGCAGGTTGATCTGCGTCGTCTGCACTTGGCTGAGCTCGATCTTGGCCTTTTCGGCCGCTTCCTTCAGGCGCTGCGTGGCCATCCGGTCCTTGTCGAGATCCACCCCGTGCGCGGACTTGAACTGCTGAACCAACCAGTCGATGATCCGCTGGTCCCAGTCGTCGCCGCCGAGGTGGGTGTCGCCGTGGGTGCTCTTCACCTCGAACACGCCGTCGCCGATCTCCAGCACGGACACGTCGAACGTGCCGCCGCCGAGGTCGAACACCAGAACGGTCTCGTCCTCGGTGCCCTTGTCGAGGCCGTATGCCAGCGCCGCTGCGGTTGGCTCGTTGATGATCCGCAGGACTTCGAGTCCGGCGATCTGGCCGGCTTCTTTGGTGGCGGTGCGCTGTGCGTCGTCGAAATAGGCCGGGACGGTGATCACAGCCTGGGTCACCACGTCGCCGCAGTAGGCCTCGGCATCGCGCTTGAGCTTCATCAACGTACGCGCGCTGATCTCCTGGGCGGTGTAGCGCTTGCCGTCGATGTCCGTGCTCTTCCACGACGTACCCATCTCGCGCTTGATGCTGCGGAAGGTGCGGTCCGGGTTGGTGATCGCCTGGCGCTTGGCGACTTCGCCGACGAGTACCTCGCCGGCCTTGCTGAACGCCACCACGCTGGGGGTCGTTCGTGCGCCCTCCGAGTTGGGGATGACGACAGGCTCGCCGGCCTCGAGAAAGGCGACGACGCTGTTGGTGGTACCGAGGTCGATTCCGACTGCCTTGGCCATGATTGTGTGCTCCGTGATGGTGAGTTGAGATGAATGGGTTGCAACCAGAATACCCAACCGTCGACGAAGCCCAACCATGTGACTCAAAAATCTTGAGTCACATGCACTCAACTTCTGTCACATCGTCCGGAGGTCGCTGTTCGTCGCCGACGCAGACTGACGCCCCGCTGAACTTCCACAGCGTCACAGCGTGAACGGCGGTCGCCCCATCTGGTCGCGAACCGTCGTCACGCTGGGATTCGTCAGGGAACGTCGCTGCCAGTTGGCGCCGTCGACCACCAATGTGTGGCCGCTGATGAACCGTGCGTATGGAGAGGCGAGGAACGTCGCCGCCCACCCGAGTTCGCGTGGTGCGCCGACCCGGAGTGCTGGTTGACAGAGGTCCTTGTCGTTGGTGCGACTGAGGTTGCCCTGGATGTCGGCGGTCATGTCCTCGTGCGGCATCAACCCCGGAACGAGACAGTTGACCTGGATCCCGTACGGCCCCCATTCGACGGCCAGGCTCTCGGTCAGGTTCTTGATCCCGGCCTTCGCAGCTGCCGAATGGGCGAAACCGGGCCCACCGGTCCAGGCATACGTCGCGCCGATGTTGACGATCGAGGCCGGCGTGCCAGCAGCCAGGTGGCGGCGGCCGAACTCACGCGAGCAGAAGAACGTGCCGTTGAGTGTGATGTCGACGACCGTGCGCCACGCGTTCGGCGACATGTCTTCGGCCGGAACCGGGAAGTTCGCCGCTGCGTTGTTGATCAGCACCGAGGGCGTGAATCCGGCTGCGGCTGCGCTGTCGAATGCTTCTGCGATCTGATCTGGCTCGCGGATGTCGCACGCCACCGTGATGCACCGCGCACCGATCTCGGCCATCGCCGCCGCACCGGCTTCGAGATGATCCGACTTGCGCGACGCGATCACGATCCCAGCACCGAGCCGGGCGAACTCGGACGCAATCGCCTTGCCGAGACCGGTTCCGGCACCGGTGATGAACACGTCGACGCCGACGAAGGTGCCGGCGGGCAGCGCGGACGCGCCGACGGCGGGCGGTGGTGGCAGGCCTGGCAGTTCATTGCCGTTGATGTCGGACCCGGGCATCTCAGCTCCCCGTGTAGTTGCCGGGGCGACCCTCGCTGCGCGCGGTGCGCAGCTCGGCCATGTCGTCGGACCGACTCAAGAACGTCTGGTAGATCATCTCGTCGTCCATCGAGGCCCTGATGCCCGGGCGGGACAGGTGGCTGATGATCAGCCGCGAGAGCTTGATCGTCACGGCCGGTGCAGCGGCGATCTGTTCGGCCATTTCGCGAGCGGTGTTGTCCAGTTCGTCGGCGGGGACGAGGCGGCTGATGATGCCGTGCGACAGCGCTTCTTCGGCCGACATGATCCGCCCCGTGAGAACCAGATCGCTGACCACGCCCGGCCCGCACATCTGGTGCAGCACTGCAATGCCGCCGGTGTCGGGGATCACGCCGTGTGTCACCTCCGGAAGCCGGAACCTGGTGCCCACCGCAGCGATGCGGATGTCGGCCAGCAGGGCACGTTGGAACGAGCCGCCCATCACCCAGCCCTTGCAGGCCACGATGACCGGCTGATCCATCTGCCACAGCTGCTGGATCCCTCGATGTCCTCGACGCATCAACTCGTGATGGGACAGATCGGTGTGGTTCGTGCCGATCGAGCCGACGTCACGGCCAGACGAGAACGACTTGCCGTCGCCGCGCCAGACAATGGCTCGCACGCTTGAGGGAACCGTGGAAAGGATGCCGAACAGTTGGGCATCCATGTCGTCATCGAATGCGTTGTGTTTGTCGGGGTTGTCGTTGGTGATCGTCGCGATCGCACCATCGACGTCGAGCCTGACCGTTCCTGCCATGCGGCGATCGTACGCAGCGGCCCTCAGCGTTAGCGTGCCCGACATGCAGATCTCTGACCTTCGCATTTTCACCGAGCCACAGCAGGGTGCCAGCTACGACACGTTGCTCGCCGTCGCCAAGAAGACCGAGGCACTCGGCTTCGGCGCCTTTTTCCGCAGCGACCACTACCTCGCGATGGGTGACGTCGACGGTCTCCCCGGCCCGACCGATGCGTGGATCACCTTGGCCGGCCTGGCGCGTGACACCTCGACGATCCGCCTCGGCACACTCGTCACGCCGGTCACCTTTCGCGGACCAGGCGTGTTGGCGATCACCGTTGCCCAGGTGGATCAGATGAGCGGCGGTCGGGTCGAGCTCGGCCTCGGCGCCGGCTGGTTCCAGCAGGAACACGATGCCAACGGCCTCGCGTTCCCGTCGACCGGCAAGCGCTTCGACAGCCTGACCGACCAACTCGCGATCATCGATGGCATGTGGAACACACCGATCGGCGAGACGTACAGCTATGCGGGCCGAGCTCACTCGGTCACCAACTCGCCCGGCTTACCCAAGCCTGTTCAGTCACCACTGCCGATCGTGATCGGTGGTGGCGGTAAGACGAAGACCCCGGCACTCGCTGCGAAGTACGCCGCCGAGTTCAACACCCCGTTCGTGCCACTCGACTTCTTCGTCGCCCAGACAGGTCGTGTGCGCGACGCCTGCACGGCGGCGGGGCGCGATCTCCCGATGATCTACTCAGCGGCACTCGTCGTGTGTGCCGGAGCGAACGAGGCCGAGATCGCCAGGCGCGCGGCGAAGATCGGTCGCGAGCCGGACGAACTACGCGCCAACGGTGCCACAGGAAACGCTCAGGAGGTAGCGGACAAGATCCTCTCGTACCACGCCGCCGGCGCCGAGCGGGTGTATCTGCAGATCCTCGACCTCGACGATCTCGAGCACCTCGACTTCATCGCCGATGCGGTCGTCCCGCTTCTCGACTGACACCGCCCACGTCCGCTGCGGCCTGCTCCTCCGGCGGGCGAACGTTACGGAACATCTGTAACAGCAGCAGGTCGTACATCAGCTTCAGCGAGCCGGCAAGGATCAGCGGCCAGCCGAAGTTGCTGTGGTCCAACATCCATCCGGCCGCGATCGGAGGGAGCGCTGCGGCGAGGCTGCGCGGCACATTGGTCAGACTCGCCGCTGCAGCGCGTTCGGGTGGTGAAACGACGGCCATCACATACGAGTTGCGCGCCGGTGCATCCATCGCCGAGAGCAGACTCCGCGCCACCAGGCACACGACAGCGAGCGTCAGGTTCGGCATCAGCGCCGCCGCGATCAACAACACCTGCGCAGGCATGTGCGTGAAGACCATCGTCCGGATCAGGCCGATCCGCTTTGCCAGCCGGACGGACACGAAGACCGAGAACGCCGAGCAGACTCCCGTCCAGAACAGCAGTCCACCTGCGGCGGCGACCGTCAGATCGAACCTGCGGTACAGCCACAACGCGAGCAACGACTGGACGGTGAAACCGCCCCCGAGCGCGTCGAGGCTGAAGACTGCTGCGAGGCGGTAGACGATCGGACGCGAGACGCCGAGCGGCTGCGGTTTGGCGTGTTCCGGTGGTTCGATCGCCGGCGACAGTGTGCGGTAGATCAGCAACGCTGCGACACCTGCGATGGCATACGCGACGAACACGCCGCGGAGCGCCTGCACTCGGCCGAGCGATGTGTGACGTGCGATCCAATCCGGAATGCCCGCCGCGAGCGAACCAACTGCACCGAAGATGCTGCCGACGAACGCATATCGAGCGAACAGAGTCGTCCGCTCGCTGTCCGCAGCGGTGGCCGGCAGCAGCGACTGCTCCATCGGCAAGAAGACACTCACGTCGCCGCTGCTC
The DNA here is from genome assembly GCA_043747765.1 of Actinomycetota bacterium. Classification (GTDB taxonomy): domain Bacteria; phylum Actinomycetota; class Acidimicrobiia; order Acidimicrobiales; family Ilumatobacteraceae; genus WLMZ01. The sequence continues at coordinate 24,422 of JAYTOM010000312.1, forward strand.
GGGTTCATCGTCCCGACCGTGCCCATCACGATCAACACGACCAACGTACCGGTCGATGCATACGCGACACCGGTCGCGACCATCAGCACTCCGCCGCTGAGCAGGATCGTGCGCCGCGCGAAGCGGTGTCCGTAGGTCCCGGTCACGAGCGTCAGCGCGGCGGAGCCGAGCATCATCGCCGTCACCACGACACCCACCTCTGTGCCGCTGTATCCGAGCAGCGTCAAATAGGCGGCCAGCACGACCGAGATCGCACCGTCGACGAAGCCGCGCACACCGCGCGTCGCCGTCAGCTTGTAGCCGTCGCGGCGTGATCCGGCGACAGCGTCGACGGTTCGCTCGGCTCGGGTTGTGGTCACCCGACCGTCACGGTCTGCTGCTTGGTACCGGCGCGCGGATGGCTGACCGTGACGGTGATCCGACGGGCAGGGGCAGCGGCACAGCGGACGAGCCAGGTTGCCAGCACACGGTCGGGCGTGCCGTCGTTGTGTGCGCCACCGTCATGGCGGAACGCGCTGCGCCCCGAGAGCTGGCCGAGCTTCACTCGATTGGCACCTCCGACGATCTCGGCACCATCGGGCAACGACAACTCCGCGGTCAAGGGCCGGACCATGTTGGCCCGCTCGGCGCGCACACTGACGACGGTCGGCAGCCATCCTGTGTTGGCGATGCCCACCTCGACCTTCCACAGCTGGGTGCCGTTCGTCTGGGTGCCGTTCGTCTGGGTGCCGTTGGTCTGGGTGCCGTTGGTCTGGGTGTCCACCGGCGTGGCTGTCGCATGGATGATCTCGATGCACGGAGCGGCGAGCGCCTGATACACGGCGAACTCGGCGTGAGGACGGACTTCCTCCGCCAACAGTGGCAATGGCGGATTGCTGGCGACGTGGAACCAGTCGAGACCGCCGATCTCCACCGGCCCGAGCTGCGGGTGGTCGAACGGGTACCACGCGACGACGTACTCGCCGTACTGATCGCTCCACCTGGCGATGGCCAGTTCCTGCTCCACCGTTGGACCCAGGTACCAGATGTCCGTGCTGCCCCGCTCGCCCGTCGCAGCGAAGATCACGTCCCAGAACTCAGTCGTCCAGCCGAACAGTCCGAGGTGCTCGTATGCCCAGTCATCGGCCGCACCGCTCATCGTCACGCTCTTGTCCCACGTGAAGTCCTCGAACACCGAGTGCACCGGGTACGTCGTCAACTCGGTGCCGCGTCGACCGAGTTCCTTGAAGGTCCACACGTCGAGCGTGGGCAGGGCGGAGTCGCTCGCCGTGCTGGAGGGCCGCAGGATCACTCCACCGGCCGTGTGGTAGGCGTTGTAGCCACAGATGTTCGGGCGGGCCACGATGGCACGCACCAACGCATCGATCTCCGGCTCACTCAACGGATGATCCCCGGAGCCACGCACCATCGAGCCCCAGCCGGCTGGGAAGTTGCGGTTCATGTCCAACGCTTCGGGAGGCGACGGCGTCGGAACGGTGAAGCCATCGAAGTCGCTGATCGTTCCCTCGTCCAGCAAGCGGTAACGCTGCACACCATCGGTGACGATGCCGTCGATCGGCACCGGTGCCATCACCCGCGCATCGTCGGGATGCGGAATCCAACCGCCGTTCGGATCGGCGAGGCGCATGGTCAGCACGCGACCGTCGCCATCGACGTCGTGGCTGAGCAGACCCGGCCACTGATGCGCGTCGCGGTACGGCCACGGCCGCACGCTGCTGCGCCGGAAGATCGGCGAATCGGCCAGCGCTGCCTCGACCCCATCGGGATTGACGCGTGGAACGACGTAGAACGTGCGCGTCCGCAGCGCCTGCAACGTGACGTGATCGCCTCGTTCCTGCGCCGTGACGAGGTGATGGAGGAGATGGATCGCCGCCGCGCCACCGGTGACTTCGGTCGCGTGGATGTTCGCGTCGACCCAGTGCGCCGGCTTGGTGTCGCCGGCCCCGGTCGACGAATCCGTGACCGTCACCACGAGCAGCGGTCGACCCTGGAACGACGTGCCGTACTGCTCGAGCGTGACAAGTGCCGGGAACGCGTCGGCAAGAGCGTGCAGAGTGATCGAGTACTCGTCGTAACGCAAGAAACGGTCGAAGACGAGTGGCGAGGAAACGGTCATATCGCTGACCCTAATCAGCACTGTGCTGTGCCGCATCCGACGTTCTACGCTTCGGACATGACCGGAACACTGGTGCTCCTGCGCCATGGCGAGAGTGTGTGGAATCGAGAGAACCGGTTCACCGGCTGGCACGACGTCGATCTGACCGACAAAGGCCGGAGCGAGGCTGTCGAAGCCGGCCGCACGATGCTGGGCGAGGGACTGCGGTTCGACATCGCCCATACGTCGTTGCAGACCCGAGCCGTACAGACCGGACACCTCGCCCTGGAAGCAATGGAGCAGGTGTGGCTGCCGGTCATCCGCAACTGGCGGCTGAACGAGCGCCACTACGGAGCTCTCCAGGGTTTGGACAAGAAGGCGACGACCGACAAGTACGGCGCCGGCCAGGTCAAGCTGTGGCGGCGCAGTTACGACGTACCTCCACCACCGGTGGAGCTGTCGAGTCTCGAGCACCCGATCAACGACAAGCGCTACAGGTTGCTGCCGCCGGACGTGTTGCCGAGCACCGAATGTCTCGCCGACGTCGTCGTGCGCGTCCTGCCCTACTGGTACGACGTGATCGTCCCACAGCTGCTGAACGGCCTCGACGTGTTGGTCACGGCGCACGGCAATTCGCTGCGCGCGCTCGTGATGCACCTGCAGCGTATCTCGCGTGACGACATCGCCGAACTGAACATCCCGACGGGAGCACCGATCCGGTACACGTTCGACGACGCAGCGCGGGTCGTGTCGTCGGGCTACCTCGGAGATCTCGACGCTGTCGCAGCAGCAGCCGCGAAGGTCGCCGCGCAAGCTGGCGCCTGACATCACGTTCGAGCGACCGTGAGCACGTGTCACGGCCTTCGTGGTGAACGTCGTATAGTCACCATCCATGGCCAGTAAGAAGGCATCGCTCGAACACCTCCGTCACGTCTCGCTCTTCGCGTCGTGCTCGACCAAGGATCTGCAGAAGATCGCCAAGGTCGGTGACGAGATCACGATGGCCGCCGGCACGATGATCGTCGATCAGGGCCAGACCGGCCGCGAGGCGTTCATCGTTCTCGAGGGAACGGTGATCGTCAAGCGCAACGGCAAGAAGGTCGCCACACTCGGCGCCGGCACGATGGTCGGTGAGCTGTCGCTGCTCGACCACGGTCCGCGAACGGCGACCGTCACCTGCGAGTCCGACTGCACGCTGATGCTGATCACCCAGCGCCACTTCTCGGCCGTGCTGGACGAGATTCCCGCACTCGCCCACAAGCTGCTGGCGTCGCTGGCCGGCCGGATCCGCGAGCTTGACCGTCAGTATTACGGCTGATCATGAATCCGGCTGATCGGCACGACGGGAGATCATGATCCGGCTGCTCGCTTGGCGATGACGCCGAAAGCAAGGATCGATGCCAGCGCTGCAACCACGATCGCGACCCGCCACAGCCACAACGGCTCGGTGACCGTTGGATTGCTGCCCGAGATTTCTCGCTGTGCGCTGCGCAATTGATCTGGAACGGCCTGCAACGCGACCACCGCAGCATCGATCGGCTGCTGAGCAGCGGCCAGCGTGGCGGAGGTCTCGCCGAGACCGCCCTGGTTCTCCAACAACGATGTCTGCGCATCGGCGAGCCCCGTCGCGATGTCCGTGACCACTCGACCATTGTCGTCGATCTCGTGCTCGGTTCCCCGCCAACCTGACGAGACCGCAAGCAATGGATGTCCACAGGGTGACGCGAAGTAGGATTTCCAATGTCATGAGCACTCACGCGTCCTCCCCCTCAACGGACCCAACGGCGAGACCCACGCCGAAGCGCTTCAAGCCGCATCAACTGGTCATCGCCATTGGAATCTTCATGGCCGTGTTCACGGTCATCTCGGGCATCGTCCCGCTGATCACGAAATGGCACGACAAGAGCGAGATCACTCGAGCCGCGTTCTCCGGCATCCCCGGCCCTCTGCAGATCGCGTTCTACACCGTCATTCCGGCGCTGATCGTGTGGGGCGCGTTTGCGTTTGCCGACCGGGTCAAGAACTGGGAGCGGGGTGGACCGGACCGTCGGCGCACGACTCCGAAGAACGTCAAGCGCCGCCTGGCCGACTTCCGCGCCGGTGTCTACATGCGCACATTGCTGCGCGACTCCGCTGCCGGACTGATGCACAGCATGATCTACTTCGGATTCCTGGGCCTGCTCGCCGTCACCACAGTGCTCGAGGTCGACCACCAGATGCCGCCCAAACTGAAGTTCTTGCACGGCCGCACATACATGGGCTACGCGTTCTTCGGAGATGCCGCCGGCGTCGTCTTCGTCGGCGGCATCCTGCTCGCCATCGGCCGGCGTTACATCCAGCGTCCATACCGGATCCGGATCAAGACCAAGCCCGAGCACGCTCTGATCCTCGGCGTGTTCTTGACCATCGGCCTCAGCGGTTACCTGGCAGAGGGCGTGCGCATCGCCCAGTTCGGCCAGCCGAGCTTCGAGAAGTGGAGCTTCATCGGTTACCCGGCCAGCAACCTCTTCACCGGCATGTCAGCGCATTCGCTCGACATTTGGCACCAGGCCGCATGGGGCCTGCACGTCGTCGCGTTCATTGCCTTCCTGGCAATCCTGCCGATCACGATGTTGCGGCACATGTTCACGTCGCCGCTGAACATGTACTTGAAGGACCGCGAGCGTCCCAAGGGTGCGATGAAGGCAATGCCCAATCTGACGGAAACGTCGCTCGAGACGTTCGGTGCTTCGGTTGTCGAGGACTTCACGTGGAAGCAGTTGTTGGACACCGATGCGTGCACCATGTGCGGCCGCTGCACCAGCGTGTGCCCAGCTCACGCGACCGGCAAGTCACTGGATCCGCGCGAGATCGTGCTGAAGACCGGCGAGGTGATGGCTGCAACGGCCGCCACCCACGTCTCGCCGCCGATCGGCACCGACGTCGCGATCACGATCAGCTCGAACTCGTTGTTCGAGCGGATCACTGCCGAGGAGATCTGGGCCTGCACGAGCTGCCGCGCGTGCGACGAGATCTGCCCGGTCAACATCGAGATCCTCGACAAGATCCTCGACATGCGCCGCTATCTGTCGCTGATGGAGAGCAACTTCCCGGCCGAGCTCGGCAACGCCTACCGGGCGATGGAGAACCAGGGCAACCCTTGGGGAATGGCCCAGGGCGAGCGCGGCGACTGGGCCAAAGGCCTCGATGTCACCATCGTCGATCCGGGCCAGCCGCTGCAGGCCGAGTATCTGTACTGGGTTGGTTGCGCCGGTTCGTTCGACGACAAGAACAAGAAAGTCACGCAGAGCATGGCCAAGCTGCTCAAGCGGGCCGGCATCAGCGTCGCGATCCTCGGCCCGTCAGAGATGTGCACCGGTGACCCCGCCCGGCGCAGCGGCAACGAGTACCTGTTCCAGATGCTGGCGATGCCGAACATCGAGATGCTGGACGGCATGGGTGTGAAGAAGATCATCACCCAGTGCCCGCACTGTTTCAACACGCTGAAGAACGAGTACCCGCAGCTCGGCGGCAACTATGAACTCGTCCATCACACCCAGCTCTTGGAATCTCTGATCGAGAGCGGTCAACTCGATGTCAGCGAAGCAACGCTCGAAGAGCGCATCACCTACCACGACAGCTGCTACCTCGGCCGCCACAACGACGTCTACCTCGCCCCACGTAAGGTCGTCGCGTCGATCAAGGGCATCGAAGTCGTCGAGATGACCCGCAACGGCACCAAGGGCATGTGCTGCGGCGCGGGTGGCGCGCGGATGTGGATGGAAGAGACTGTCGGCACCAAGGTCAACGACGAGCGTGCCCTTGAAGCAATCTCCACCGGCGCTTCACGCGTCGCGACGGCCTGCCCGTTCTGCTACATCATGCTGGACGACGGTGTGAAGGCTGCCGGCAAGGAAGAGACCGAGGTCAAGGTCGCCGACATCGCCATCCACCTGCTCGACGCGATCGAGAACGGCGAGCGCCTGCGGGCATTGGAATTGGCCGAAACTCCCTTGCAGATCCCCGTCGCCGGCGAGTGACGTCGGGGTCAGGTGTTGGCGCCGACCGCTTCTGTGTGGGCACATATCCGTACGCAGGCGTGTGTGCTCGCGTTGAAGGCCGGGCGGGTGACGCAGGACGGATGACGGGTCAGCGTTCGGACGTGAAGTTCTCGAAATAGCGGCTGGGCGTCGGGCCACGCTGGCCCTGGTACTTGCTACCCCGTGCTCCGCTGCCATACGGCTTTTCGGCGGCCGTGGTCATCTGGACGAAACTGACTTGCCCGATCTTCATACCCGGGTAGATCGTGATCGGCAGGCTGGCGACGTTGCTGAGTTCGAGGGTGATGTGGCCATCAAAACCGGCGTCGATGAAGCCGGCAGTCGAATGGATCAGCAGGCCGAGCCGACCGAGCGACGACTTGCCCTCGATGCGCGCCACCAGATCATCCGGCACGGCGATTCGCTCGAGCGTCGAACCCAGCACGAACTCGCCTGGGTGCAACATGAACACGCCTTCGGCGTCGATCGAAACCAGCTCTGTCAGGTCTTCCAGATCCTGTTTGACATCGATGATCCCAGCAGTGTGGTTGCGGAAGACGCGGAACAGATTGCCGACCTTGACGTCGATCGATGACGGCTGGATGCACGTCTCGTCGAGCGGCTCGATGACGATGCGCCCGGCGGCGATCTGCTCACGCAGGGTTCGATCAGAAAGGATCACCCGGCCACCCTAGTGAAGGCAGTACGGCGACCGCGAGGCTGCTGGCCGTCAGACACAATTGGAGCGGGTAGCGGGAATCGGACCCGCGTATCTTGCTTGGGAAGCAAGCGCTCTGCCACTGAGCTATACCCGCAGAACGGCCCCAATGATAGTACGCCTGCCAGTTGAACACGACGTCTGCAAACACCTGAGGCCCGGGAGCGAACTCCCGGGCCCTCGAGCACATCACACATCGACTCATTCAGCTGCTCTTTCAGCTGGGGACGCTGGTGAACCAACCGTTGACATCGACAACCAGATCGGTGAGATTCTGGCTGAAGAAGCAGACCGTTCCTGTGGCTGAGACGGGCGTGATCACAGCGTTGGCCACCGTTTGACCGGCCGCGTAGTTCACGCTCGACGAGTCCGGACGGGTACCGCACGGGTACACGGTGACGTATCCGTCAGCTGACGGGCCGACGGCCGTCACGTTCAGCGACACGGCACCGACGCCGGTTGCCGGTACCGCTCCGGCGAGGTCGATGACCTTGACCTCGAGGATGGTGTCCCCGCCGACCTTGGTCGTGCTCACCGTGCGCAACGCCGTTGGGCTGAAACCCGGGCGGGTATCGAAAACACGCTTCGGGCTGACACCGGTGAATCCGGACGGAGTCACCAGATAGCCGTTGATGTCGACGACCACGTCCGTGGTCTGCGAGCTGTAGAAGCACACCGTTCCCGCCGCCGAGACTGGTGCCAGCACCGCGTTCGCCACCGTCTGACCGGCGACGAAGTTGAGGCTGGAAACGTCTGCACGGCTACCACAGTCATAGACGGTGAGGAAACCCGCAGCGACAGGATCGACGGCTGTGACGTTCAACGAGACCGTTCCGACTCCGGTGGCCGGGGTGATGCCGGCCAGACCAGTGACCTTCGCGGTGAGCACTGTTCCGCCGACGATCGGCGTCTTGGCAACCGACACCACAGCGTCGGGGCTGAGCCCAGCACGAGTGTCGAGCACACGGGCCGGCCCGGCCGGCACGAACGCTCGCCCAGCGGCAAACCAACCATTGACATCGGTGATCAGGTCGACCGGCTGGCTACTGAAGAAGCAAACCGTACCGGTGACCGAAACCGGGGCGATGACAGCATTGGCGACGTTGGCGTCCGGCGTGAAGTTCACGCTGGACACGAACGGCTGCGTGCCACATGGGAACACCGTGACGAACCCGTTCGCCGCGGCGTCGACTGCGGTGACGTTCAATGACACGGCGCTGACGCCCGTCGCCGGGACCAGGCCGATCAGATCGGTGAGCTTCACGGTCAAGATGTTGCCGTTGCCGACCTTGCCCTTGGCGATGCTCAGCAACGCACCCGCGCTCTGACCAGCACGAGTGTCGAACACACGCCGTGGTCCGGCCGGGGTGAAGTCCAGAACCGTTGGCAGGGGTGCGCCGACGAGAACCGTTGCGACCGGCGTGACACTGTTCGACACCCCGCCGGGGCCTGTACCGATCGCGTTCA
>JAYTOM010000313.1:0-5116 GCA_043747765.1 Actinomycetota bacterium
TAGCGATCGACGAGTGTCTCGTACAGCGCAACGGCGTCGACGTGGTCCGGTGAGTCGGTGGCGAGGAGGGAGTTGACGAAACTGGCGTCGAGCAGAACCGAGCGGACCTTTGGCTTGGCCGACTTCACGCTGGCACAGGTGTCTGGTCCGTGGCGACGCCGAACATGGAATTGTCAGTGTCGGCTGCGGTGAAGAACCGCCGGGCGCGGTCGGCGCGAACACGGCGTTGATGCCGCTCCTGCCATCCCCACAACAGAAAGGACAGACCAACGAGCACCCAGCCGACGAGGCCGTCGATGACCCAGTGCTCGCCGAAGTAGACGAGCGATGTCAGCATGATCAGCGGGAAGCACAGTACGAGGCCTTTGAGCCATTTCGGTTTGATCCGGGGCAGGAAGAACGCGGGGACGAACAACGCGAACGAGGCGTGCAACGACGGCATCGCCGCCACGGCGTTGCCCCAGTCGAGGGCCGTCTCCCAACTCTTCGTGAAACTCTTCATCCCGAGCGACGTGAAGCCGCGACTGGTGTGCCGGGCCAGAGGAGCAATCGCATCGTACGGACCCGACGAGGCCATCCACGGCGGAGCGGTCGGCAGGACGACGAACATCGCACACGCAACCAGGAGCAGCGAAGCGAACCGCTTCATGAAGCGAGCCCACTCGCGATGCGATGTGACCCACAACATTGCGATGGCGATGATGGGGAAGATGAAGTGAGTGAAGTACGTGGTGGAGGCGATCTTGTCGTACCAGTGGACGTGGTACTTGTCGTAGAAGTGCTTTTGCAGGAACACGTTCGGGTCTGTTCCGAAGAACAGGAACCGGTCGATGTTGCGCGGCGCGTACACCTGCAATTCGAAGCCGGCGCGGTCCGCCCAACCGCGACTTTCGTCGTACGCGAACCACATCACGCAGTAGCAGAGAGTGTCCGACACCAGCCACACCCACCGGCGCACCGGACGACCGAGATGGCCGATGACGATGAAGATACCGACCGAGATGCCGACCGAGATCCGGTCGATGATCAGACCCTTCTTGACGAACCACGCAACGTAGCCGACCGCGAACACAGCAAAGCCGACCGCCCGGATGAGATACCACGGGTCGTCGGGTACGACCTGACGGAGTGTTGGTTCGAACGGGACCGACGGACGCGGTGGCGGTTCGCTGCTTGCTGGTTCAGCGAGGACGAGCGTGGATTCCGACACAGACATTCAAGATACACAGCCGACGCTCGGGAGCAACGGCACGGTGAACCAGCCGTGAACGGCCTGTCTGGACGAGTCTGTCTGGACGAGTCTGTCTGGAACCGTCTGTCGGGAACGGTCGGTCGAGATCGGTTCCGTCAAACGGAACTGGCGGCGAGTGCTCTCCGGACCAGGGTCTGGGCGAGGTGGGTGCGGTACTCCACGCTCGCATTGAGATCGGCCTGGGGGTCGGCATCGGCGGCGGCGAGTTGGGCAGCGTCGTCGACACTGGCTCCGGCGGCGATCGCGTCGGCGACCTGGGTGGCCAGGATTGGTACGGAACCCATGTTGACGAGGCCGACGCCGCTGCGGGTGCCATCGCGCCATGCGGCGACACCGACGATTGCCCAGTCCTGGGCGCGGCGGTTGAACTTCTGGAAGTTCCAGCCGGCGCCACCCATCTTCGGGACCCGGATCTCGGTGAGGATCTCGTCGGCGTCGAGCGCCGATTCGAGGAAACCGATGTAGAAATCCTTGGCGGCGATTTCGCGGCTGCCGTTCGGTCCCTGCACCACGTATGTGGCCCCGAGAGCAAGCGTCGTCGCCGGCAGATCGGATGCCGGATCGGCGTGGGCGATGGATCCGCCAATCGTGCCACGGTGACGAACCTGGGCGTCGCCGACGTAACTGGCTGCGTTGGCCAGCAACGGCACGTGCTCGGCCAACATCGACGACTTCTCGACGTCCATGTGACGGGTCATCGCCCCGATCGCGATGTGATCACCGCCGTCGCGAATGTAGGAGAGGTCGGTCAGCCGTCCGATGTCGATCAGCATCGAGGGCTGAGCGAGGCGCAACTTCATCAGCGGCAGCAGGCTGTGGCCGCCGGCGATGAACTTGGCATCCTCGCCGTATTCGCTGACGAGGCTGATCGCCTCTTCCGCCGACGTGGCCAGCTTGTAGTCGAACGCTGCGGGGATCATGACGGGCTCCCGGCGCTGACGGTGGGCGCTGTGGCCTTGGCCGTTGCCGCCGCAGCGAGCACGGACTTGACGATGTTGTGGTAGCCGGTGCAGCGGCACAGGTTGCCCTCGAGCCCGTAGCGCACCTCGAGTTCGGTCGGATCCGGGTTCTCGTTCAACAATCCGATCGATGCCATGACCATCCCGGGGGTGCAGTAACCGCACTGCAGACCGTGGTTCTCCATGAAGGCCTGCTGCATCGGATGCAGCACACCATCGACAGCCAGGCTCTCGATCGTGGCGATCTCCTGGCCGCTGGCCTGGACGGCCAGCACCGTGCAACTCTTCACCGCCTCACCATTGAGGTGCAGGGTGCAGGCGCCGCAGGACGACGTGTCGCAACCAACGTTGGTGCCGGTCAGGCCGAGGTTCTCGCGGACGTAATGGACGAGCAGCGTGCGCGGCTCGACATCGTCCTCGTGCAATGTTCCGTTGACGGTGATGCTGATCTGCATGATGCAGTCCTATCAGGATTCGGGGGCAGGGTTTCGGGTCGGGCGGAGGTCAGGCATCGAAGGTCAGGCATCGAAGGTCAGGCATCGGGCGTCGGGTGGCAGGGGTCGGGCGTCGAGCGTCGAGTCAGGACAGCCAGCTGGCGACGACATCGGGGTTGGCGGCCACCCATGCTGTGGCGGCGTCGGCCGGGGTCATGCCCTGCTTGCCCTTGCCGTCGATCATCGCCGCGATGGCATTCTGCTGATCCGTGGTGAGTGAGATCTTTGCCAAGAACTTCCACGCAGCCGGATTCTTGGTCTGGAGCTTCACGGAGGCGGCCTTGAAGAGATGGTCGACCGGGTAGTCGCAGGCGAACTTTCCATCGGCGGCCTTGGCGCTGGCCAGACATGCGTCGGTCACGTCGGGCAGCTTGACCTGGGTCAGAGCGACCTGTGACTGCAGCCAGTGCGGTTGCCAGAACTGCATCAGCAGCGGCGTGTTGTCCTTCACGGCCTGCTGGATCGCCGTGATCAGCGCCGCTTCGGAACCGGCCACCACGAACTTGAGGGGGAGATTGAGGTTCTTGATGATCTGCTCGTCATAGCTGACGTAGCTCGGATCGCCCATCAGGAACTGGCCGAGATCTCCGGACTCGGCGGTGGCGAACACCTTGGCCGTGTCCTTGCTCTTGAAACCCTCCCAGGTCGCCAGTTCGGGATGGGTCTTGAGCATCGCCGTGGGCACATACCAACCGATCTTGGCGTTCGGCCCGAGAAGCCCGATGTCGGCGACCGACTTCTTCTCGGTGATGTATGTGGCGACGTCGGCGGCGTGTCCGGATGGCCAGACTTCGAGGACGGCGTCGATGGCACCGGAGTCCATTCCCGGCCAGGTTGCGTTCTCGTCGATGGCTTGGAGCGTGACCTTGGTGTTGAGCTTGGACTCGAGGATGACCTTGGCGATGTTGGCGTTGACGGCCGAGCCGGTCCAGGGGTTGACGGCCAGGGTGATCGGCGCTCCGGCGGCGCCCGTTGTCGCGGCCGTCGTCGCGCTGGAAACGGCGGTGGAACCCGCGGTCGATGCAGCGGGTGCGGTCGAACCAGTGGAGGACGAGGCTGCGGTTGTTGCGGTCGCGGCTGCCGTTGTCGCCGGTGTGGATGCAGCGCTGCTGGCGGGGGTCGCAGATTTCGTCGTGGCCGAGCTTCCACAGCTCGCGGCCACGACAGCCAGTGCGCCGGCGATCAGCAGTCCGGCTGTCCGTACGTGTTTGTTCTTCATGATCTCCTCGATCCGGGTCCGTTCGTCACGAGACCTTCTCGCCGTACAGTAACGCACTCCTCGGCGAAGTCCGGCGAGATCGTGGACCACTCGTTGTGCCGATCCGGTCGCCGAACGCCTGTGTGATGCGGTCGAGGACGACAGCGAGCAGCACGATCGCGACACCGCCGGCAACTCCCCGACCGATCTGCTTCTTCGTCAGGCCGTACACCGTCTCGAGTCCGAGCCCGCCGGCACCGATCAGTGCAGCCACGACGACTACCGCGAGCACCATGATGATCACCTGGTTGATGGCCAGCATCAGCGCTCGGCCGGCAAGCGGCAGCTGCACCTTGAACAGCTCCTGGCGCGGCGTTGCACCGAACGATGTCGCGGCCTCACGAGGCGCGAACGGGACCTGCCGAAGACCGAGCGTGGTGAGCCGGATGCCAGGGGGAACGGCGTAGATGATGGACGCAACCACCCCTGGGACGCGGCCGACGGGGAACAGGAACAACACCGGTACGAGATAGACGAACGCGGGCATCACCTGGGCGACGTCGAGCACCGGACGCAAGGCGATTTCGACATTTCGCGATCGAGCGGCCCAGATGCCCAGCGGAACAGCGATCAGCAGGCTGAGGATCACTGCCACGAGCACTTGGCTGAGTGTGTCCATCGCCAGGGCCCAGACCCGGAGCGCACCGATGCCGACGAAGCACAGCGCGCACAGGGTGGCCAGACGCCAGCGACCGGCGATCCAGGCAATGCCGGTGATCGCGGCGACGATCACGTACCACGCCGCGCCCTGCAGAAAATCGCGTACCGGGTCGAGGACGTGGATCACGAAGAAGTTGTTGAACGACTCGGTACCGCCGACGATCGGCACGCCGTGACGAAGATGCCGGTGCACCCAGTCGGCAGCGTCGTTGATTGGTTTGACGATGTCGATGCTCCACGAGGAGGGGAAGTGGTCGGCCCCAGTCGCGTTGGCAATGATCGCCACGGCCACGATCGTCAGGACTCCGGCGGCGGCGGTCAACTGCGGATGTGCGGCGAGTGTTGCCACCCGCTCGGCTCGCTTGCCGCGCCGGGTCGTCTTCTCGCCGGTGGTCACTCGATCGATCGCGATCGCGGCGAACACGATGGCCAGCCCGGGGGCGAACGCCCTACCGACGTCGATCTTCTGCAATCCGTCCAGTACGTCGTTGCC
>JAYTOM010000314.1:0-1980 GCA_043747765.1 Actinomycetota bacterium
GGTGTCTGGTGTTGTGGTGTCTGGTGTCGTGGTCGCTGGACTTGTCGATGTTGCCCCGGTTGTCGACGTTGGCGCAGCCGTCGATCCCGGCGCAGCCGCGGCCGATGAGGTCACCGACGACGCGGCTGACTTCGAATCGCTCGAGCACGCAGGGGCGAGCAGGGCGAGGAGCACGGGCGCGGCGATGACGAAACGTGATGGACGCATGAAGCGAAGTCTCGCGCCCGCCCTCGTCGTACGCTCGCATCAGAAGACGGGCGTGTCCCGGCATTTGATGGCTGCGTCGGAGCGCAGTGGAGGCAGAATGGTCGACGTGACGCTCGATCTGATGCTGGAAGACCTCGCGGCACTGGTCCAGATCGAGTCTCCGTCGCGTGATCTCGAGGCCCTCGCAGCGTCGGCGGATGCATTGACGACGATGATCGCGGCTCGCACCGGCCGTGCCGCACAGTTGATCGAGACGACGGCCGGACCAATCGTGCACTGGTCCGGAGGCGGCGATCCGCAGGTTCTGATCATCGGCCATCACGACACGGTGCACCCCCTCGGAAGTCTCGCCGAACGTCCGTTCACCGTGGCCGACGGGCGAGCGACGGGTCCCGGCGTGTTCGACATGAAGGCCGGCATCGTCCAGGCCATCCACGCCGTCGCCGCGCTCGACGATGCGCGTGGGGTGGAAATGCTGTTCTCGCCCGATGAAGAGGTCGGATCGCGCGCCTCGCGTGCGTTGATCGAGGAACGGGCCATCGCCTGCGGCGCAGTTCTCGTCCTCGAGCCGAGTGCCGATGGTGGTGCGTTGAAGATCGCCCGCAAGGGACTCGGTACGTTCGAGGTGTTCATCCACGGTCGCGCCGCACACGCCGGCCTCGAACCGGAAAAGGGGATCAACGCGCTGATCGAGGCTGCACACCAAATCCTCGCCATTGCGTCATTCGCCGATCCCGAGATCGGGACAACGGTCACTCCGACGGTCGCCCGAGCGGGAACGACCGACAATGTCGTTCCGGCGCTGGCCCATCTGTACATCGACGTCCGTGTCGAGGCAGAGGGTGAAAAGGAACGGATCGAGAACTCGATGGCGCTGCTGACCCCTCGGGACACGCAGACGCGGATCGAGGTCGCGGGTGGCATCACGCGCCCGCCGATGCCGTCATCAGCGTCGGCCACGCTGTTCCCGTTGGCAATCGCGGTCGCACAGGAACTGGGCCTGGCTGCGGTCCAAGGGCGAGCAGTCGGCGGTGGATCCGACGGCAACTTCACGGCTGCCAGGGGAGTGGCGACTCTCGACGGTCTCGGTGCGGTCGGCGGCGGTGCGCACGCCGATCACGAATACGTCGACGTGGCCACGATGCCCGACCGGGTCCGACTGTTGACCGGCCTGATCGCAGCGATCCGCGCCTCCTGATCGCAGCGATCCGCGCTGCCTGATGGCGAGCGATCCGCCGCCCCGGCGAGCAGCGACTACCGGTGGCCTTCGAGCTCCAATAGGCCTCCGGGCCCGAGCGTGCCGACGCTGCGGTACACGTCGAGTTTGGCTCGGGTGTCCTCGATGTCGAGGTTGCGCATCGTCAGCTGACCGATGCGGTCGAGCGGACCGAACGGTGCGTCCTCGACCTTCTCCATGCTCAAGCGCTCCGCAGAGTAGGTGAGGTGTGGGCCGGTGGTGTCGACGATCGTGTAGTCGTCGCCACGGCGCAGACGCACGGTGACTTCGCCGGTGACGGCCGACCCGACCCAGCGGATCAATGCCTCGCGCAGCATCAGGCTCTGCGGATCGAACCAACGACCTTCGTACAGCAGCCGTCCGAGACGACGACCCATCGTGCGGTAGTTCTCCTGCGTGCCTTCGTTGTGGATCGCGGTGACGAGCCGCTCGTAGGCGATGTGGAACAGCGCCAGGCCGGGCGCCTCGTAGATGCCGCGGCTCTTGGCCTCGATGATCCGGTTTTCGATCTGGTCGCTCATCCCCAGTCCGTGTCG
>JAYTOM010000315.1:0-10491 GCA_043747765.1 Actinomycetota bacterium
GTCGTGTAGTAGGTGACCACATCGCCGGCACGGATGTCGCAGTTGAGGCGCTGCTCTTTGACGTGCATCAGCAACACACCGCCGGCGCGATGGACGATGCACTTCGGCTGACCGGTGGTGCCCGAACTGAACAGCACGTACCAGGGATGGTCGAACGGCAGACGCACGAACTCGAGCGGCGTCCCTGCGTGGCGGGCGAGCGATGCAGACCACGATTCGAACCCGTCGACGGCAACCTTCGCGTTGGGACTGTCGACGACCATCCTCAGGCGCGCCGTCGGGAGACCATCCGCGATCTCGGCCAGCTTGGCCCGACAATCGATCAGCTTGCCGGCGTAGGTGTACTCGGCGCAGCCGATGAACGCGGCCGGCTCGATCTGACCGAACCGGTCGAGCACTGCGGCCACGCCGAAGTCGGGGGATGCCGACGCGAACACGGCTCCGAACGAAGCGGCCGCGAGCATCGAGATGATCGCCTCCGGTCCGTTCGGCAACATCGCGACCACATGATCTCCCGTCTTCACTCCCGCGTCGAGCAGTTCGGCAGCGCACGCAGCCACGGCGGAGCGAAGTGTCTGAGCGCTCATCGCCGAAACGCGTCCCGATTCGTCGTACTCGATGATTGCCGCGTTGTCCTCCGGCAGCCGGATGAGAAGGTTCTCGGCGACGTTGAGCGTCGCGTTCGGAAAGAAGCGCGCCGCTGCCAGGTTCGGTGGCGCACCGCTGTCCACTTCCAACACCGTTGCGCCGACGTCTCCTACATCACCGATGATCTCGCAGAAGTTCCACACCGCCCGCCAGAACGCATCGGGCTCGTCGATCGACCATGCATGGATGCCGGCGTAGTCCAACGGATCGAGACCGACTGATGCTGAGAACGCAGCGAGGTTCGTGCCGAGAGCGCGTTCGGGAGACGGTGTCCACAACGGGGTCATCCGACCAACCTATGTCTCGCGATATCCAGCAACGGTACAGTCGCGGGAATGGTTGACGCCAGCGACGCCGAAGATGGCGACCACGCCGTGCGAACCGAACTCGGTGGTTCGCCGGCACCGCTCGAATCGATCCGTAACGCCGAGACGCTGCTCAGCATGATCCACATCAGTGACCTGCACGTGCTCGACGCGACCTCGCCCGCTCGCGCCGAGTGGGTCGAACTGGAAGCGCACGACCCGCTATGGCGACCGCTGCTGCACATGCACCGGCCGTACGACACGCTCACCGCGTGGGCGTTGCACGCTCACGTCGACGCCATTGCCGACGATCCGACCGGTCCGTCGACGGGACGTCCCTTCGACATCGCGGTGTCATCGGGCGACAACATCGACAATGCCCAACGAAACGAGCTGGACGCGTATCTGGCCATCGTCGCCGGCGGCATCGCCCACGTGGATGCGCGCGGAAGCGCCCAGGATGTCTCGACTTCGGAGTTCCCGGATCCGTGGCCCTACTGGTCGCCGGACGCATCGGTACCGGACCAGTGGCGGCACCTCGGCTATCCCGTTGTCGACGACATGATCGCGCGCGTCAGCGCGCCGATCGCCTCACGCGGTCTCGGGATCGAATGGACGAGCGTGCCCGGGAATCACGATCTGATGCGACAGGGAACAGCTCTTCGGTCCGATGCGATCGACGCCATCGCCGTTGGTTCGGTCAAGTCGCTGCGGCGTCCGGAGGCGTTCACCCCTCTCGACCCGCTGAGCCTGTATCTGGAGTGCCCAGAGGTGTTCTCGAGCGGGCCGACCTTCGCGATCGAGCCGCTGTCGACGCGCCGATCAATCGACAGGACCGAATGGATCGAATGCCACATCGAGGCTGGCGCGTTGGGCTACACGCCGGCCAATGCGTCATCGGGACGGATCGACTCCGTGATCGATCTGGAACACGTGCGCGTGGTGCTGCTCGACACCACCCATCCGGCCGGCGACTACCAGGGCAGCGTCGGGGTGGAGCAACTCGCTTGGTTGGAAGAACGACTGGGTGAGGTCGGCGCAAAAAACGCCATCGGTACCGCAGGTCGCCTGGCCATCATCGTCAGTCATCACGGCGCGGACACACTCGTCAACGATCGCGGCAACGACCCGACTCGCTGCTTCGCCGAGAGCCTGATCGCCGTGCTGCACCGCCACCGATGCGTCGTCGCCTGGCTCGTCGGGCATCGCCACATCAACAGGATCGAGGCCCGGCCGGGTGGTTCCCGCGGGTTCTGGGAGATCACGACTTCGTCGACGATCGACTGGCCGTCGCAGACGAGAGCGATCGAGATCATCCGGCATCGCGACCACTCGATCGAATTGATCTGCACGATGCGCGACCATCACGATCCGCCAGGCGGTCTGGCTGCCCTGCACCGCGATCTGGCGCACCGCTTCACCACCACCGGCGTCGCGACCCGAATGGCTGGCCGTGACCGCGACGGCAACGTTCGTCTGCTCATTCCCCCTCGCTGAGCCGCTTTCGTCTCGCGCGTTCGATCATCCGCATCCGCGACCTCAATTCGTCCCGCTCGCTGTAACAGCCGCGCAGGAAACGTCTGCCGCTCGGCACGCCAGATCCGTTCACGCGCACGGTGTCGACGTCGGAGAACTCGCCGCGTGCGTGCAGGGCGCGCCGGTTGTCGAATGCCATCACGTCGCCGGCGCCGAGCCGGAAGCGAAGTTGCAGATCGGTCCGATATGTCAGCTCGAACAGCCGGCGGTACGCGGCATAGCACGATTCCACCATGTCGAACGGCACGTCGAGCGGCGCGCGCAGCCAGTTGCCGACACGCATCTCCTTCAACGAACCATCGCTGTTGGTGACGATCATCGGCGAACTCCACCGGTAGTCAGACGTCATACTGCGGTTGGCCCACTCGAAAGGGACCGTCGTCAGGATCTCGTACTCGCACGGGTGCTCGTCGCGGAGGATCTCGGCGATGCGGAAACCGTCGACGAGGATGTTCTCGCCGCCGTCGGCCTCGTTGACGATGCAGTGCAGGAACTGCAGGCCCGGTTGGTACTCGCGAGTCGGCAGGTCCACATGGGGCGGCAACGGAAGCGACGTGTTGGCGTTCGTGATCGGGTTCGGCTCACGCTTGACATCCCAGAGCAGACCGAAGTTGGTGTCACGGACGATGCCGATCCGGGCGACCAGTTCGCCGACGGCATCGGGCTCGGCCGGCACGTTGCGAACTCGAGAGACCCCGTATGTGGACAGCGCGCTCAACCATTCGTAGAGAGCGTCGTCGTCGATCATCACCTCCGCGCCGTCGAACGTCGGCGGCTCGACCAGCGCGGCGGCGTCCCAGGTGATCGCGGCGGTGCGTCGCGCCCGCCGGGATTCGTCGTCGTACGCATGACGCCGCAGCCAACCACCATCGAACACGCTGACGTGCGTCTGTGCGCCGCCCCACATCACCAGCAGTGATGCGCCCCGGTCCGACACCGAGACCGACATCGCGGACATTTCGACGTCCGTCGGCAGGTCGACGATCTCGAACGTCTGCTCCTTCGTGCCCTGATGTACGCATTCGGGGCAGGGGCAGTTGTCTCGCAACCACACATGGTGGAAGCCGCTGACCTTGGCGTCCGACCATCCAACGTCGACCCACGATCGATGCGGCACAACGGACGCGATCATGCTGTCCGTCGGGTAACTGTCGAAGTCGGGTGTCAACGCCATGCAGTACAGTCTTGCCGTTAGGCGGGAGATTGCCACGAAGTGGACGATCCTTGCGCCGACCGAACTCGATCGATGGGAGAACACCGTGAACTGGGATGTATTCGTGACGTGTGCCATCACCGGCTCCGGCGACACGACAGCCAAGAGCCAGCACGTTCCGGTCACCCCGGCGCAGATCGCCGAGTCGGCCATCGCCGCGGCCCGAGCCGGCGCCGCAGTAGTTCATCTCCACGTCCGCAATCCCGAGACAGGGGTCGGCGCGCGTGACACCGAACTGTATGCGCAGGCCGTCGACATCATCCGCAACGCCGACGTCGACGTGGTCATCAACCTGACCGCCGGCATGGGTGGCGACCTCGTTCTCGGCGGGGCAGAGGCACCGTTGCCCCCGAATCCAGATGGGACGGACATGGTCGGGGCCCGCGAACGCTTGGCCCACGTGCGCGCGATCCTGCCCGAGATCTGCACGCTCGACTGCGGAACGATGAACTTCGCGTCGGGTGGCGACTACATCATGGTCAACTCGCCGAGCACGCTGAAGGCAATGGCAGCGGAGGTACAGGCGCTCGGCGTTCGCCCCGAGCTGGAGGTCTTCGACACCGGCCATCTGGTGTTCGTCCGTGAACTGATCCGCGACGGACTGCTCGACGATCCGGTGATGATCCAGCTGTGCATGGGCATCGCCTACGGAGCCCCAGACGACGTACAGTCCTTGATGGCGATGGTCAACCTGCTCCCACCCGATTCGGTCTTTTCCGCGTTCTCGATCGGTCGAATGCAAATCCCATACGTCGCGATGGCGGCACTGGCCGGGGGCAACGTGCGCGTCGGACTCGAGGACAACCTCTACCTCGGCGCCGGCCGTCTGGCCACCAATGCCGAACTGGTCGAGCGGGCCGTCGCAATCCTGGGTGGGATGAACGCCAGGGTGATGACGGCCCAAGCGGTTCGCGACAAGCTGAAACTGGTCAAGCGGTGACCAGCCCGATGACCAGTCCGATCGCGGGACTGCGACGCGTCGGACTGCTCGGCGGCGGCGTCATCGGTGGCGGCTGGGCCGCACGCTTCTTGCTGAACGGTGTCGACGTCGTGATGTACGACCCCGACCCCGATGCCCCCCGCAAGGTCGGCGAGGTCGTCGCCGGAGCGCGCCGGGCGTACGCCAAGCTGACGATGGCTCCAATGCCCGCCGAGGGTTCGCTGAATTTCGTGGCGACACCCGGGGACGCCGTCGCTGGTGTCGATTTCGTCCAGGAGAGCGCCCCGGAGCGGCTCGACCTGAAGCGTTCGATCCTCGGTGCGGCCAGCGCCGCAGCACACCCATCCGTGGTTTTCGGTTCGTCGACGTCAGGTCTGCTACCGACCCAGATCCAGGACGGTATGACGCATCCGCAACGACTGGTCGTCGGCCATCCCTTCAACCCGGTCTACATGCTGCCGCTTGTCGAGATCTGCGGCGGCGATGCGACGTCGCAGGCTGCGAAGGATCGTGCTGCAGAGGTGTACACCGCCGTCGGCATGCGACCGCTCGTGCTCGACAAGGAGATCGACGGATTCGTCGCCGACCGATTGCTCGAGGCCGTCTGGCGTGAAGCCCTCTGGCTGGTCAACGACGGCATCGCCACCGCCGAGCAGATCGACGACGCGATCCGGTTCGGTGCCGGTCTGCGGTGGAGCTTCATGGGCACGTTCCTGACCTACCGGATCGCCGGCGGCGAGGCCGGGATGCGCCATTTCATGGAGCAGTTCGGCCCATCGCTGAAGTGGCCGTGGACCAAATTGATGGACGTGCCCGACCTGGACGACGTGCTGTTGGAGAAGATCGTCGCGCAGTCCGATGCACAGGCCAATGGCGTCGGCATTCGCGACCTGGAAGCCCTCCGCGACGACTGTCTGGTCGCCGTGATCCAAGGCCTGCGCAGCGTTGGTTACGGCGCCGGCGCAGTGCTGGCCGAACACGAGCGGGCGCTGTTCTCGCGAGCAGACATACCGACCGCCGCAGCGGATCCGACCCAACCGCTACGCGTTCACGAGACCACCATTCCCAGCGACTGGGTGGACTACAACGGGCACACCAACGACAGCAGGTACGCACAGCTGTCCGGCGACGCCGCCGATGCGTTCCTGCGCCGAATCGGGCTCGATGGGGCATACCTGCAGGGCGGGCACAGCTGGTACACGGTGGAGAGTCACATCTCCTACATCGCCCAGTCCCGCGCGGGCGCTGCGGTCTACGTGACCACCCAAGTACTCGGTCACGGGCCGAAGAAGTTGCATCTCTTCAACAGGATGCACCTGACAGCCGACGACACGCTGATCGCGACCGGCGAACACCTCTACCTCCACGTCGACACCACCGTCGACAAGGTTGTGCCGGCGCCCGACGAGATGCAGGCACGCATCGCTGAGGTCGCAGTCCCGCATGCCCAGCTCTCCACCCCGGATCGAGCCGGACGATTCGTCGGAGCCCCTCGCCCCTGAGACGCTCACGCGATTGGGCCGCTCGCCACCCGACCGGGCACGGCCGTCGCAGCAGATGTAGGAAGATGGGCGGGTGACGAACTCCGATCATCAGCAGCGCACCGATCGTGCGTTGGCCGGCAACATGCGCATCAACGCGGGGCGCGAAACCGACAAGCTCGCGCGACAGCACAAGCTGTTCGTCCGCGACCGAATCGCGTTGCTCGTCGACCCGGGTTCGTTCGTCGAAGACGGCTTGCTTGCCAACACTCTCGCCGCCGATCTGCCGGCCGATGGCGTGGTCACCGGCGTGGGCCGGGTCGATGGCCGACCGGTGTACGTCGTCGCCAACGACTCGACCGTGAAGGCTGGATCATGGGGAGCGCGCACCGTCGAGAAGATCGTGCGCGCGACCGAATACGCGCTGCGGCACGAGCTGCCGATCTTCTGGTTCATCGACTCAGCGGGCGCCCGGATCACCGATCAGGTCGAGCTGTTCCCCGGACGACGCGGCGCGGGCCGGATCTTCTCGAACCAGGTCAAGTTGTCCGGCAAAGTACCCCAGATCTGTTGCCTGTTCGGGCCATCCGCGGCAGGCGGCGCGTACATTCCGGCCTTCTGCGACGTGGTCATCATGGTCGAAGGCAATGCGTCGATGTACCTCGGTTCGCCACGGATGGCGGAGGAGGTGATCGGTGAACACGTCACGTTGGAGGAGATGGGCGGGGCCCGCATGCACGCCACAGTTTCCGGGTGTGGTGACAACCTCGCGAGCGACGAGGCCGACGCGATCGAACAGGCCAAGCTGCTGTTCTCGTACCTACCCGACTCGTGGCGCGAGACGCCCGAAGCAGCTCGGCCGAGCCCATCGTCACGCACCCTGATGCGCGACGTGCTGCCCGAGACCGAGGCCGCTGGCTACGACATGCACAGGGTCATCGAATGCCTCGTCGACGCGGAGACGTTCTTCGAGCTCAAGCCGTTGTTCGCACCCGAACTGATCACCGGTTTCGGCCGCCTGGACGGCAACGTGATCGGAATCGTCGCCAACAATCCCATGCACAAGGGCGGAGTGCTGTTCGGTGATTCAGCCGACAAAGCCGCTCGTTTCATCTGGATGTGCGACGCCTACAACGTGCCCCTCGTCTTCCTTGCCGACGTGCCGGGCTTCATGATCGGCACGCAGGTCGAGCGAGCCGGAATCATCCGCCACGGAGCGAAGATGATCACGGCCGTCACCGAAGCAACGGTGCCGAAGATGTGCGTGATCGTGCGTAAGTGCTACGGGGCCGGGCTGTACGCGATGTGCGGACCAGCGTTCGACCCCATCGCGACGCTTGCCCTGCCGACTGCCAAAATCGCCGTGATGGGTCCAGAGGCGGCTGTCAATGCCGTCTACGCGAACAAGATCGCGGCGATCGAGGATCTCGACGAACGGACAGCGTTCGTGGAGGAGCGGCGCCGCGAATACGAAGCCGACGTCGATCTGTATCGCCTGGCCAGCGAGATGGTCATCGACGCCGTCGTCGGATTCGAGGATCTCCGCACGGACATGATCGCCCGCTTCGCCTCCGCAGATCCGACGGACCGCGAAGCCGTCCAGAAACGCCACGCCGTCTACATGGGCTGATCGTCCCAGGCGGCCTCGTCGAGCGTCGGGTGTCCGGTGCGCATCGTCAGCGAGTGATCCACGGTGTGATCAGCAGTCCGGTCGCGCGGAGCCTGACAGCGCCCACGGGCACTGTCACTCGGAACCGGCCGAATTCGTCGGTCGGCACGTCGATGACAGTGCCATCGGCGGTCTCGGCCTGTAACAGCTGGAACGCTTCAACCTCCGAGCCGGTCGGCGGCGACAGCTGACCAACGATTGTCCGGCCGTCTGCGTGCAGTTCGAGGTCGACAGTGAGGTGGTCGTTGACGAAGCTCAGCAGGCGCACCTCGGACTCTGTCGCCCGCGTCCCCACGGCCGCGCCGACCACCAGCGAATCGAACGCCAGAATTGCCAGCTCTTCGGACAGCGCCGACATGTCGAACGCTGCATAGGCAGCGTCGACTGCGGCCGCTGGCACCGGCTCGGCGTGGTCGAGCGCAGTTCGCAGCAGCATCGAGAGCAGCTCGTCGGTCATCGGCTCGTTCGAGTCCGGATCAGATGGTCGTTCGTTCATGTCAATCTCTCCCGCCGTGGAGATAGGGGGCCAGTTCGGGACTGTTGCGCAGACGCTGCAGGCCCCGTTGCCGAGTCGGTCCGATCGAGCCGTGGGGCAAGTTCAGGACGCGACCGACCTCGTCGTATCCGAGTGGTGGATCGGCCGACAGCAGGCGCAACAGCGTCTGCATGTCCGGGGGAAGGTTACGGAACGCCGCCAACAGCGCCACGTGAAGTTCGTCGTCGATCAGTTGTTCGCTGTGGTCCTCGCTGAGCACGCCTCGCAACGGCAGCTCGGCCATCGGAACGAACTTGGCCCGCTTGCGGTACACGGTGTTCGCCTCGTTGCGAGCAATGGTCGCCACCCATCCCGGCAACTTCTGCGGGTCGCGAAGTGAATCGAGCCGTTCGTAGACCCGGAAGAAGGTACTCGCGAACGCATCGTTGCGATCCTCGGACGAGAGGTCGTATCCGTAGAGGACCTTCCAGGCAACGCCCTTCAAACCGTCGACCAACTGGCGCCAAGCGCTCTCGTCACGGTCGAGTGCCCTCGCGACCAGCGCAGTCCAGTCCCGCGTCGAACTGTCTGGATCCATCGTCGGCAGCCTAGGCATGTCACACAGAGCGCGTCACGGGCGTGCTGATACACGAAATGACGAAGTTCTCGAGCCGAAGCAACTGAACGACGAAGCAGCAGCGAGGACATCGGCGTGTCCGGTGCGTTCGGCGGCGACAGCACAGTGCGCGAGGGCGGCCGACAACGTATGACCGCTGCGCAGTCCACGATGCAACGCGAGGGCAACCGGTACCACAGCACTGTCCGATATCGGTAACAGCGGTGCGGCCAGGGCACGCACTCCGAGTGCCAGCAGCGATGCCGATGTGCCGAGCAGTTCGTCGCCGGTCAGAACACCATTGCGGCCAACGCTGCACGCCGTGATCACCACTGTCTCGGGGACTGCCGAAAGGGCCTCCAGCTCGTGGACAGACAGTGGACCATCGTGCAATCGGATCGTGGAGAAGAGTGGATTGTCCGAGCGAAAAGAACCATGGGCCGCGATGTGCACGAGGGTGGCGACGGACATGGCATCGGCGACGGAGCCAACCGTTGCTTCTCGGCCGGTCAAGACGCGCGCTGTCGGATAGAGGCGACGAAGGGCTGCGATCTCGGCGTCGGCGTGGCGAATGTCAGGGCCGGCGACCAACAGAACGCTCCGTCGGCGAGTTGTCGACCGCTGTCGGGACGCTCCGTCCCCGCGACCGTCGCCGGCGCCGAGCCACCACGTCGCACTCGGAGCAATCGTCATCCCGTGGGCGCGCTGGCCCGTCGGCAACGCCGACCACATGACAGAATGTAGCGCACCCGTCGGCACGATGATCAACGGTCCGGATCGCGCCTGTCGCATCGACGACTTCCGGGATGGCTTGCGGAGCGGGCCGAAAAGGAGCGAGTCGAGTTCATCCGCAGCCAATGCAAAGGCAGCCATGAATCGAGCGGCAGAGAGTCCCGGCGGAACGAGCGCGAGCCGCCGGAGGGCGAAGGTGAGATGATCGTTTGCCGCAACAATCGTCGAGGTCGTGCCGATGCGGGTCAGATGCGACGGACCGTCGCCGATCACCACGGCATACATGTCACCGTCGGTCTCGATGAACTCGATCAACGTCGTATCGCCCAGTTCCCGTCGCAGTCGAGCAGTGTCGATCACCAGCCTCCGAGTTGCACCAACAGCGTCCCGGTGCCGGGTGCGCCCCGTCACCTCGGACTCCAGGTCGGCGACTCGGCTGACGAGCACTCTCGTCGTTGCATCGTCACCTGCTCGCGCGTCTGCGAGGGCCAAGCGCGCCTGGCGGAGCTGATCCAGCCCAGCGGCTGCGTCGACATCCATTTCGGCGCTGAACGGACCACTCGCTGCACCGATCGCTGCGGCGCGACACCGTTCGGCCCAGCGCAAGACCGTCAGTGGCGATCCGCCCTCGATCGCGAGCCGAAGTCCGAGGTCAGCGAGTGGTGCGCCCAGTTGGGCCGCTCGGCTGCGAAGGTCGGCAGCACCGAGCGTCGCCCGATATGTATCGACCGACCGCAATCCTGCGTCGAGCGCCCGGAACGTTGCGCGCTGATCGCCATCGGCCTCGGCCAACAGAGCAGCCGCGTACCAGGCTTCGGCGCGCACCCTGGCGAGCGGATGACGCCGTGCACCCGCTGCCGTCGACAACACGTCACC
>JAYTOM010000316.1:0-6580 GCA_043747765.1 Actinomycetota bacterium
CGGCACCAACGACACCGCGGCAGCGCCGGCTCGCCACTTTCCTCACGTACCAATGGCATCGAGGCGCCCCTCTTTCGTCATGACGAAAGCTTAGGCGCTACCGCTCGATCAACTGAGAATCAGCGCTCCAGGCCGCTTCGGCCCGGTCCAGTCGGTCGGTGGCGACCTCGCGGAGTTCGTCGGCAGCTGCGGCAACGAGCACATTCAGGAGAGCCAACGTGCCGACATGGCTGTCGAAAGGACCCACTCCCCCGGCGTTGAGCACCATTGCAACATCGGCGACGCCAGCCAACGGCGACAACGCGCTGTCGGTCAATGCCAAGATCCAGACACCCCGCCGCTTTGCGTCGCGAGCCGTTTCGACCACCCAACGGTCGTACCGTCGCAGGTCGATCGCGATCAACGCATCGCCGGCTCGGACTTGCGAAAGCCTTCGACTGATGGAGACCTCGTTGCCGCTCAGCAGTTCGACACCAGGCCGCAGCGCGAGCATGTCGCCGACGAATTGCAGGCTGACTCCGGTGGACGCGTCGCCGCTGAGGACGAGCACCGAGTTGGACAAATCGCACAGGCGACTGGTCGCCTGGGAGACCGAGCGCTCGTCGATCGCGAGCAGGGTCGTCTGCACGTTGTCGAGTTCCTGCTGGAGGTGACGTTGAACAGCGACGCCGCCGCGCGCCTCGCGGATGCGGACCGAGGCTGGCCGTAGTTGTCGGGACAGTTCGGTCTGCACCGCAGCCTGGAGCGCCGTGAAACCGTCGAAGTCCAATTTGGCGGCCAGACGAACGACTGTCGCGGCGCCCGCCTGCGCTGCATCAGCCAGTTCGGCAACGGTGCCGAATGCGACCAACTCGGGGCGTTCGAGCACGACCTCGGCCACACGTCGTTCGGCCGTCGTCAGGTGAGTTCCGACTTCGGTGATTCGCTCGGCGACCTCCATGGCCGTGCAGCGTAGCCGAGCATCGTCGGTCAGTCGGTCGAACCGTGGGCTCCGAAAGCCTGGGTGCATCGATTCCATAAGTGGTAGAATCTGGAACATGTCTTCCAACATGATGGCCGACGAGGAACTGATCGACCGAGCAGGCACGCTCGCTGCCTCTCTCCCAGCCCCCCTCCGGGCTCGGTTGATGGCGTTCAAGGTGAGCCCACCTCCCGCCGGCTGCATGCTGCTGCGCGGGCTTCCGGTTGGCGACCTTCCGCCGACTCCAGCCGAGCCAACTGAAGTGGTCGACAAGACCGACGCCACAGAACTACGGCTGCTCACGCTCGCGACGGTGCTCGGCGAACCGGTCGGCTACCGACCGGAACACGGTGGTGACATCGTGCAGAACATCGTGCCGGTCAAGGCATCTGCAGCGCACCAGACGTCGACCTCGTCGAAGGTCGACCTGATGTTCCACACCGAGGCTGCGTTTCATCCTCACCGGCCGAAGTATCTTCTGCTGTTCTGTCTGCGCGGCGATCCCATGGCGCGCACGACCGTCGCATCGATCCAGGCCACCCTCCCCTATCTTGCTCACGATGTGATCGACGTCCTGTTCGAGCCACGCTTTCGGTGTGCTGTCGATGCCAGCTATCTGCACGGTCGATCCAATACGCTCGGGGACCCCATCGCTGTGCTCACCGGTGAGCGTCACGATCCGTCGATGGCCTTCGATGAGGACCTGATGGTCGGCATCGACGAAGAGGCCGAAGAGGCGCTTTCGGCGCTCGGCCGAGCCCTCGAAACGCATCACATGTCGGTGATTCTGGAACCGGGCGACCTCCTCGTGCTCGACAATGACATGGTCGTGCATGGGCGGAGTCCATTCGCAGCCCGCTTCGATGGCACCGATCGGTGGTTGCAGCGCGCATTCGTCGTCGAGGATCTGGCTGCCAGCGCCGCCGATCGTGACGGCCGCGTGATCACCACCGTCTTCGGCGAATGACGCTGGAACGGCATACTGATCGGGTGATTTCCCTCCCGCCGCCAGGCCGTTCTTTTGCAAGTGACAATGCCGCTGGGGTTCATCCACAGGTGATGGCTGCGCTCGACGAGGCCAACTCCGGTTCAGCGCTTGCATACGGAGACGATCGCTGGACAGCGGAGACTGAAGCTCGATTCCGGGAACTGTTCGGCGCCGATGTCAGCGCGTTGCTCGTCTGGAACGGTACGGGCGCAAACGTGACGGCACTTGCCAGCATGCTCGGACCTGCGCAAGCGGTGATCTGCACGAACTGGTCGCACATCAACGTCGACGAAACCGGGGCGCCGGAGCGCATTCTCGGAGCCAAGCTGATCGACCTCGATTGCCCAGATGGCAAGCTCGTTCCCGAGCAGCTGCGAGGCCAGGCCCATGCGCTGGGCGACATGCACCACGCCCAGCCGGGCGTGGTCAGCCTGACGCAGAGCACCGAACTCGGCACGATGTACTCGGCCGATGAAATCGCTGCGCTGTGCGACACGGCTCATCAGCTGGGCATGACGGTCCACGTTGACGGTGCTCGGCTCGCCAATGCTGTCGCCGCGAACGGCCGATCGATCCCCTCACTGCGAGCGATGACCGTCGATGCTGGCGTCGACGTGTTGACCTTCGGTGCGACGAAGAACGGGATGATGTACGGCGAGGCAGTCATCTTCCTCCAGCCTGCATTTGCCCAGGTCGGACGGTATGTGCGTAAACAGGTGACCCAATTGCCGTCGAAGATGCGCTTCGTCGCCGCTCAACTCAACGCGCTCCTCGAGGGTGAGCTGTGGTTGGACCTTGCTGCCCACTCGAACGAGATGGCCACCCGTTTGCACCGCGCGACAATGGGCATCGACGGAATCGTGTACGACGCACCGCCCGTTGTCAACAGCGTGTTTCCGCACCTCCCGCACGACGTGATTGCGCCACTACGCGAGTGGTGTTTCTTCTGGGATTGGAACATTCCGGTCGATCAAGTTCGGTGGATGACCGCGTGGGACACGACGCCCGACGACGTCGACTGCTTCGTTGCAGGTGTCGCCGCAATCATCAATGCCTCACATTAAATTTCTTGCAGGATGCAATTGACTCGGTAGTTAGTTCTCCATAAGATCGTGTTCGTTCGCTGGGGTCTGCGAGCGAGAACTTTTGGAGTCAAGGGGGCACCATGGCTGCTGTTGAGATCATGTTCCATCGCGAAGCCACCGATGACCGGTGGATGAATGATGCCGCGTGCAAAGGACTGACGAACCTGTTCTTCCCTGCTCCGGCGGAGAGGCCGCAGGCGCGGGACCGACGGGAGGCAATGGCCAAGTCGGTTTGCGCGAGCTGTCGGGTCAACTCGATGTGTCAGATGTATGCGCGTGAGAACCACGAGTACGGGTTCTGGGGTGGCGAGTCCGAGGACGAGCGGCATAGCGCGGGCTACCGCCTGATCGCGCCGATCGGTGTGCGCGCCCGCGGCGTCAGCTGACATGGGTGGGCTGACCCGCCCGTCTGCTTGAATCGTCAGGTGCTGAGCGAGCGAACTGATCGACGTGGTTAAGCCACACGGGGCCGATGCATCTGCATTTCGATATGACGTCTGCGTCGTCGGCAGCGCCAATCTGGACCTCGTCGCGACGACGGATCGTCTCCCCGCCCCCGGTGAGACCGTGATGGGCTACACATATGCCGAGCATGCCGGCGGAAAGGGCCTCAACCAAGCCGTCGCTGCAGCACGGGCCGGGGCACGGACGTCGTTGTGTGCGGCCATCGGTGACGACGGCGCGGCGCAACAATTGCTCGACGTGATGCATGCCGACTCGGTCGATGCTCATGGCGTCCAGCGTGTGTCGTCGGTACCCACCGGACGCGCCCTGATCGGCGTCTCGGCGAGCGGCGAGAACTCGATCATCGTGGTCGCCGGCGCCAATGCCGAACTCGTTGCCGACCAGGTCAGAAGCAATGCGTCGAATGCGAGGGTGATTCTTGCGCAGCTCGAAGTGCCCCTCGCGACTGTCGAGGCGGCGCTGGCCGCCGGTCGCGCCGGCGGGGCCACGACGATCCTCAATCCGGCGCCGGCGCGACGACTCCCGGCGTCATTGATCGCGCTGTGCGATGTGCTGATCCCCAACGAGCACGAGCTCGCGATTCTCGGCGGACTGGATGCCCTGTTCGCGCTCGGGGCTGCTGCGGTGGTCGTCACCTTGGGCTCGCGTGGAGCTGAGCTGTGCACTCCCGATGGAGCGCGAACGATGGTTCCCGCCTTCGTAGTCGAGCCCGTCGACACCACAGCAGCGGGTGATGCGTTCTGTGGGGCGTTCGCGGCCGCTCTGGCCGTTGGTGCCGAACTGCTCGCCGCACTTCGATTCGCGGCAGCCGCCGGAGCGTTGGCCACAACCCGGGCTGGAGCGGTGCCGTCACTCGCCCACCTCGCAGAGATCGAGGCCCTGCTCAACCGTCCAGTGTGACGACCGTCCATCCGTCGAGATCTTGCCGCGCTGTTGGTCGAAGCGGGAACAATGCGTCGAGCACGTGCTCGTGCCGGTCGGCGAGGATTCCGCTGATGATCAGTCGTCCGCCGGGCGCGAGCACTCTGCGAAGGTCGGCGGAGAGGTCGATCAATGTCGGCGCGAGAATGTTCGCGACGACGACCCGGTAGACACCGCGAACGTCGGCCAGCGGTGTGGTGGCAACGGCGATGCGGTTACGCACACCGCTCAGCTCGGCATTGTGCACAGTCGTCGGAATCGACGCTGGAGAGATGTCGATCGCTGTCGCGTGCTCGGCGCCGAACAGTACCGCGGCGATCGCAAGCACACCGCTGCCGCAACCCACGTCCAATACGTCGTCGCCGGCGCGGACACACGCTCGCAGCGCGCGCATCGACAGCACCGTCGTTGGATGATCGCCCATTCCGAACGTCGCCCCCGGCTCGATCGGGATCGCAATCGCGCCGGCGAAGTTCCACGCCGGATCAGACCCGTGGGCGGACGCATCGCGCCACGCCGGATGGACGACCAGGTCGTTGCAGATCCACGTCGGCTGAGCATGCAACCGCCAGGTGTTGCTGACAGATTCGTCGATGATCTCGAATCGCCATGGCCAACGCAGTGCTCCGAGCGCATCGGTGATCGACTCGGTATCGTCTCCGAGCGAGGTCCACAGCTCTGTCGACACCGTTCCGTTCTGAGCGCGTTCTTCGACAGCAACGACGCCGAGAGACCACAACTCGTCGGCCGCCAACTCGAGTTCGTTGTTGTGCACGGTCACGACAAGCGCGAGCATCTCAGTCGATCCTGCGCATGGTCTTTTTGAATCGCTTAGCCTTGTCGACATAACTCTGGGCAGCGACCGTGACGAAATCGGCCCTGGCCTTGCCCTCCTTGATGGCAGCGGGAATTCCGACGGCTAACGCGCCGGAGGGCACGACGGTGCCGTCGAGGAGCACAGCGTTCGCTCCCACGATGGCACCGGCGTGGACGATGACGTTGTGCAGCAGGATCGAGCCGTTGCCGATCAGCGAGCCGTCCTCGATCGTGCATCCCTCGAGATGCACGATGTGCCCGACAACGCAGTCGTTGCCGACCGTGGTCGGGTGCCACGGCGTGGTGTGGATCACCGACCCGTCCTGGATCGAGGTGCGCTCACCGATGTGTATTTCACCATCGTCACCACGCAACACGGCGCATGGCCAGATGCTGCTGTTCGCACCGATCCAGACCGATCCGATGATCACGGCGTCAGGATGCACGAACGCATCGGGATGGATGTCGGGAACCTGGTCGCCCAGCGCGTAGATCGGCACCGCCACAACGTACCGGGCGTGCAGTCGACGAGCGGGTTCGACGTGCAGTCCACGTGTGGTTCGACGAGCGGTTCGACGTGCGGTTCTCTGGTGGATCGCGCTGCGAGCCGAACGGGAGAGTCGAGCAATTCGGCGGGTAGCGTGGTTCCTTATGTCCCGCAGGATTGAGATCGAACTGACAAGCGCGCGCCCGGACGGCACGTGGACCTGGCGAGCAGCCGGCGCCCGCGTCCCAAAGGGCGTTCTGGAGGGTTCGATCCTGTCCGGCGAGCCAAAGGTCGGCGACCTTTTGCGCGCCGAAGTGGAGACCGAACTGGAAGGCACGACCGTGCTGAACGTCGCGCCTACAAAGTCGAAGGCCGAGAAGTCGGGCCTGCTCGAGATCCTGCCCAGCTCGACCCCCTTCGAAGCGGTGACGCAACAACTGGCACGTAAAGGTGGTGCGGACCGCGGAGATCGTGGGGATCGTCGCGATCGCCCACCGCGGCGTAGCGACGGCGACCGTCCCTCGCGCCCTGACGGCGACCGACGCCCGCGTCCAGACGGCGATCGTCGACCGCCCCGTGGCGACGGGCCGGCGAGCGCTGCAGGTGATCGTCCTCGGCGTGACGGCGACCGGCCCGTGCGTGCCGCAGCGGCAGATGGAGCTGGCGTCGATCGGCGCGACCGGCGCCCCCGCCCGAACTTCACTCCCCCGCCGGAACTGCCACAGCGCCCGAAGCCGAAGCGACTCAAGCCGGGTCGTAAGCACCGCACCGCCGTACTCGCCGATCTTCCCGAGGAGCAACGCGCTGTTGCCGAGCGTGCCTTGCAGGGTGGTATACCGGCAGTCCGACAGGCCGTT
>JAYTOM010000317.1:0-2122 GCA_043747765.1 Actinomycetota bacterium
GACGAGGGTCTGCGGGAGACATCGATGGAGTCCCTCGCGATGCTCAGGCCGGCCTTTCGCACGGAGGAGGACGGCGGGCGGGTCACCGCCGGCAACTCATCGCAGATCACCGACGGCTCGGCTGCGATCTTGATCATGAGCGAGGCGCGCGCCGTTCAATTGGGTCTCACGCCGCGGGCCCGGTTCGTCAACTTCTCATTGGCTGGTGCCGATCCGAGGTTCATGTTGACGGCTGCGATTCCTGCGACTCGCAAGGTGCTCCAGCGAGCCGGAATGACCATCGACGACATGGACGTGATCGAGATCAACGAGGCGTTCGCCTCTGTCGTCCTGGCGTGGGAAAGAGAGATCCACCCGGATATGGGCAGGGTCAACGTCAACGGTGGGGCGATTGCTCTCGGGCACCCCCTCGGGTGCTCCGGAGCACGACTGATGACCACGATGCTCAACGAACTCGAACGATCGGGTGGCCGCTACGGGCTGCAGACGATGTGCGAGGGTGGCGGCATGGCCAACGCCACCATCATCGAACGTTTGGGGTGAACGCTCACCTGTAGCGTTACGTTCGTGCCTGCTGCTTCGACCATCATCTGGGTCGGATTTGCGATCATCCTCGGCTGGGTCCTGTGGAAAAGTGGTATCGGCATGCTCCGCAGCATGACCACACCATTGCCGCCTCCACCGCCGGCGGGCGAGATGCGACGTATCAACGTCAAGTACCGCTGCTCCTTATGTGGCCTGGAGTTGAAGATGACGTTGGCCCCCGACGAGGACCCTCCACCACCTCGACACTGCCTCGAGGACATGGAGCTCGTCGCGCCGATCGAATGAGCACACTTGTCCACAATCTGTGGATAAAGGTGTTGACGAACGACACCAATGTAATTCAGACGGTGCACAACGCGACCGACCGAAAATCACCGTAAAAGCGCGGTCAATGCCACTTTGTTGCGGTGTACAGACCAGCGAGAACCAGTCCGAGGCCGGCGAACACTGGCCAGTTCCCGACACTGTCGGACAGCAGATAACGACTCATGATGGTGATCACGCCGAGACCGAGGAAGACGAGCATCAGGATCGGGACCCACTTCGGACTCTGCTTGGCCGACTGCGGGACCGGCGGCGTGTAGCGAGACGAAACGCCGATGTTGGTCGACGTGGCGGTCGAGGTCGATGACCCGGTCGGGCGCGTCGACGAGCCACCGATCGGCGGGCTACCGGCCCTGGGCAGTTGCCCTGGCTTGGTGCCCTTCGGAGTTACTCTTCCGCCAGTTCTGCGCTTAGGTGGTGCCACGAAAAAGCGAGCCTAGTCGACCTAGGCCAGAACTGGCTCGACACGACGCATCTGGACCGGGCAGGCTGTGCGGATGGCCCGCATCCTCGTGCTCGACAGCTACGACAGCTTCGTCTACAACCTCGTCCAGTACCTCGGCGAGCTCGGGGCCGAGCCGCTCGTCCACCGTAACGACGCACTCACGGTCGAGCAGGCACTCGACCTCGAGCCTGATGCCGTACTGCTCTCGCCCGGTCCCGGCCGCCCGGAGGATGCCGGCATCCTGTGTGCGCTCGTGCCGGTGCTCGGCGAGCGGGGCATTCCCGTTCTCGGTGTCTGCCTCGGTCATCAGGGCATCGGCCACGTCTTCGGCGCCAGCGTGGTGCGCGCCCCGGAACTGATGCACGGCAAGACCAGTATCATCCGCCACACGGACACGGGCGTGTTCGCCGGGCTGCCCAATCCGCTGACCGCCACTCGTTACCACTCGCTGATGATCGATCCCGCCACGCTGCCCAGCTGTCTCGAGGTCACCGCGTCGACCAACGACGGCATCATCATGGGTATCCGTCACCGTGAACGACCGATCGAGGGCGTCCAGTTCCACCCGGAGAGCATTCTCACCGTGGCCGGTCACGATCTGCTCCGCAACTTCCTCGGCACCGTCGATCGCCAGCCTGTCTGACACGTCGTCACCGACGTTCACTCGCCTGCTCAGCAGGACCCCACGGGGCGTGCTCGAGCGACCTGTCCGCACAACAGCACCCCGTGGGGCGATTCTGAGCGGGAACCGTTACGGCGCGATGATCACGGCAGCGGTGCTCGTCGTGACCGGAGTGCTGGATGACG
>JAYTOM010000318.1:0-2578 GCA_043747765.1 Actinomycetota bacterium
CACTGCATTCAGGCCGGGACAATCTCCGCCACCGGTCAACAGCCCGACACGCATGTAACGACCCTATTCGAACATCGGTCATGCCGCATGGTAGGAACTGTGCATGGCATGGGATTCCTCTCGCAAGGTGCCGTGGCAGCGCCTGATCCGCGAGTGGCTGCTCTATGTCGGCATCGCAGCGGCCGCCTACATCGTCTACTACACGACGAAGCACAGGCCGCTGCAGATCGGGCTGTTCGCCGGACTGTTCGCGAGCGGTCCGATGTATCTCCTCTTCGGCAGCGTGCTGGCCAAGTTCGGATATCAGCGCAAAACCATGAAGGAACTCCGCACGCAACGGCCCCTCGCATCGGCTGCTCGCGCGTCTCGGTCGAACTCCGCGGCATCGACGTCACCGACGAGAACTCGTCCCGCACCGACCGGGCGGACATCCACCGGACCCTCGCAACACCGCAAGAACAACAAACCCAAGCGCCGCTGAGCCAGGTACGACGCGATGGGTGATGATGTCTGCGTCCTTGCCATCGATGCCGGCACGACAGGAGTTCGCACCCGCGCGGTGTTCGCTGACGACCGTCCGTCCCTGTCGTCGTATCGAGAATTCACCCAGTTCTTTCCTCGACCGGGTTGGGTGGAGCACGATGCCGACGAGATCTGGGCGGCGGTGACGACTACGCTGCACGAGGTCGTCGCGCAGCTGCCCCGGCCTCAGGTCGCAGTCGGCATCACCAATCAGCGCGAGACGGTCGTCGCGTGGAGCCGGTCGACCGGTCGACCGCTGCATCGGGCCATTGTCTGGCAAGACAGGCGCACCGCTCTGCGTTGCGACGATCTGACCAGCAGGGGGATGCTGCCGATGATCCGCCAGCGAACAGGTCTCGTGCTCGATCCGTACTTCAGTGGCACCAAGTTCGAATGGCTGTTGAACGAAGGCATGGTCGAGGACACCGCCGACCTCGCCCTGGGCACGATCGATTCGTGGCTGCTGTGGAACCTGACCGGCGGCGCCGTCCACGCCACGGATCCGTCGAACGCGAGCCGCACGATGCTGTTCGACATCCGTTCACTCAGTTGGGATCCGGAGTTGGCAGAGATGTTGCACGTGCCCCTCCGTGCTCTGCCCGTGGTGATGCCGAGCAGCGGTCGGTTCGGCATCACCAGCGATCGATACGGCGCGCCTGCTGGCATACCGATCTCCGGCATCGCGGGCGACCAACAGAGTGCGCTTTTCGGCCAAGCCTGCTTCGTCGCCGGGATGGCCAAGAACACATATGGAACCGGCAGTTTCGTCCTGCTCAACGTCGGCGAGCACTGCCCTGCCCCGACGGATGGAATGCTGACGACGGTTGCCTGGACATTGGCCGATGGCACCACTGCGTACGCACTCGAGGGCGCGATCTTCGTCACTGGAGCTGCGGTGCAGTGGCTCCGCGACGGGCTGCAGATCATCGGCGACGCCAGTGAGGTCGGCCCGCTCGCCCAGACGGTTCCTGATTCGGGCGGAGTGTCGATCGTGCCAGCCTTCACCGGTCTCGGTAGTCCGTGGTGGGACCCGTACGCGCGCGGAACCATTCTCGGCATCACGCGCGGAACCGGTCGGGCGCACATCGCCCGTGCTGTCGTCGAATCGATGACGTATCAGGTGCGCGATGTCGTCGATGCGATGTCGGCTGCGTCGGGAACGAACGTGCGTGACCTCCGTGTCGACGGTGGCGCCTCGGCGATGGACATGATGCTGCAGATGCAGGCTGACCAGCTCGGCGTGACCGTGCGCAGACCCGTCGACCAGGAGACGACAGCGCTCGGCGCCGCGTTCCTGGCGGGTTTGGCCGAAGGTGTGTGGCCGTCGCTCGATGCAATCACCGATCGATGGCGGCTCGACGCCGAGTTCTCGCCGAACGCCGACCGCACCGCCGCCGATCGCCAGCATGCGCAGTGGCTACGCGCAGTCGAGCGAAGTCGCGAGCAGGCCGTCGATGACGCGCCCGAGTAACCACACCTGCGATCGCTCGCGCGTGTGAAAAGGGCGATCGCCGCGCCCGGTCGCAACGGAAATCCCGGCGCGCCGGAGATGTACCCACACCACATCGCCGGGAGAGGACGCAGCGAACTCACCAGCCGGGATGTGACGGCTGCCGGCGAAGAACGCGGCCAGCCAGCCCTTGTCGGGCGGATTGCCACGCTCGACGAGCACCTCAGGCGCGCCGACGTCGCCATCGTCGATGCGCATTGCCAGCGACCACGAACCGTCGACCAGATACTGAAGCTGATCGCAAAAGGCATCGAGGCGCTCGTCCGGCTCGGTTTCGACCAGGCTGGCGACGATCTCGAGAGCGAGCATGCCGGCGTCAGGACGACCCGCTTCGATCGGTCGGAGATCTTCGATCGCAACTCCATCGACCTGGGCGATCTCGGCCAGCAGCAGTTCTCGACTGACCTCGTCGGGCAAGCTGACCACCAGTTCGTCGATCGCACTGCCACCCCCGCGCTCGAGAATCTCGATGCCCACGACATCACCGTGCACCGCCCCGATCCGACTCGCTACCTGCCCGAGCGCGCCAGGACGATCGGGAAGCCA
>JAYTOM010000319.1:0-1659 GCA_043747765.1 Actinomycetota bacterium
GCCGATCCGGCGATCTTGTGCGGGCCGGGAGCGGTGGCTCTTCGAGCTCTGTGTCAGCCGCGTCGGCTATCCGAGGATGGTGTCGATTCGTTGGTTGGCGATGTGCTCTTCGTCGTCGAGGGCGCCGACGTAGGTGGAGACGAGTGTTTCGACGTTGTGCCCGAGTCGGCGTGCGGTTTCTGCGAGGGGCATCCCGGCGCGGAGCCATGTGGTCGCGGCGGCGTGTCGGCAGTCGTGGACGCGCATCGGCTTCTGGCCGACCGTTTCGAGGGCGCGGTGCCATGCCCGTGCCCAGTTCGAGCCGCTGGGCGGGTGTCGTTTCGGGTCCGGAACAGCAGACGACCCGGCGCGTCGAGCTTGTTCTGGTCGATCCATTCGCGCAGCATCGAGACGAGCACGGGCGGGATCGGGACACTGCGCGGCCCGGTCTTGGGTTCGCCAGGTTCATCGAAGGAAATGTCGGCTTCGGTGACCTCGAGCCGCCCCCACCCTTCGGTGGGCAACTCGCATGATCGGACGCGGAGCATCACGACCTCCGATGGTCGCAGGCCGGCGTAGTAGGCGACCGCGATCATCATCCGATAGGTCTTGCTGCCGGGCTGTTGGGTGATGATCGCGTCGATCGCTGCCGCCATCGCAGCCGGACCAGGCAATGTGCGGACATCAACCCTGCGCGTACGGGCGACCTTTCTTCGTGCCCGCGTCTTCGAACGTTGCGGCCACGCATCCGAAGGTATCGCTCCGGCGTCGATCGCTGCTTGGATCGAAGCGCGGGCGACGATCCGGATCCGGTTGGTCGTGCTCGCCGCCATCGGCGAACCATCCAACTTCAATCCGAGGCGACGGTCGATGTCAGCGATCCGCTCCCGATCGAGTTCACCGAGCGAAAGGCTGTGTCGGGCCATCCACTTCTCGTGCTGCACATCACGCCGATCTTCGGAGTTCGGCGCAAGCGCTTGGTACAGGTAGACCCGCAGACCGACCGGTGCCTTCGCGCCATGGTCAGTGGCGAGCGTGATGAACCTAGCAAGCGACTCCGTCGCAGAAGCCCGCGTGCGTGGCTGCCATTCCTGCCACTGCTGGGCGAGCCAGCATCGCGACCATTCATGCACACGGACGTCGGCCAGAGGTGTCTGCCACGACTCCGGTTCACCGGAGTCGGCGTCGAACCGGCCGCCGGCGTGGACTGCCTGCAGGAGCGTGCCGCGGTACCGTTCGGCCTCGGCAAGGGTTCGGTACGACTTGCTGCGATGCCGACCATCGATGGTGTAGCGCACCACCCACGGCAACTTCGCTTGCAGCGTTGAACGCCGATCCTGAACCCCGAAGACCTTCACCGTCTGCATCGGCCGGACCATCACCCACCACCATTCAACTGACTGCCACACACCGCAACTGGCCTGCGTGGTTGGGAAGGCCCAGGGACGACGGTACCCCACTCGGTGTCGACAGAGGCCCTGACCTGGGCCGCGATACTGCTCAGTGTGCGGGTTCCTAAACTGTAGACGGAGGTCCGAATCCTTCCGGGAGCGCCAAAAGATGGTCGTGAGCTGGGCATACATGTTTGTGTACGAATTGGTCAGATGAACCGTTGGGCCGGATCGACCGACGATTCTCATCGCGATTGGGAAGGCTGAGGGGAGGAGAGCCCGCCGCCGA
>JAYTOM010000320.1:0-2571 GCA_043747765.1 Actinomycetota bacterium
AGCTGGCTCTCGTCGTCGGCGATCTCGCGATCGTCCAGAACGAAGTCGGCACCCCACGTGCGTGGTCGCTGACGGCGAAACCAGCCGCGCTCGGTGCCACCGGCCCGCACGGCTTCATCCGGCCGTCGAGCGACGGCAAGATCGTGCTTGTCGCGACCGACAATGGTGTCCAGGCCTGCGCCCTTGGTGAGAAGGGTTTCAGTTGTCGAACTGTGATCGACGGGGGAAACACCGAGGTCGCTGTGGGTCAGTTCTACGTGACCAGTGCCACGTCAGCAACTGCGTACGACATCTCGAACGACAAGAAGCTGTGGTCGATCAACAAACGTCTGACCCAGTTGTTCCAGGCCCTCGACGGCAAAGTCGCCCTCTACTCGTTCGGCAACACCACGACAACGATCACCATCTACGGCTGATCAGATCAGGCGGTTGCCCGAGTCCTGCGCAGCACCGGGTCGGCGATCCGCAGTGCTGAATCAGCGAATCGCATCACGCGGCCGGCCGCTCCGGGAGTGGTGCCGTCGATCAGATTGCCCATCACCGACAGGGTCACGTTGGCAGCCGCCCGTGTGCCAACAGCGACCCGCAATCCGCTGCGCAGGAGCAGCGGATGGCCGATGATGAAGCTGAACCGTCGGCCGGTGCGCAGGAACGCGTCGAACCGTTCGCCAACCTCGCGATCGTAGACAGCGGGCGCGGTGACCGGGTTGCTGATCAACAGATCTGCGGCGAGCACGCCGCTCTCGAGCCCATAGTCGATGCCTTCACCGTTCATCGGATTGATGAAACCGGCAGCGTCGCCGATGGCCAGCCAACCATTGCCGTGCCGCCGCAGGCTGCTCATCGGCAGTCGCCACGCGCGTGGCTTCTCGATGTACGGCCCGAGGCTCCAACTGTCTCGCACGATGGCGGCGTATTGATCGAGCAACGTGTTCAGGTTGAGGTTCTTGAACCCGCGCATCGTGCTGAGTGCACCGACACCGATGTTGACGGTGCCGTCTCCGGCGGGGAACATCCAGCCGTATCCCGGTACCGGAACCCCGTGCTCGTCGCGCAACGACAGGCAGGCTTCGAGGTGGCGCTCGGCGTGGCGGGGAGTTTGGGCGTATGCGCGTATTGCCAGACCGAACGGTTCGTCCGGGTCGCGTTCGGCACCGACCAGCTTTGCCGCCGAGCCCTGCGCGCCCGCGGCCAACACGGTCAGCGGCGCCTCGAACGTCTCACCGTTGCACGAGACACCGGTGACCCGGTCGCCGTCGAGCACGGGCAGCGCCTCGCTTTCGAAACGCACGTCGGCGCCGGCCTCGATCGCCAGATCGATCAGGTACGTGTCGAACTTCTTTCTCGGCCAGACCGCGCCGTAGTTCGGGAATCGGTCCGTCGTCGGCCAAGCCAGTTCACGCGACGTCCTGCCCGCGATCATCCGCAACCCGTCGATGCGATGAGCCCGCTCGATGCCGATGTCGAGATCTCGGAGCGCGGCGACGGCACGAGGCGTCAGGCCATCGCCGCAGACCTTGTCGCGACCGTGCGGACCTTTTTCGAACACCGTCACCCGCACGCCACCGCGTGCAGCCCGGATCGCTGCGGCCGCACCGGCGGGCCCGCCGCCGATGACCAGCATGTCCCGTTGATTCACCCCCCCAGCCTGCCACCGGGCCGACGTGAACACTCACTGCGATCGTGCGCGATCCGCCACAGCAGACCGAGGCATCAGCCCTCGAACGGAGATGTGGCGTACCAGGCCGAAAGGAGGGCCAAGCCTTCGTCGATGCTGACGGTCGGCTGCCAGCCGAGATCGTCTCGCGCTGGCCGCGGGTCGAACCAGTGAGCCGTGCCCAACTGTTCGGCGAGGAAGCGAGTCAGTGGCGGTTCGGTTTCGGCGCCGCGCAACTTCCACATCCGCTCGACAACGGAACCAGCGAACAGCGCAAGCCACCGAGGAACCTCGCGCGGCGCTGTGTCGACGCCTGCAGCGGCACAGATGCCGAGGATCAATTCCCGGATCGGGCGCGGCTCACCGTTGGCGATCACATACGCCCGGCCATTGCAGCGCGCGTGCGGATGCACGGCATCGAGTGCGGCCACGAGTGCCGAAGCCGCTCCGTCGATGTACGTCGTGTCGATCAACGCCGAACCGTCACCGACCAGCGCGAGTCGGCCGGCATGCGCCCGCTGCACGATCCGACCAACGAGCTGAGTGTCCTCGGGGCCCCAGACGAGATGGGGGCGGATCGCGACGATGGCCACTGCCGGCGACGCCGCCGCCAGGACGAGGTGCTCGGCGATGGCCTTCGATTCCGGATACCAGGCGCCGTGACGACCCATGACCGGCGGTTCGGCTCGTCCTCCGACGATTGCGTCACCGGCGTGAGCAACCGATGGTGTGGAGACATGGACGATCCGGCCGACGCCGTTGCGGCGTGCCGCGCCGATCACCGCGGCCGTGCCATCGACATTGATGCTGCGGTACTCCTCCCAGGCCCCGACGACGCCGACCTTGGCTGCCGCGTGGATGATCGCATCGCATCCCTCGGCCGCTGAGGCAACGAGATCGGTGTCGCGGATGTC